>NZ_JBVIFS010000032.1:0-25789 GCF_055571215.1 Streptomyces sp. NPDC030995
CCCCCCCCCCCCCCCCCCCCCCCCCCCCCCCCCCCCCCCCCCCCCCCCCCCCCCCCCCCCCCCCCCCCCCCCCCCCCCCCCCCCCCCCCCCCCCGAACCCGGCTCCGCCGGGCACCGGGCTCTGCCCGGACCCGCGCCTCAAACGCCGGCGAGGCTGGATTGGCCCGGCCAAGGCTGAATTTGCCCGGCCACGGCTGGATTGGCCCGGTCAAGGCTGGAGGGGCTGGCCTAGGGGAGGGGCCGCGCAGCGGAAAGAGGGGGGCGGGTCACACGGGGAGGATCGCGTGGACGCGGTAGCCGCCGCCGAAGCGGGGGCCCGCGAAGCAGGAGCCGCCCAGAGCGGTGGCGCGTTCGCGCATGCCGAGCAGGCCGTGGCCCCCGCCGGGCTCCGCGTCGGGAGCCTTCGCGCCGCCGCCGTCGTCCAGTACGGTCACCTCCACCGACGGGCCGACCCGAACCACGCTCACCTCCGCCTTGACCCCCGGGCCCGCGTGCTTGCGTACGTTGGTCAGCGCCTCCTGGATCACCCGGTACGCCGCCAGGTCCACCGCGGCCGGCAACGGCCCCGCCTCGCCGTCCAGCTGGACGATCACGTCCACCGGCAGCCCGGCGTGCCGGAAGGTGTCCGCCAGTTCGTCCAGGACGCCCAGCCCGGGCGCGGGCTCGGTCGGCGCCTCCGGGTCGCCGGACTGCCGCAGCAGCCCGACCGTGGCCCGCAGCTCGTTCAGCGCGGAGCGACTGGCGTCCCGTACGTGGGCCAGGGCCTCCTTGGCCTGGTCCGGCCGCTTGTCCATGACGTGCGCGGCCACCCCCGCCTGCACGTTGACCAGGGCGATGTGATGGGCCACCACGTCGTGCAGGTCCCGCGCGATCCGCAGCCGCTCCTCGGCGACCCGCCGCCGGGCCTCCTCGTCGCGGGTCCGCTCGGCGCGCTCGGCCCGCTCCCGGATGGCGTCGACGAAGGCCCGCCGGCTGCGCACCGCGTCCCCGGCCGCCGCGGCCATCCCGGTCCAGGCGAAGATCCCGATGTTCTCCTGCGCGTACCAGGGCAGCGGCCCGGCGAGCATGGCCACGCCCGTCAGCCCCGTCATGGTGAGCAGCCCGATCCGCCAGGTCGTCGGCCGGTCGGTGCGGGAGGCCACCGTGTACAGGGCGATCACCGTGGACATGACGACGGGCGCCCGCGGGTCCCCGGTGGCCAGCTCCAGCAGCGAGAGCCCGCAGGTCACGGGGAGCACGACGCGCGGCTGCCGGCGCCGGAACACCAGGGCGGCCGCGCCGAGCAGCATCAGCAGCAGCGAGAACGGATCGGGGGTGCGCGTCCCGAAGGTGGGCCCGTGGGGCCCGTTCGGATCGGCGAAGGAGCCGACGACCATGGCGACGAACGCCCCGAACGCCAGAGCGGCATCGGTGGCCAGCGGATGGGTCCGCATCCACTGCCGGCTGGGGGCGAACCGCCCGGGCTCTGTCGTCACGCGGATACGGTACGGCCTGGGGGGTGTGGCCGGGATACACACCCCTGGGCGGGCCCTAAGGGGGAGGGTGCTGCCCCAGCGGGGTGCGGGAGCGCTGCGGACCCCACTGGGCGCGGACCACGCACACCGCCATGACCGCGGCGATGGCCGCCAGGTGCTCCTTGCCCGCCAGGTTGTTCTTGACGAGCACCTCGCCGATCATCAGCAGGACCACCAGGCCGCCGGTGAGGTACGCCCGGTAGCGCCAGCAGACGTAGATGGCGAGCCCGACCACCGCCGCCGAGGGTCCGGTGTCGTTGACGATCCGGTCGGACACCGGCAGGCCGAAGGGGTGGTCGGGGCCCAGCGCCAGTCCGATCCGCGCGTACGTGGTCCCGGCGAGGGTGGCGACGTAGGCGACCAGCAGCGTGCGCCACCAGCCGATGCAGATCTCCGCGATCCCGAAGACGAGCAGGATCTGCGCGAGCGCACCCCACACCGGCAGGTCCAGGGCCGGGACGAACAGCGACAGGGGGGTCCGCAGCAGGGCCAGCCAGAGCGGGTCGACGGCTTTGACCGATCCGAGGTTCTGGACCGGCTGGAAGCCCCAGGAGGTGTTCTGCACGATCTGGAAGACCGAGGTCAGGCAGACCGCGCCGATGGTCATGGGGATCGCCCGCCACTTGTCGCGGGCGAGCCTGTCCCGGACGGTCCGGAACAGGGGCCCCCACTCGCGGCGGGCGAACCGCTGCGGGGAGGTGGTGTGCCACGCTGTCAACGGCGGGTCTCCAGGTGTCTGCGGTGCAGCCACTTCGGAAGGCCGGGGGCCTCCAGGAACCCTTCGGCCCGACCCGCCGCGATGCCGATCCGCAGCAGGTCCGAACTCTTCTCGAAGAGCATGAACCGCGGTTCCCAGATCGGCCGGTATTTGGCGTTGGCCCGGTAGAGGGACTCGATCTGCCACCACCGGGAGAAGAAGCTCAGCAGCGAGCGCCACATCCGCAGCACCGGACCCGCGCCGAGCCTGGACCCGCGCTCGAAGACGGACCGGAACATCGCGAAGTTGAGGGAGACCTGGGTGACCCCGATCTCCTTGGAGCGTTCGAGGAGTTCGATGACCATGAACTCCATCAGGCCGTTCTCGGAGTCCCGGTCGCGGCGCATCAGGTCCAGCGACAGGCCCTTGGGTCCCCACGGTACGAAGGACAGCAGGGCGCGCAGGTCGCCGTTGCCGTCGGTGCACTCCAGCATCACGCACTGGCCGTCGGCCGGATCGCCCAGTCGGCCCAGCGCCATGGAGAAGCCGCGCTCGGTCGCGCCGTCGCGCCAGTCGTCGGCGCGGCGCACCAGCTCGTCCATCTCGTCGGCCGGGATGTCGGCGTGGCGGCGGATGCGGACCGTGTAGCCGGCCCGCTTGACGCGGTTGAACGCCTGCCGGACGGTCCGCATGGCGCGGCCCTCCAGGGTGAATTCGGCGGTCTCGACGATCGCCTCGTCCCCCAGCTCCAGCGCGTCCAGGCCGTGCCGGGCGTAGATCTGCCCCGCCTCCTCGCTCGCGCCGTTGACCGCCGGGACCCAGCCGTGCTCGCGGGCCTCGGCCAGCCACGGCTCGATGGCGCCGGGCCAGGCCTCGGGGTCGCCGATCGGGTCGCCGGAGGCCAGCGAGACCCCGCCGACGACGCGGTAGGTGACGGCGGCCTTGCCGGTGGGGGACCAGATGACGGACTTCTCGCGGCGCAGCGCGAAGTAGCCCAGGGAGTCGCGGTCGCCCTGCCGGGCGAGGAGCGCCCGCAGCCGCTCCTCGTCGTCCTGCGTGAGCGGGTCGACGGCGCGGCGCGAGCGGAAGGCGGCGAACAGCACGGCGAGGAGCAGCAGCATCGACATGACGTTGATGAAGACGTCCACCCAGCCGGGCGTGGTGATCACCCGGGAGACCCGGTCGTCCGGTGCCAGGGTGATCAGCCGCATCACCCCGTACCGCCAGCGGTCCAGGAACGTGGCGTCGGAGGCGCTGACGTGGGTGTTGGTGGCGCCGACGAGCAGGGCCGCGACCAGCGAGCCGAGCAGCAGGCCAACGGCGGCGACGGCCGTGGCGAGCGCGGGGTTGGAGCGGTCGCCCTTGGCGTAGAACTCGCGGCGGCCCAGCAGCAGGGCGCCGACGAAGGCGGCGGTCAGGGCGAGCGAGACCCAGTTCTGCGCGTGGTCGCGGAACTCCGGGTAGCAGACGTCGGCCCCCCACGAGCAGGGGACGAAGGCGGCGCTGAGGAAGGCGAGCAGCAGCAGCCCGCTCACGACCAGGTTCAGGATCCAGGCGGCCCGCTTGCGGCGGCCCATGGTGACCGCGAGCAGCAGGCAGAAGAGCCCGGAGGCGAAGCCGGCCGTGAGCAGGTACGGGGTGTAGAAGTTGTCGGCGTTGTGGCGTCGCAGGTCCTGCCCGAGCGAAACCCACACCGCGCTCAGGAAGTTGACGAAGGTGACGGTGCGCAGGTACCAGACCGCGAACGCGGCGCCGCGCCGTGAGCGCGTACTGCCCCGGCCGGTGTCCCGTCCGGCCTCCCGTCCGGATTCCCGGCTGCCCCCCGCCGCCCTGCCGGCGGGGTCGCCGCCGGTCTCTTTCCTGCCGGATGACGGACCGGTCGCCGGTGTGGCGGTGCGGTCGGTCTCTGCGCTGCTCAAACGGACCTCTCCCATAAAAAGCGATCATATGGGGCGCCGCCGCCCACGGTTGGGCGAGTCGGAGACCACGACCTGGTCAGGACCGCGGGCCCCGGCGGCTCATTCCGTCGGCTCCTGCGCCGCCCGCTCAGGGAGCTCCGCCGCGAGTGCGGCGGCCGCCTGGACGAGGGGGAGAGCCAGCAATGCCCCGGTACCTTCGCCCACAGTGACGCCGTGGTCGAGCACAGGGTTGAGTGCCATCCGGTCCAGTGCCTTCGCCTGGCCCGGTTCGCCGCTCGCCTGACCTGCCAGCCACCAGTCGGGCGCGCGGAACGCGGCGCGCTGGGCCACCAGCCCGCACGCGGCCGAGACGACCCCGTCGAGGATGACCGGCGTACGGCGCACCGCGCACTGGAGCAGGAAACCGGTGATGGCGGCCACGTCCGCGCCGCCCACCGCGGCCAGCAGCGCCACCTGGTCGCCCAGGACCGGGCGGGCCCGGCGCAGCGAGTCGCGGATCGCCGCGCACTTGCGCATCCAGGCCAGGTCGTCGATGGGCAGTCCGCCGCGGCCGGTGACCACGGAGGCATCGGTTCCGCACAGGGCGGCGACGAGGGTCGCGGCGACGGTGGTGCCGCCCACGCTGAGGTCCCCGAGGACGACGAGGTCCGTCCCGGAGTCGGCCTCCTCGTCGGCGATCCGCATGCCGAGCCGCAGCGCCTCCCGGGCCTCCTCGACCGTCAGCGCGTCCTCGACGTCGATCCGGCCGCTGCCGCGCCGGACGCGGTGCCTGACCACGTCCTCGGGCAGCAGCCCGGGATCGCAGTCGAGCCCCGCGTCGACGATCCGTATGGTGGCGCCCAGCCGACTGGCCAGGATGGCGACGGGGCTGGTCCCCTCCAGCACCGCCCGCACCAGCTCGTGGCCGGTGCCGGCGGCCCGGGCGGAGACGCCCTCGGAGGCGATCCCGTGGTCGGCGGCGAACAGCACCACGCGCGGGCGCTCGATCGGCTTGACCGGCACCCGCCCTTGCGCGGCGGCGAGCCACTCGGCGAGATCGTCGAGCCGGCCCAGCGCGCCCGGCGGCACGGCGAGGCGCTCACGGCGTTCCTCGGCATCACGTCGGACGCCCCCGTCGGGGCGCTCGATCAGATCGGAGAAGTCGTCGAGATTCAGCGTGCTCATCTGCCAGAGAGTACAGCCGGTAAAGCCCTCCCTCAGGCCTTGGTCGCGCCGTCGGCCGCAGGCCCCGACGGCCGGTCGCGGCCCGGCCGCAGGGCGCCGAGATGGACACCGAGCAGGACGAGCGGAGCGCCCAGCAGCAGACCGGCCGTCAGCTTCTCGTCGTCGAGCCGGGCCGACAGCAGGATCGTGATCACCGGGACGACGACGAAGACGTAGGCCGCCCGCGAGGCGCCCCACCGGCGCACCACCACCAGATAGAGGACGAAGGTCAGCACCGAACCCGCCACGACCATGTACGCCAGCGCCCACCAGGTCACCGCCAGCCGCGGCAGCCGCCAGGTGTCGCCCGCGGCCCACGAGCCCGCGAACAGCAGCGCCGCCCCGGCGCTCATGCCCACCGCGTTCATCGTCACCGGGTGGATGGGCGGCAGGCGGTGTACGAGTACGGTCGCCTCCGCGAAGCACAGTACGGCGCCCAGGATCGCCAGCAGGGACAGCACGGGCACATCGGCCTGCAGCGGCGCCCGCGAGGCCAGGGCCACCCCGGCGGCCGCGACGAGCGTGCCCGCCAGCGCCGACATCCGGAAGAGCTCCTGGCGCTGGGCCACCACCAGCAGCAGCGCCACCAGCGGGACCAGGGCCAGCATGGTCTGCCCCAGACCCGCATGGACGCGGACCAGCGCGTAGTAGGCCAGCGCGAAGGTCACCCCGAAGTTGAGCACCCCGTACAGGACCGCCCCGGCCAGCGCCCGCCCGCGCGGCAGCGGCAGCCGCAGGAAGGCCATCACCGCCAGCAGCACGAGCGCGGCGGCGCCGAACCGGACCGCGGCGCCCCACAGCGGATCCAGCTCGCGATTGCTGAACCTGACCCCGACCGCGTTGCCGCCGCCCATCAGACAGCACGCCGCGAAGGCGGCCAGCGCGGCCCGCTCCCCGGAACGGCTCGATCGGTCCACGGGATCACCCCGGCTTCCTCGGCGTTCCTCGCCTAGTCCTTGAGTACGCTCGCCTGCCCCGCGACGACGAGGAGCACGTGCTCGCACTCGCCCGCGACCCGCGCGTTCAGCCGGCCCAGCTCGTCGCGGAAGCGGCGGCCCGAGGCGGTCGCCGGGACGATGCCCGAGCCCACCTCGTTGCTGACCAGCACCACCCGGCGACGGGTCGCGCGCACGGCCGCCACCAGCTCGGCCGTCCGCTCGCCGAGCCGCTGCTGCCCGCTCTCGGCCCAGACGGCGTCGTCCCAGGCCCCGGCCCGGTCCATCGCGTCCGTCAGCCACAGCGCCAGGCAGTCGATCAGCAGCGGCGGCCCTGCCGCGGCCAGCAGCGGGACCAGCTCGCAGGTCTCCTCCGTCCGCCAGCTCCCCGGCCGGCGCTCCCGGTGCAGACCGACCCGCTGGGCCCATTCCGCGTCCCCGTCACGGGCGCCGCCGGTGGCCACGTAGACCACCTCGGGGAAGGACTCCAGCCGCCGTTCCGCCTCGACGGACTTTCCGGAGCGGGCCCCGCCCAGCACCAGGGTCCGGCGCGGCAGATCCGGCGCCGCGCGGTACTCGCCGACGATCACGGTGGCCCCGTCCGGCACCGCCCGGGCCCCGGCGGCCACGCACCGGCGCTCCAGCTCACGGCCCGGCGGGGTGTCGTGGTCCAGGTGGACGGCGATGACGTCGGTGGCCGGGCCGACGGCGCCGCTCGCCCGCAGCCGGGCCAGCGCCTCGGGCCGGCCCAGCACATCGCCGAGGACCATGTCGTACGGGCGCTGCCCGACCACGCCGTTCGTGCCGGCCGGGGCCCCGCCCGGCGGCAGGTACAGCAGCCGGACGCCGTCCGGGCCGGTCACCTCGTACCCGGTGCCCGGCGAGTCCATCGGCACCGCCCGCACCCGGTGCCCGGAGATCACCGCGAGCTCCCGCCCGTCCGGCACCCGCCCGGCCGCCGGCAGCCCGGGCGGCAGCTCCACGGCCGGCCCGTCGTGCGGGTGGGTCAGCAGCACCTGCCGTACGCCGCCCAGCGAATGCCCGGCCCGGGCCCCGGCCAGTACCGCCCCGGGGGTCAGATCGAGCAGCAGCGCCCCGTCGACCAGGACCGCCGTGGCGGCGCGGGACCGGGCGCCGACGGAGAGCGCGCAGGCCGCGCAGGGGCAGCCGGGCCGGGGTAGGCCCTCGGGTGTGCCGGTGCCGAGCAGAGTGAGTTCCACAGGATGATCCTCCCGCGTCGCCGAGACTGCTGCGCGCCCGGTTACTCTGCGGGCACACTCAAGGCGAGAAGCGTGCGAGCAGCGGACGAGCAACGGAGGCGGACATGGCGTGGACGTGGCGGTTCGAGACGGCCGACGGCACCGAGACGAGCCCGTCGGTGGTACCCGAGGAGTTCACCACGCAGGGCGACGCGGAGTCGTGGATCGGTGAGTACTGGAAGGACCTGCTGGAAGGCGGCACCGAGCAGGTGAAGCTGTCCGACGACAGCGGGACGGAGCTGTACACGATGAGTCTGCGCGCGGCGCTGGAGGCCTGACCTGGAGGCCTGACCTCTGCCGGGGGGCTGGGTTGCCCGGAGGGCAATTCCAGCCTCGCCGGCGTTTGAGGCGCGGGGGTGTGGGGGCGGAGCCCCCGCAAACGCCCCGCGCAGCGGGGCACGGCGTCAGCCCCGGACGCCGCACAGGTGCAGCAGCGCCGCGACACCGCGGTACGGGTCGGTCCGCCCGGCACGGTCCTCGGCGGCCAGCAGCTGTTCCAGCTCCTCGTCGGGCGGCAGGGACTCGCCGGCCTCGGTGCCGTCGGTGAAGACGCGTACGCCGTACCAGGCCTGCAGCGGCGCACCGATCCCGGACAGCGTGGCCGTGAGCCCGGCCAGCCGGTCGGCGCGTACGTCCAGACCCAGGCGGTTCGTGTAGTCGATGCTGTCGAAGGCGGCCAGCGCGCCCTTCCAGTCGCCGTCCAGCCCGGGCCGCATGGCGAGCGCGTCGCCGTTGCGCACCAGCAGGGACAGCAGTCCGCCCGGGGCCAGCATCCGGGCCAGCCCGGCGAGCATGGCGTCCGGCTCGGGCACGTACATCAGCACCCCGTGGCACAGCACCACGTCGAAGCTGCCCGGCAGGAAGTGCGCGCCCGTCTCGCGGCCGTCGCCCTCCATGAGCCGGACCCGGTCGCGGATCCCGGCGGGTTCCGCGGCCAGCGCCTCGCGGGCGACGGCCAGCATCCCGGGGTCCTGCTCCAGACCCGTCACCTTGTGCCCGGCGCGGGCGAGGCGCAGCGCCTGGGTGCCCTGGCCCATGCCGACGTCGAGCACGCGCAGCCGCTGCCCGACCGGGAAGCGGTGCGCGATCTGCTCGTCGACCTGCCGGCCCACGAGTTCCTGGCGGACGGCGTTGCGCAGTCCGCCCAGGCCTTCGAGCCAGAGCCGGGCTCCTTCGGCGAAGCCTTCCCCCGACGTGCCGGGCTTTGCTCGGCTCAGGGCCGTTCTCCGCGCTTGACCTGCGGCTTGGGCAGGCGCAGCCGGCGCATCTGGAGCGTGCGCATGAGGCCGTACGCGACGGCGCCGCGCCGGGGCTCGTTCGGGAAGCGTTCGTTGAGTGCCTTGCGCAGGCGGAACACCAGGCCGACGGAGTCGACGAGGATCAGGGCGATCACGCCGAGCCACAACAGCAGCGCGATGTTCTTGACCGCCGGCGAGGGCAGCATGCTCATCACCAGGATGAGCACGGCCAGCGGCAGGAACATCTCGGCGACCGAGAAGCGGGAGTCCACGAAGTCGCGGACGAACCTGCGGACGGGGCCCTTGTCACGGGTGGGCAGGTAACGCTCGTCGCCACTGGCCAGCGCTTCGCGCTGCTTGGCCATCTCTACACGGCGACGCTCACGGGCTCGCTTGGCATCCTCCTTGCGGTTGCCGGTCGAGGCCACCACGGCCTTGCGCTGCGACTGGGCCACAGCACGCTTCGGCGTAGGGCGGCCCTTCGGGGCCTGCGGGTCACGGGGCTGCGAGAGGTCGGCGCTCACCTTGTCGGTGGCGGCGGCCTTCTCTTCCTTGGAGGAGCGGCTACCAAACACAAAACCCAAGCCTACGTGGTTGCGGGCATGGGCCCCACCCCGGTGGGGAACGATCCGGCAACGGCGGGCGTCTTCCCAGTGCGAGGTTCATCGGGGACGCACCTACTCCTTACGCCTGATACGGCGGAGGCGCAGTCGTCCTGGAGGAGGAGCGCATCCGCACTCGAACAGTGCGGTAATGGAGACAGGGCCCGTACTGTGGGTTCTGTCGGTGACCTGCAACACAGTCCGTCCAGAAGGGGGCGCGCGAAGCCCATGAGCGGTGTCATGAAGCGTATGGGGATGATCTTCCGCGCGAAGGCGAACAAGGCCCTTGACCGGGCCGAGGACCCGCGCGAGACCCTCGACTACTCGTACCAGAAGCAGCTGGAGCTGCTGCAGAAGGTGCGCCGCGGAGTCGCCGACGTGGCGACCTCCCGCAAGCGCCTGGAGCTCCAGCTGAACCAGCTCCAGGGACAGTCGGCCAAGCTGGAGGACCAGGGCCGCAAGGCGCTCGCCCTGGGCCGCGAGGACCTGGCCCGCGAAGCCCTGTCCCGCCGCGCCTCGCTCCAGCAGCAGGTCAGCGACCTCGAGGTGCAGCACCAGACCCTGCAGGGCGAGGAGGAGAAGCTGACCCTCGCCGCCCAACGGCTCCAGGCCAAGGTGGACGCCTTCCGTACGAAGAAGGAGACCATCAAGGCCACCTACACCGCGGCACAGGCGCAGACGCGGATCGCGGAGTCCTTCTCCGGCATCTCCGAGGAGATGAGCGACGTCGGCCTGGCCATCCAGCGGGCCGAGGACAAGACCGCCCAGCTGCAGGCCCGCGCCGGCGCGATCGACGAGCTGCTGGCCTCCGGCGCGCTCGACGACCGGAGCGGGCTCGGCTCCAAGGACGACATCCAGGCCGAGCTGGACCGCCTGTCGGGCGGTACGGACGTGGAGCTGGAGCTCCAGCGCATGAAGGCCGAGCTGGCGGGCGGCCCGTCCGCGCAGCAGCAGGCCATCGAGGGCGGCGCCCCCGGCACCGCCCAGCCGTCGCAGAACCAGCACCGGTTCGACAAGCAGTAGGACGGGGCCCGTCATGATTGTCCGCATCATGGGGGAAGGCCAGGTGAAGCTGGCCGACAGCCACTTCACCGAGCTCAACAAGCTGGACGACGAGCTGCTCCAAGAGCTGGAGAGCGGCGATACGGAAGGCTTCCGGCGCACGCTGGGCGCGCTCCTCGAAGCCGTACGGCGGCTCGGCGAGCCGCTCCCGGACGAGGCGCTGGAGCCGTCCGAGCTGATCCTGCCGGGCCCCGACGCGAGCCTGGACGAGGTCAAGGCGATGCTCAGCGACGACGGGCTGATCCCGGGCTGACCCCGGGCCGATCCCCGGGCCGAGTCCGGGCGGACACACACCGACACCACACGACGACGGGCCCTCCCCCCACCAGGGGCGGGCCCGTCGTCGTGTTCTCGCCCCGCCCGCCCCTCAGTGCCGGGGCGGCTTCTGCAGGGACACGGCCCGCTCCGGGTCGGGGGTCCCGCCGATGAAGTTCTCGAACCTGCGGCGCTTCCCCGTCCAGCGCCGGTCGTGGTGGAAGGCGCGCAGTCCGGCCTTGGCCCGGGCGCGCGGACGGCTCGCGTAGAACCTCTTCGCGTACGGGGACCCGGGCCGGGCCAGCCGGATCGCGCCGATCAGCGCCACGAAGGGGATGACCACGCCGAAGACGGCGGTGCGCGCCTTCCCCTTCCACAGGGCGATCAGTGCGAGGAAGAAGTTGCCGGCCGCGTTCATGGCGACCAGCCCGCGGCTCTGGCGCTCCTCGGCGGTCAGGTCGTTGACCCCGAAGGGCACGAACCCGCCGAGCACCAGCGCCACCAGCGCGGCGGTGAGGACGACGACCTCCACGCTCTTGCGGCCCTGCTCGCTCCAGTAGACGTCGTCGAGGTGCAGGATCAGCGCGAACTCGTCCAGGACCAGGCCCGCGCCCAGCCCGAAGAGGATGGCCGAGAGCCACGCTCCGAAGCCGTGCCGGCCGCTGCCCACCGCCCCGAACCCGCCGATGATCACGAGGACCACGCCCGGTACGACGTGGTGGATGTGCATGCCGCCCGGGGTGACGTTCTTGAAGGGGCCCCGGCCCGCCCGGATCATCCGGGTGATCACGCGGGTGACCAGGAACGACAGCACGAAGGAGAGCAGGGCGAGGAGCAGGGGCAGCTTCCCCGGTTCCACGATGTTCCGGTACCACCAGTGACCCATCCCACTGACTCCCTATTTGGAACGTAATGGGCAATTTACCGCCCAACGTAAGCGGGTTGTCGACTGTTGGTTTAGTCATAGTTGGTCAACGATGCCTCGTTTGGGTTAATGCGGTTGGCGTTGCAGGGCTCGTGGTCCTGTTGGAGTGGTTGCCTGTGGGGGTCGGCATAGTCGCTGTGGCGAGTGGGGAGGGGGTGGCCGGTGGCACGCGGTGCACGAAAGAAGATGCGCGAACTGCGCACGCTGGCCGATCCGTTCACGGTCACGGCGCCTACCGGGGCCCGCATCCGTGACCGCCTGCGCCTGTGTTCGGCGGAGCAGAAGGTCCTGACGCTCCTCGGTGAACACCTCGGCAGTCATGCGCGTGCTGATCTGGCTGAGCGGGTGCGGATCGGCATGGTGCCGGTGAAGGAGAACCGGCGGGCGGAGCGGAAGCGCGCACTGACGAAAGTGTCGTCGTCCCGGTGGGCAGGGGCCATCACTCGTGCGTCCGAGGACCAGTTCCAGCTGTCCCTTCGGTGCCTGTTCGATGAGCGGGCGTCCCTGCGCCGGGCCGTCGCGAAGATTCGTCAGCGTCTGGCGGCACCCTGCGGTCGGCGCGTGGGCGGTGTGCGCGGCTATGCGAGCCGGGCCGAGCGAGCACAGAAGCAGCGCCGGTTGCAGGTGCTCACCGCGCGCCTGGTCGAGGTGGAGCGGCGGATCGAGGCCGGGCATCCGGCGATAGTCATTGGCGGTCGTCGGCTTGCGAAGGTCCGGCACAATCTCGCCGACGTCCAGCTCACCCAGAACGAGTGGCGGGAGCGGTGGGACGCCGAGCGCATGTTCCTGACCGCCGACGGCGAGTCCGGCGCGCCGTACGGCAACTACACGATCACCGTCGACCCGGCGGACGGCACGGTCACGATCGTCCTGCCCGAACCGTTGCGGCACCTGGCGAACGCCCCGCGTGGCCGCTACCGCCTCGCCTGCACGGTCACCTTCAACCACCGCCAGGACGAATGGCTGGACCGAGTCACCACCAACCGCGCCGTGCGCTACGACATCACCCACGACCCCGCTCGCGGCAGGTGGTACCTCGACGCCTCCTGGTCCAGCGGGAAGACGGTGTTGCCCACCCCGGTCGAGCTGGCAGCCGCCGACGTCCGGCTGCTCGCCGTGGATCTCAACGCCGACCACCTCGCCGCCTGCGTAGTAGATGCCCACGGCAACCCGGTCGGCGAACCGGTCACTGTGCCCATCGACCTGACCGGACCCGCATCCCAGCGTGACGGGCGGCTCCGAGCCGCGATCACCGTACTGTTCGACCTCGCCAAGGCGAACGGATGCGCCGGTCTGGCGATCGAGAACCTGGGCTTCGGCGACGCCCGCGCCACCGGACGCGAAACCATGGGCCGCGGCAGACGCGGAAAGACCTTCCGCCGCACCGTCGCCGGACTCCCCACCGCGCGCTTCCGGGAACGTCTGCGCGGAATGGCCTACCACGCGGGCCTTGTCATCGTCGCGGTCGACCCCGCGTACACCTCCCGCTGGGGCGGCCGGCACTGGCAGGCCCCCCTCCAGCAGCAAGCGAAGACCACTGTCGTCACCGGCCACCACGCGGCCGCGACGGCGATCGGAAGGCGCGCCCTCGGACACGGGATACGGCGTCGGCCAGGTGTGACCGCACACGACCAGAGGATCGTGGCGCGGAGAGCTACCGGCCAGACCGTCCCCTGCCCGAGGGCACGCGGGACCGCAAGCCCGCCAAGGACCACAGGCACGCCCCACCGGGGCACCAAGACCTGCCGGAGCCGAAGCGACCAGCTCGCGCTGTTCCCCGTCTCCAAGACCGTTCGGGAGACAGCCGGTACCAGACGCCCAGCGTCCAGTCCGGTTCACAGCGATTCGGCCAACACTGGGCAACTCGCGTAGGCACGGTAGCGTTCGCGCCGATGACAGATTCGTTCGAAGATCCGCCCCTGTCGCCGCCCCCGGAACGCGCCTCGTTCCTCGACGGCGTCCGCTTCGCCTTCGGCACCCTCACCGTGCTGCCCGCCCGCATCACCCGCTGGGACCGCCCCGCCGCCCGCACCGGCATGGCCTGCGCCCCGCTCGCCGGACTGGTCGTGGGCCTGCTGGCCGCCGTACCGGGAGTGCTCCTGCTGGTGCTCGGCGGGGGCCCGCTGCTCGCCGCGGTCGTCACCGTCGCCGTACCGGCCGCGCTGACCCGCGGGCTGCACCTGGACGGGCTCGCGGACACGGCGGACGGCCTGGGCAGCGCCAAACCGGCCGAGGACGCCCTGCGCATCATGAAGCAGTCCGACATCGGCCCCTTCGGTGTCGTGACCCTGGTGCTCGTCCTCCTGGTGCAGGTCGCGGCCCTGTCCGAGGTGTACGCCGACAGCTGGGTGCGCGGCGCCCTCGCCGCGGTGGTCGCGGCCGTGGCCGCCCGCCTCGCCATGACCTCGGCCTCCCGCGAGGGCGTCCCGCCGGCCCGCCCCGAGGGGCTCGGCGCCGCGGTCGCCGGGGTGGTCCCGCGCCCCGCGGCCGCCGCGATCGCCGCGCTCGTCCTCGCCGCGGCCACGGCCGCCGCCCTCCCGCTGGGCCTCCCGGCCGCCGGCCGGCACGCGGCGGCGGTCCTGGCCGCCCTGCTCGTGGCCGAACTGCTGCTCCGCCGCTGCGTACGCCGCTTCGACGGGGTCACCGGCGACGTCTTCGGCGCCCTGGCCGAGGTCGCGGCGACCGGCACCCTGATCGTCCTCGCCCTGGGCTAGGCCCTCCCGAGGCCCTTACCGGTAGGGGGTGCGCCGCGGGCCGACGTACGCTCACCACCGTGGATCACACTTCGACGGACCTGCCATCCGCCGCGCCCATCCGGGTGCTGCTCGCCGACGACCAGGCCCTGCTCCGCAGCGCCTTCAAGGTGCTCGTCGACTCCGAGCCCGACATGGAGGTCGTCGGGGAGGCCTCCGACGGGGCGCAGGCCTTCGCGCTCGCCCGGGAGACCCGCGCCGACGTCGTGCTGATGGACATCCGGATGCCCGGTACCGACGGGCTCGCCGCCACCCGCATGATCAGCGCGGACCCGGAACTCGCCGCCGTGCGCGTGGTGATGCTGACGACCTTCGAGGTCGACGAGTACGTGGTCCAGTCCCTGCGGGCCGGCGCCTCCGGCTTCCTCGGCAAGGGGGCCGAGCCCGAGGAGCTGCTCAACGCCATCCGCGTCGCCGCCGCCGGCGAGGCGCTGCTCTCCCCGGCCGCGACCAAGGGGCTCATCGCCACCTTCCTCGCCCAGGGCGGCGGCGCCGACCCGAGCGTGGCCGAGGCCGGGACGCACGCGCAGCGGCTCGCCGCGCTGACCGTCCGGGAGCGCGAGGTCCTCGTACACGTGGCCGCGGGACTGTCCAACGACGAGATCGCCGGACGGCTGGAGGTCAGCCCGCTCACCGTCAAGACCCACGTGAACCGGGCCATGGCCAAGCTCGGCGCCCGCGACCGGGCCCAATTGGTGGTCATTGCCTACGAATCGGGACTGGTCCATCCGCGAGCGCAGTAGGGCGCAGTAGTACGGCGTACTGCGGACGCGGTATGCCGCACATAAGGACGGGACCTGGGAGCGACGCAACACGCCCACGCGGGGGGCAGGCTGGAAAGGCCCTTGCGTTCGTCACTGCAGAGAGATCTCACACCCATGTCGTGGCTGTCCCGCTTCAGCCTTGCCCAAAG
Source organism: Streptomyces sp. NPDC030995 (assembly GCF_055571215.1). Lineage (NCBI taxonomy): Bacteria > Bacillati > Actinomycetota > Actinomycetes > Kitasatosporales > Streptomycetaceae > Streptomyces > Streptomyces sp. NPDC030995. The sequence continues at coordinate 15,276 of NZ_JBVIFS010000032.1, forward strand.
GGCGTTGATCGGCCTCGTGTCGATCGTCGCGCTCCTCTTCGGCGCCATAGCCATTCCGCAGCTCAAGCAGCAGCTGTTGCCCTCCATCGAACTGCCGATGGTGTCCGTGCTCGCGCCGTACCAGGGCGCCTCGCCCGACGTGGTGGAGAAGCAGGTCGTCGAACCGATCGAGGCCATGCTCAAGGGCGTCGACGGCATCACCGGCATCACGTCCACCGCCAGCGAGGGCAACGCCCTCGTCATGGCCACCTTCGACTACGGCGACAGCGGCACCAAGCAGCTCGTCGCCGACGTCCAGCAGGCCGTCAACCGGGCCCGGGTCCGGCTGCCCGCCGAGGTGGACCCGCAGGTGGTGGCCGGTTCCACCGACGACATCCCGACGGTCATCCTCGCCGTCACCTCCGACAAGGACCAGCAGGCGCTCGCCGACCAGCTGGACCGTTCCGTCGTCCCCGTCCTGTCCGACATCGACGGCGTCGGCCAGGTCACCGTCGACGGCGTCCAGGAGCTCCAGGTCACCGTCACCCCCGACGACGCCAAGCTCGCGGCCGCCGGCCTCGACGGCGCCGCCCTCGCCCAGGGCCTCCAGGCGGGCGGCGCGAGCGTTCCCGCCGGCTCCTTCGACGAGGCGGGCAAGAACCGGACCGTCCGCGTGGGCGCCGGCTACACCTCCGTCGCCCAGGTGGAGGACCTGCGCCTGAGCCCCGGCCCGGGCAAGCCCGCCGTCCGCCTCGGCGACGTCGCCACCGTCAAGCAGGAGGCCGCCAAGGCCGTCTCCATCACCCGTACCAACGGCAAGCCCAGCCTCGCCCTCGTCCTCACCATGGACAAGGACGGCAGCGCCGTCGCCATCTCCGACGCCGTCAAGGACAAGCTGCCCGAGCTGCGCTCCACCCTCGGCGCCGGCGCCGACCTGACCGTCGTCAGCGACCAGGGCCCGGCCGTCGCCAAGTCCATCTCCAGCCTCACCACCGAGGGCCTGCTCGGCCTGCTCTTCGCGGTGATCGTGATCCTGGTCTTCCTGGCCTCGCTGCGCTCGACGCTGGTCACCGCGGTGTCCATCCCGCTGTCCGTGGTCCTCGCGCTCATCGTGCTGTGGACCCGCGACCTGTCGCTGAACATGCTGACGCTCGGCGCCCTCACCATCGCCATCGGCCGCGTCGTCGACGACTCGATCGTGGTCCTGGAGAACATCAAGCGCCACCTCGGCTACGGCGAGGAGCGCGAGGCCGCCATCCTCACCGCGGTCAAGGAGGTCGCCGGCGCGGTCACCTCCTCCACGCTCACCACCGTCGCCGTCTTCCTGCCGATCGGCCTCGTCGGCGGCATGATCGGCGAGCTCTTCGGCTCCTTCTCGCTCACCGTCACCGCGGCCCTGCTGGCCTCGCTGCTCGTCTCGCTGACCGTCGTACCCGTGCTGTCGTACTGGTTCCTGAGTGCGCCGAAGGGCGTCGCGGCCGGGGACGCCGAGAGCGCCGCCCGGGCCCGCCGCGAGGCCGAGGAGAAGGAGGCGCGCAGCAAGCTCCAGCGGTTCTACGTACGGGTCCTGGGCTTCGCGACCCGCCGCCGCCTGACCAGCGTGGCCATCGCGGTCGTCATCCTGATCGGCACCTTCGGGATGACCCCGCTGCTGAAGACCAACTTCTTCGACCAGGGCGAGCAGGACGTCCTGACGGTCAAGCAGGAGCTCGCCCCCGGCACCTCGCTGGGCGCCTCCGACGAGGCGAGCCGCAAGATCGAGAAGGCGCTGGCCTCGGTCGACGGCGTCAAGAGCTACCAGGTCACCGTCGGCTCCTCCGGCTTCCTCGCGGCCTTCGGCGGCGGTACGGGCTCCAACCAGGCCTCGTTCCAGGTCTCGCTGAAGGACGCCGCCGAAGCGGACGCCGTCAAGAAGCGGATCGAGGGCGAGCTGGCCAAGCTCGACGGCATCGGCCGGACCCGGATCACGGTGGGCGACGCCTTCGGCAGCCAGAACCTCAGCGTGGTCGTCAAGGCCGGGGACGGCGACGTCCTCGCCAAGGCCACCGAGCAGGTCCGCGCCGAGGTCGCCGCCCTGAAGAACGTCACCGACGTACAGAGCGACCTGTCCCAGTCCGTGCCCCGGATCTCCGTGACCGCCACCCCCAAGGCCGCGGACGCGGGCCTGAACCAGGCCGCGCTCGGCGCGATCGTCGCCCAGGCCGTACGGGGCAACCCGGCGGGCAAGGCCGTGCTGGACGACACCGAGCGGGACATCGTCATCAAGTCCGCGCAGCCGGCCACCACCCTGGCCGAACTCCAGGCGCTCCCGGTCGGCCCGCTGAAGCTCGGCGACATCGCCGAGGTCAAGGAGGTCCCCGGCCCGGTCGCGATGACCCGGATCGACGGCGCCCGCGCCGCCACCGTCACGGCGCGGCCGCTGGGTGACAACACGGGCGCGGTCAGCTCCGAGCTCCAGACGAAGCTCAAGGCCCTGGACCTGCCGGAGGGCGCCACGGCCTCCATCGGCGGCGTCTCCGAGGACCAGGACGAGGCCTTCGCCTCGCTGGGGCTGGCCATGTTCGCGGCCATCGCGATCGTGTTCATGCTGCTGGTCGCGACCTTCCGCTCGCTGATCCAGCCGCTGATCCTGCTGGTGTCCATCCCGTTCGCGGCGACCGGCGCGCTCGGCCTGCTCCTCGTCACCGGCACCCCGATGGGCGTTCCGGCGATGATCGGCATGCTGATGCTCATCGGCATCGTCGTGACCAACGCGATCGTCCTGATCGACCTGGTCAACCAGTACCGCGCCCAGGGCCTGGGCGTCGTCGAAGCGGTCATCGAGGGCGGCCGGCACCGGCTGCGTCCGATCCTGATGACGGCCCTCGCGACGATCTTCGCGCTGCTCCCGATGGCGCTCGGCGTCACCGGTGAGGGCGGCTTCATCTCGCAGCCCCTCGCCGTCGTGGTGATCGGCGGCCTGGTCAGCTCGACCCTGCTGACGCTGCTGCTCGTGCCGACCCTCTACACGATGGTGGAACTCCGCAAGGAACGCCGCCGCGCGAAGCGCTCCGCGAAGCGCGAGGCCCGTCTGACGGTGGTCCCGACCCCGCAGGACTCCTCGGACGAGGAGTCCCCGGCCACGGTCTGACCCGTGCACGGCCAAAGGGGGCGCCCGGAATCTCCGGGCGCCCCCTCTTCGTGTTGTCAGATGAGCGTCAGGTACTCGATCACGGCGGCCTCGACCGCGCGCAGCATCTCCCAGCCCGTCGTGGTGGGTTTCCAGACGCCGGCCGTCCCGCAGGCGTGGAACGTGCCGCGCGCCGCGTCGTAGGTGACCGTCGGCCACTCGGCCCGCACGCGCCGGAGCACGCTCCCCGGGTCGGTCTCGCCGCGGTTCCTCGCGAGCGCCAGCAGAGGTTCGGCAAGTGCCTTGCCCAGAGCTGCCGAGACGTCCCGCGCCGCCGGGTCGCCGACGGTGCCCTGGCGGTGGCCGGTCACCGCCAGGGCTGCGGCCCCGCCGGGCACCAGACCACTGCGCAGCGCGGCCTGGCCGGTGTGCACGGCCCGCCGTACCAGGGTCGTGCGCTGCCGGATCACGGCTTCCTCGGCGCCGCCGACGGCGATCTCGCAGACCTTGGTCCTCAGCAGGGCCAACCGGGGCCGGAGGTCGCCCAGCTCCGCGGCGACGGGTAGCGGCTCGTCCGTGGTGAACGCGGGGGACAGGTAGCCGGCTGCCATCGAGTAACCCTCGGAGAACGCCCGGTCGAGTCCGAAGCCGGCGGACTCCGTGACGGTGACGGCACCCTCCGTGCCGGTCCAGAGCACGGCGCTGCCCACGATGATCCCGATCTCTTCGTCCTGGCAGACTGCCGTGACGGCATCGGTGAGCCGTCGGCTCCACTCCCGCTCCAGGGGCATGCCGAGTTCGGTGAGGATGCCTCGCGCCTGCGCGAAGACGAGGGGCACGGCTCGGGCCAGCACCGCCGGGTGCGTCCCCCGGGCCAGGGCCGGCTGCAGGCCCCGTAGGACGGACTCGAAGACCACCGCAGCGGTCGCGGTGCCGTCCATGGCCCGTCGGTACTGATCGGTGACGAGCTTGCGCAGCAGCCCGGTGCCCAAGGCCGCGCGGCCGGGTTCAGTGGGCAGGGCGGCGACGATCGCCCGCGTGTCCGTGCTGACGTACGGCATCCCGTCGTCCCCGGTGAGCAGCACCGGCCGGGGGACCGGGCCCAGGGTCCGGCGCAGCACCGAGGTGCCCGGTGTGATGCCGGCCAGCAGCTCGGTGGCCAGGCCGCCCAGGGCGGGAAGGCTGCGGGGGAGGGCGAGCGGCTGGGCCGGCGCGCCGGCAGCGGCGCGGCGGGCGACCTTCAGGGTGCCCTGGCCGCCCAGGATCCAGCGGAGCGGGTTCTGGCGGGCGTCGCGGGACAGCATCTCCTCGCGGACGTGGCCGTACAGGTCCTCGACCGAGACCCAGCCGTCGCCGTCCCGGTCCGCCCGGCCCGACCGCAGCCCCTCCACCGCCGCCGCCGTGAACACGGACAGCTGCCCCTCGCCGGTCTCGGTGGCCGGGCCGTCGTCTCCCTCCCAGGCCTGCTGGAGCGCGTCCGTGGCCGTGATCACCGCCACCCCGGTGTCCTTGAACTCCTCCAGCAGGTGCACGGCCGTGTCCGCCGACTTCGCGCCGCCCGGCCGGAACGCCCCGCTGTAGCAGCAGTCCAGCAGCACCAGGATCTTGCGCGACGCGCAGCGGATCAGCTGGGCGTTGACGAACGCGGCCGCGACGGACGTCGAGTCGAGCAGGTCGCGGTCGGTGTCGGCGGCGGCGAAGTACAGCTGGAGCTTCGAGTCCTTGATGCCGTGGCAGGACAGGTAGAGCAGCAGTTGGTCGTCCGGCTTGCGGCGGACGAAGAAGCGCTCGATCTCGCGCCGTACGACATGCGCGGGCTGGTCGATGACCGGCCGCACCGCGTAGCCGCCGATGCCCGGGTCGCTGAGCACCTCGGACAGCTCCATGGCGTCCAGCCCCGGTGAGCGGAGCCGGTTGAGCCGGGTGTCCTCGTACGTGGACGTGCCGATGACCAGCGCTTCACGCACCGCCATCGCGCGGCTCCCGGGCCGGGGAGGCGGTGTGCGCGATGAAGTGGTCGATCAGTCGCCGCCGCTCCTCCGGCGTCAGCCGCCCGGCCTCGAACTCGTTCTCCCCGAGGCGTACGCGCACCTGCCGCGAGGAGGCCCACTGCACCCAGGACTCGAAGGCCGCGACCACGGCCGCGAACAGCGGCGGGCCCGCGGCCACCAGGATCTCGGCGGTGGTCAGGCCACCGGACTTGGCGCCCGCCTCGGCGGGGAGTTCAGCGACGCGGACCTCGTCCACGCCCACCTCCTCCAGCGCCGCCACCAGCTCGGCCCTGGCCTCCTCCTGCTGCTGCCCGTCGGCCTCGGCACCCGCGTCCGCCAGAACCTCGATGTATCGCGTCATTGCGATCAACTCCCCTCCGTACCGGGGAGGTTAAACGAAAGGGGCACCCCGCGGGGTGCCCCTTCCGGCAATGCGTTGCGCCGGCCGTTACGGCAGTGCCAGCATCCGCTCCAGCGCGAGCTTGGCGAAGCTCTCCGTCTCCTTGTCGACCTGGATCTGGTTGACGAGGGTGCCCTCGGCCAGCGACTCCAGGGTCCACACCAGGTGCGGGAGGTCGATGCGGTTCATCGTCGAGCAGAAGCAGACCGTCTTGTCGAGGAAGACGACCTCCTTGTCCTCCGCGGCGAATCGATTCGCCAGGCGACGGACCAGGTTGAGCTCGGTGCCGATGGCCCACTTGGAGCCGGCCGGGGCCGCCTCCAGCGCCTTGATGATGTACTCCGTCGAGCCGACGTAGTCCGCGGCCGCCACGACCTCGTGCTTGCACTCGGGGTGGACCAGGACGTTCACGCCGGGGATCCGGGCGCGGACGTCGTTGACCGAGTCGACCGAGAACCGGCCGTGCACCGAGCAGTGCCCGCGCCACAGGATCATCTTGGCGTTCCGCAGCTGCTCGACGGTCAGGCCGCCGTTCGGCTTGTGCGGGTTGTAGAGGACGCAGTCGTCCAGGGACATGCCCATGTCGCGGACGGCGGTGTTGCGCCCCAGGTGCTGGTCCGGGAGGAAGAGCACCTTCTCGCCCTGCTCGAAGGCCCACTCCAGGGCCTTCTTCGCGTTGGACGAGGTGCAGATCGTGCCGCCGTGCTTGCCGGTGAAGGACTTGATGTCGGCGGAGGAGTTCATGTACGAGACGGGCACCGTGGCGCCGGCGATGCCGGCCTCGGTCAGCACGTCCCAGCACTCCGCGACCTGCTCGGCGGTGGCCATGTCGGCCATCGAGCAGCCGGCGGCCAGGTCCGGCAGGACCACCTTCTGGGCGTCCGAGGTCAGGATGTCCGCGGACTCGGCCATGAAGTGGACGCCGCAGAAGACGATGTACTCGGCCTCCGGCTTGGCGGCCGCGTCCTTGGCCAGCTTGAAGGAGTCGCCGGTGACGTCCGCGAACTCGATGACCTCGTCACGCTGGTAGTGGTGGCCGAGGATGAAGACCTTGTCCCCGAGCTTCTCCTTGGCCGCGCGGGCGCGCGCCACGAGGTTCGGGTCCGACGGCGAGGGAAGGTCGCCGGGGCACTCCACCCCGCGCTCGCTCTTGGGGTCGGCCTCGCGGCCGAGCAGCAGCAGGGCAAGGGGCGTCGGCTGGACGTCCAAAGGCTGGGCGGTGGTCACGACACGCACCCTTTCTGTTCTGCGACAAGGGACTTCTGGATCATCGCTTCGACTTCTCGTCTACTTGACGCTATCTATCATAACCGCTTCACGTCAGTTTGACGATGCCGATAGTGTCAATGTGACGCATCAGCCCCCGGATCCGTGCGATCCACTCGGGTTCGCCCCTCGCGCGGTGTGCGAGCATGGAATATCTGAAACAAGCGTCGGGTCCCGGAATGAATCCGCGGTCCCGCTCGTTGCCACCGACGGCAAGAGTCCGACGTTTCCTCGCCTCCGGCGGGGAGCCGCCCACTTCGGGAGTGAATGCAGATGTCCGTACAGGACGACAAGACCACCGTGAGCGACGGCATCCTCCTGTCCGACGCCGCCGCCGACAAGGTCAGGACCCTGCTGGAGCAGGAAGGCCGCGATGACCTGGCGCTCCGCGTCGCCGTCCAGCCCGGCGGCTGCTCCGGCCTGCGCTACCAGCTCTTCTTCGACGAGCGCTCCCTCGACGGCGACGTCGTGAAGGACTTCGACGGCGTGAAGGTCGTCACGGACCGGATGAGCTCCCCGTACCTCCACGGTGCGTCCATCGACTTCGTCGACACCATCGAGAAGCAGGGCTTCACGATCGACAACCCGAACGCCACGGGCTCCTGCGCCTGCGGCGACTCGTTCAGCTAGGTCGACTCGTCCGGCCAGGCCTTCGGCCGAGCCCGGACCATCCGTACGACGAGGGCCCGCCTCCGGTCGCATCCGACCGGAGGCGGGCCCTCGCCGCATGTGTGCCGGGCTACTGCCGGGGGAGCGGCTTGCCCGTGGTCGCGTCGACCACCTTCCGGTCGCCCAGCGGCTGCTGGAGCGTCGCCGTCACGGTCATCTCCTGCGCGAGCATGATGCAGGCCTGGCCCGGCTGGTTCGGGGTGTCCGTGATCTTCACCATGACCGATTCCGGCTGCTCCCGCGCCTCCAGGGCGTAGGTGCTGCACACGCTGCCCCAGAAGTTCACCGTCAGCTTGCGGTCCGCCTGCGCGTACGAGAATCCGGGCACGGTACGGCCGTCCTTCGGGCCCGGGGTGCCCGGCCCGGCGTCGGCGACGGGCTCGACCGCGGCCGGCTGGGCCACCGTGCGGCCCGGGGCGCCGTCCTTGCCCGCCACCTCGAAGAGCCAGGCCGGGACCAGCGCCCGCTCCCCGTTCTGCGTCCCCGGGACCAGCCCGAGCGTGGCGCCCCGTACCGTCTCCGTCCGCGGCGGCTTCATGGGCCGGGGCTCCGGGTTGCACGGCAGGGTCGCGGGGTCGTCCGGATTCAGCGGGACCGAGGTCGCGCAGCCGCTCGGCTCCGGGCTGCCCTCCCGGCCGCTCGACTTCTCGTTCAGCTTGGCCAGCGCCTCCACGGCACCGACCACCGGCTGCTCGGCCGCCGCCCGTACGGGGGCCTTCAGCTCACCGTTGCCCGACAGTACCGAGGCGTCCGGGGCCACCCTGACCTGCGTGGCCCAGCCCTGCGTGGGCAGCCCGCCGACCACCGGGTCCGCGGTCACCACCCGCACCGCACCCTGCGTGAGCCGCGCGTCCAGCTTCGCCCCGTCCTGCCCGGCGGCGGCCAGCACGGGAGCGGCGGCGGCCTTGGCGGCCTCCTCCGACACCGGCTTGGGCGCGTCCGTCCCGGCGGGGACCCGGGGGAGTGTGGCCGGGCCGCAGGTGTCCTTGCCGCGCACGCAGTTGTCCCCGGCGCCGGTGCCGTTGTCGGTGCCCGGCGCCTGGAAGCGGGTGAAGTTCCAGGCCCCCGGTGCCTTGCGGTTCACCGTGAGCCGCGGACCGGAGCCGTCGGCCGCCTCCCCGACCAGCCAGGTCTCCCCGGTGAGCCGCGGGGCGTCGCCAAGGCCGAGGGCCTTGGCGAGCCGGCTGACCTCCTCCGAGGTGACCTCCCCGGACGCGACGAAGACGGGGGCGGTGCCCGGGCTCTCCGGGAGCTTGACGTCGGTCCGGTAGACCACCCCGGCCCCGGACGGGTCGGGCTCCCCGGGCGCGATGCCCGGACCCGAGGGGTCTCCCGCGTCACGGGGCGCGGAGGCCGCGCGCTCGCCCGTACGGCCCGGCGAACCGTCGCCGTAGGCGGTGGACGCCCAGTAGGCGGTACCGCCGCCCGCGAGCAGTACCGCAGCCGCGATCGAGCCGACGGCCCAGGTCGGCCGCCGTCGTGTGCCGCGTGATGTGTCGGGTTCTTCGCTGGTCACCGCAACGCTCCTTCGCCGGTCCCGCCGTGTCTGATGCGGGTGTGACGGAACAGGCGCGCAACCGGTTCCCGTCCGGCGGGTCCTACTGGTCCCCGTACGCGGCGGTGCCGGCGATCAGCCGCGCCGAGGCCGGCGGGACGCTGATCCCGTGGATCTGCGAGGGTGCCACGCGGACCGGCCGGGGGCCCACCGGGACCGCCCAGTGGGGGGCCATCCGTGCGCAGTCGCCCAGCAGCCGGGTGAGCTCGTCAGCGGTGTATTCGGAGCAGCCGAAACCGTCGGTGTAGGTCATGCAGGCACCGTAGACACGGGGGCTCGCGCGAAGAAAGAGTTACTTCAGGGTAGTTTCAGGGGTTCGGACTGGGCCCGCTCACCGGGTAGTTTTGACTGTCCCTCGCCGTCCTCAGCAGGAGCGTCCACGCCGTGCGCATTGCAGTCACCGGCTCCATCGCCACCGACCACCTCATGACCTTCCCCGGCCGTTTCGCCGACCAGCTGGTCGCGGACCAGCTGCACACGGTCTCCCTCTCCTTCCTGGTCGACAACCTCGACGTCCGGAGGGGCGGTGTCGGCCCGAACATCTGCTTCGGCATGGGGCAGCTCGGCAGCCGCCCGATCCTCGTCGGCGCCGCCGGCTCCGACTTCGACGAGTACCGCGCCTGGCTGGACCGGCACGGCGTCGACACCGAGTCCGTCCGCATCTCCGAGGTGCTGCACACCGCGCGCTTCGTGTGCACCACGGACGCCGACCACAACCAGATCGGCTCCTTCTACACGGGCGCGATGAGCGAGGCCCGCCTGATCGAGCTGAAGGCCGTGGCCGACCGCGTGGGCGGGCTGGACCTGGTCCTGATCGGCGCGGACGACCCCGAGGCGATGCTCCGCCACACGGAGGAGTGCCGGACGCGGGGGATCCCCTTCGCCGCCGACTTCTCGCAGCAGATCGCCCGGATGGACGGCGACAACATCCGCACCCTGATGGAGGGCGCGACCTTCCTCTTCTCGAACGAATACGAGAAGGGCCTCATCGAGTCGAAGTCGGGCTGGACCGACGCGGAGATCCTGGCGAAGGTCGGCACCCGCGTGACCACGCTGGGCTCGCAGGGCGTGCGGATCGAGCGCGTCGGCGAGGAGCCGATCGTGGTCGGCTGCCCGGAGGAGAACGCGAAGGTCGACCCGACGGGTGTCGGCGACGCGTTCCGCGCCGGGTTCCTGACGGGGCTGGCGTGGGGCGTGAGCCTGGAGCGCGCGGCGCAGCTGGGCTGCATGCTCGCGACGCTGGTCATCGAGACGCTCGGCACCCAGGAGTACACCCTGGCCCGTGCGCACTTCATGGAGCGCTTCACCAAGGCCTACGGCGACGAGGCCGCGGCCGAGGTCCAGGCCCACCTGGCCTAGCCCGTAACCTCGCCGGCCCCCTTCGCTGTGGCCGGGCCACTCCAGCCTCGGCCAGGCCATTTCAGCCCTGGCCGCTCACACCCAGCCTCGGCGGGGGGTGGGGGGGGGGGGGGGGGGGGGGGGGAAAGAGAAGAAAAGGCAAAAAGAAGGGGGGGGGGGAGGATGATACACCTCCAAAAACAACGA
>NZ_JBVIFS010000032.1:25799-77204 GCF_055571215.1 Streptomyces sp. NPDC030995
CCTCCCCCCCCCCCCCCCCCCCCCCCCCCCCCCTCCCCCCCCCCTCCCCCCCCCCCCCCCCCCAACCCCCCGCCGAGGCTGGGTTTGGCCGAGGCTGCGTTCGGCCCAGCAGGCCGGGGTTTCGCTCGGCGGGGCCGGATGCGCGGAGCCGGTGGTCAGAGGAGGCGGCGGACCGTGTAGGCGGAGCCGACCTCGCGGGGGGTTTCGCCCACGTACTCGTGCCCCCGCATGCCGCACCACGCCGGGATGTCCAGCCGCGCCACCTCGTCGTCGGAGACGACCGTGACGGTGCCGCCGACCGGGACCCGCCGGATGGCGGCGGCCAGTTCGATCACCGGCTGAGGGCACCGCAGCCCCAGCGCGTCGAGTTCCAGCGAGTCCGCCACCGGCGCCACGGCCGGGGGTTCCGACACGCCGAGCTGTTCCCGTACGCCCGCCACCGCGCCCGGCAGCACCTCCAGGAACGCGTTGACCTCCTCCGCCGTGGTCCCCGGCGGCAGGGACACCCGTACGTTCCCCTCCGACAGCACGCCCATCGCCCGCAGCACGTGACTGGGGGTCAGCGTGGAGCTCGTGCACGAGGAGCCCGAGGAGACCGAGAAGCCGGCCCGGTCCAGCTCGTGCAGCAGCGTCTCCCCGTCGACGTACAGGCAGGAGAAGGTGACCAGGTGCGGCAGCCGCCGCTCCGGATCGCCGACCACCTCCACGTCCGGGACCAGCCGCACCACCCGCCGCCGGATGCGGTCCACGAGGATCCGCAGGCGGGCGGCCTCCGCCTCGGCCTCGGCCCGTACGACCCGCAGGGACGCCGCCGCCGCGACGATCGCGGGGAGGTTCGCGAAGCCGGGGGAGCGCCCCGACTCCCGTTCGTCCGCGGGGCCTTGGGAGGAGAAGCGGACGCCCTTGCGGACCGCCAGCAGGCCGACTCCGGGCGGGCCGCCCCATTTGTGCGCGCTGGCGGCCAGCACGGACCAGGCGCCGTCCACCGGACCCCAGCCCAGCGACTGCGCCGCGTCCACCAGCAGCGGCACCCCGGCCGCCCCGCAGACCTCTGCCACGTCCGCCACCGGCTGGACCGTGCCCACCTCGTGGTTGGCCGACTGGAGGCAGGCGAGGGCGGTCGACGGACCGAGCGCGTCCGCGTATCCGGCAGGAGTCACCGCGCCCCACCGGTCCACCGGGACCTCGGTCACGGTTCCGCCGTGCGCCTCGTGCGCCTCCGCCGAATGCAGTACAGAACTGTGTTCGACCGCGGACACGACCAGATGGCCTCCGACGCGACGGCGCCCGGCCAGGACCCCGGCGACCCCTACGTGAACCGCGTGCGTCCCCGAAGGAGTGAACACGAGCTCGTCCGGGCGACATCCCACCGCCTCCGCGGCGGCCTCCCGCGCCGCGTCCAGCAGCAGCCGGGCGCGCCTGCCCTCGCGGTACAGCCGGGCCGGATCGGCCCAGCCCTCGTCCAGGGAGGCCTGCAACGCCTGCCGGGCCACGGGGTGCAGGGGGGCGGCGGACGCGCTGTCGAAGTACGGCATCCGGTCACGCTAACTCGGGGCCGGTAGCGTTCGAGGTCAGGGGGCGTCAGAAGTGTTCCGGAGCCCACCATTCAGGGCCATTCGCCCCGTCCCCCGGACGGCGGATCCATCCCTTCGGGGGCAGTAGCGGCGCGTTGGGCACCCTCCCCGCGCGACCCCAAATAGCGTCCAGTAGGGTTTGGTCCGCATAAACATCCAAACCCCTGCCTGCGTCAGGGCCGGCGACCGACCCGAACACGGCCGCGGCCGGCCGCGCGGGCCGAGACTCTCGGGAAGGCGCTACGTGAGTCCCTACGGCTCCGACCGCTCGCCGCGGCGCCCGATGCGGCGGAAGCTGCTGCAGGCGCTGACTGCGGGCGCGGTCCTGGCGACCGCCACTGGTTGCTCGTATAACTGGAAAAGCTTCCCCCGCCTCGGAATGCCCACTCCGGTCACCGAGGAGGCGCCGCGCATCCTCTCCCTGTGGCAGGGCTCCTGGGCGGCCGCGCTCGTCACGGGCATCCTGGTGTGGGGCCTGATCATGTGGAGCGTCATCTTCCACCGGCGCAGCCGGACGAAGGTGGAGGTCCCCCCGCAGACCCGGTACAACATGCCCATCGAGGCGCTGTACACCGTGGTCCCGCTCATCATCGTCTCGGTGCTCTTCTACTTCACCGCGCGTGACGAGTCGAAGCTGCTCGCCCTCTCCGCCAAGCCGACGCACACGATCAACGTGATCGGCTACCAGTGGAGCTGGGGCTTCAACTACATCGAGAACGTCGACGGCGACGCGGTGACCCCGAAGGGCGGCGAGGTTCCCAAGGAACTCTCCGCCATCCCGGACCGCTTCACCAAGGACTTCCCCGCGGGCGCCGAAGGCGTCTACCAGAAGGGCGTCCCCGGCGACCGGAACCCGGACACGAACAACCCCGGGCCGACCCTGGTCCTGCCCAAGGGCGAGAAGGTCCGCTTCATCCTGTCGTCGAACGACGTCATCCACTCCTTCTGGGTGGTCCCCTTCCTGTTCAAGCAGGACGTCATCCCGGGCCACACCAACGTCTTCGAGGTCACCCCGACCGAAGAGGGCACCTTCATGGGCAAGTGCGCCGAGCTCTGCGGTGTCGACCACTCCCGGATGCTCTTCAACGTCAAGGTGGTCTCGCCCGAGGAGTACCGGGCGCACCTGAAGGAGCTGGCGGAGAAGGGGCAGACCGGCTACCTCCCGGCCGGCATCAAGCAGACCGACCCGGCCCGGAATGCGGAGACGAACAAACTGTGAGCATCCTCAACGAATCCCAGGGTGCCGCCGCAGCTGACTCGTACGAGAACGAGCTGCCGGTGCGGCGCAAGCAGCCGGGCAACGTGGTCGTGAAGTGGCTCACCACCACCGACCACAAGACCATCGGCACGATGTACCTGGTCACGTCGTTCGTGTTCTTCATCATCGGCGGCCTCCTGGCGCTCTTCATGCGCGCCGAGCTGGCCCGTCCGGGTTCGCAGATCATGTCGAACGAGCAGTTCAACCAGGCGTTCACGATGCACGGCACGATCATGCTGCTGATGTTCGCGACGCCGCTGTTCGCCGGATTCGCGAACTGGATCATGCCGCTGCAGATCGGCGCGCCCGACGTGGCGTTCCCGCGGCTGAACATGTTCGCGTACTGGCTGTACCTCTTCGGCTCGACCATCGCGGTGGCCGGCTTCGTCACCCCCCAGGGTGCCGCCGACTTCGGCTGGTTCGCCTACTCCCCGCTGTCGGACGCGGTCCGCTCGCCGGGCATCGGTGCCGACATGTGGATCATGGGTCTGGCCTTCTCCGGCTTCGGCACGATCCTCGGCTCGGTCAACTTCATCACCACGATCATCTGCATGCGCGCGCCCGGCATGACGATGTTCCGCATGCCGATCTTCACCTGGAACGTCCTGCTGACCGGTGTTCTGGTCCTGCTGGCCTTCCCGGTGCTGGCCGCCGCGCTCTTCGCGCTGGAGGCCGACCGCAAGTTCGGTTCGCACATCTTCGACGCGGCCAATGGCGGCGCATTGCTGTGGCAGCACCTCTTCTGGTTCTTCGGACACCCAGAGGTGTACATCATCGCGCTGCCATTCTTCGGAATCGTTTCCGAGGTGATTCCGGTCTTCTCGCGCAAGCCGATGTTCGGTTACATCGGTCTGATCGCCGCGACGATCGCGATCGCCGGCCTCTCGGTGACCGTGTGGGCCCACCACATGTACGTCACCGGCGGTGTACTGCTGCCGTTCTTCTCCTTCATGACCTTCCTGATCGCGGTACCGACCGGTGTGAAGTTCTTCAACTGGATCGGCACCATGTGGAAGGGCTCACTGTCCTTCGAGACCCCGATGCTCTGGACGATCGGCTTCCTGGTCACCTTCACCTTCGGTGGTCTGACCGGCGTCATCCTGGCCTCGCCCCCGATGGACTTCCACGTCTCCGACTCGTACTTCGTCGTCGCGCACTTCCACTACGTCGTCTTCGGCACCGTGGTCTTCGCGATGTTCGCCGGCTTCCACTTCTGGTGGCCGAAGTTCACGGGCAAGATGCTGGACGAGCGCCTCGGCAAGATCACCTTCTGGACGCTGTTCATCGGCTTCCACGGCACCTTCCTGGTGCAGCACTGGCTGGGCGCCGAGGGCATGCCGCGCCGTTACGCGGACTACCTCGCCGCCGACGGCTTCACCGCCCTGAACACGGTGTCGACGATCAGCTCGTTCCTGCTCGGCCTGTCGATGCTTCCGTTCATGTACAACGTCTGGAAGACGGCCAAGTACGGCAAGAAGGTCGAGGTCGACGACCCGTGGGGTTACGGCCGTTCGCTCGAGTGGGCGACGTCCTGCCCGCCGCCGCGGCACAACTTCCTCACCCTGCCGCGGATCCGTTCCGAATCCCCGGCGTTCGACCTGCACCACCCGGAGATCGCGGCCCTCGACCACCTCGAGGACCACGCCGGTGCTCAGGCCGTCACCAGCGGCAAGGAGGCCGGCAAGTGAAGATCCAGGGCAAGATGTTCCTCTGGCTCTCCTTCTTCATCCTGATCATGGCCGTCGTGTACGGCGTGTGGTCGAAGGAGCCCGTCGGCACCACCGCGCTCTTCCTGGCCTTCGGCCTGAGCGTCATGATCGGCTACTACCTGGCCTTCACGGCCAAGCGCGTCGACGAGATGGCCCAGGACAACCTGGAGGCCGACGTCGCCGACGAGGCGGGCGAGCTGGGGTTCTTCTCCCCGCACAGCTGGCAGCCGCTCTCGCTGGCGATCGGTGGCGCGCTCGCCTTCATGGGCGTCGTCTTCGGCTGGTGGCTCATGTACTTCTCGGCCCCGATCATCCTGATCGGCCTGTGGGGCTGGGTGTACGAGTACTACCGCGGTGAGAACGCGAACCAGTAGCAGTACCCGCGCGGCAGTGCCGCGCCGCACTTGGGGCCCGGACACCTCTTTCGGAGGAGTCCGGGCCCCTCGTTTGCAGTCACCCCGCGCGCCGTAATTGTCATACCTTCATAGCGTTGGCTCCATGAAGCACTCACCGCGTCTTTGGACGGTACTCAGCTGCTCCCTGCTGGTCGCGTCCCTCGGGGCCGGCGCCACCGCATGCGGGTCCGGCGACAACCCGCTGTCCGCCCGCCCGTACGACGCGGGCGATCAGGTCGCCTTCAACCAGACCGCCGGCCGCCGTCCCGTCGACCCCGACCGGCCCCTGGAGGTCACCGTGAAGAGCGGCGACAGCCGCATCACGGACGTGATGGCCGTCGACACCCACGGCCGCCGCCTGGCGGGCGAACTGAGCGCCAAGGGCGACCGCTGGCACAGCACCGTCCCGATGGCCGCAGGCGTCCGCTACACGGTCACCGTGAGCACCGAGGACGAACGGGGCGCTCCGGGGCAGCGCACGCTGACGTTCGAAACCACCCCGGCCAAGGGTGTCCTGAAGGTCGAATTCGGCCCGGACGAGGGCAAGTACGGCGTCGGACAGCCCCTCACCGCCGAACTCAGCGAGCCCGTCAAGGACAAGGCGGCCCGCGCGATCGTGGAACGGGGCCTGATCGTCGACGCCCCGCCCGGCGTCGAGGGTGCCTGGCACTGGGTCGACGACAAGAAGCTGCACTTCCGGCCCAAGGACTACTGGCCCGCCCACTCCGCCGTCTCCGTACGGAGCAACCTGGAGGGGATCAAGATCACAGACGAGCTCCACGGCGCCGCGTCCAAGCCGCTGAAGCTGGAGATCGGGGACCGGGTCGAGGTCACCACCGACGCCTCGTCCCACTACTTGACGTTCAAGCGCAACGGAGAAGTGATCAACACCATTCCGGTGACCACCGGAAAGCCCGGATTCTCCACCCGCAACGGGGTCAAGGTGGTGCTGGGCAAGCAGTACTTCGTCCAGATGCGCGGCGACACCGTCGGCATCGGCGGCAGCGAGTACTACAACCTGCCCGTCTACTACGCCACTCGCGTCACCTGGAGTGGTGAATACGTCCACGCCGCGCCGTGGTCCGTCGGCTCCCAGGGCTACGAGAACGTCAGCCACGGCTGCACCGGCATGAGCACCGGCAACGCCGCCTGGTTCTACGAGAACATCACCGAGGGCGACATCGTCAAGGTGATCAACAGCATCGGCGACGACATGGACACCTTCGGCAACGGCTTCGGGGACTGGAACATGGACTGGAAGGACTGGCGCCAGGGCAGCGCCCTCCTCAAGGGCACCCAGGAAGGCCGCAGTCCGGTCGACCAGGCCCGTCTGAGGCCCACCGTCTGAAAGCCCGCCGTCCGCGGTGCGAAGCCCCTGAGGGGCCTACGGGAACCCGTAGGCCCCTCAGGCGCTCCGTCAGGCGGCCTCGGAGGACAGCCGGGAGCGCACCAGACCCGCCAGGGCGTCCGCGAACTCCACCGGGTCCACCGGAAGGGTCACGGCGGCGTCGGCGCGGCTCCACGTGGCCAGCCAGGCGTCCTGCGGGCGCCCCATCAGCAGCAGTACCGGCGGACACCGGAAGATCTCGTCCTTGATCTGCCGGCACACACCCATGCCCCCGGCCGGAACGGCCTCGCCGTCCAGCACGCACACGTCGATCCCGCCCGCGTCCAGCTCCGACAGGACCGCCGGCAGCGTCGCGCACTCCACGAACTCCACCGGCGGCAGGTCCGCGGCCGGCCTGCGTCCAGCCGCCAGCCGCACCTGCTCCCGGGTGCCCGCGTCGTCGCTGTAGACCAGAACCCGCGCAGTCGCCCGCATTTCGTTCCTCCACGTGTCCCGTGAATCACGTTGATGTTGCGCGGGATGCTACTCCTCCCGGTGCACTGTCAACATCGGTTCGCAGATGTCGCACGAGACATCTCGCCGGGGCCATCTGATGGGCCGTTCGGGCCTTGCACACGCCCCTGACACTCCGAACGGCACCCCCCGGGGTGAGGGCGGGATAAGCGACCGACATAATGTCGGTCGTGGCGACAGCAACGACAGTAGATACCGGGCACGCGCACCCGACGGTCAACCGGCCGAACCTCGTCAGCGTCGGAACCATCATCTGGTTGAGTTCCGAGCTGATGTTCTTCGCGGCCCTCTTCGCGATGTACTTCACCCTGCGATCCGTGATGGGTGCCGAGCACTGGGCAGAACAGGCTGAGTTCCTGAATCTGCCCTTCTCGGCGACGAACACGACGATCCTGGTGCTTTCCTCGCTCACCTGCCAGCTCGGCGTCTTCGCCGCCGAGCGCGGTGACGTGAAGAAGCTCCGGACGTGGTTCATCATCACGTTCGTCATGGGTGCGATCTTCATTGGCGGCCAGGTGTTCGAGTACACCGAGCTGGTCAAGCACGAAGGCCTGAGCCTCTCGTCAGACCCGTACGGCTCGGTGTTCTACCTGACCACCGGCTTCCACGGTCTGCACGTGACGGGCGGTCTCATCGCCTTCCTGCTGGTCCTCGGCCGGACGTACGCGGCCAAGAGGTTCACCCACGAACAGGCCACGTCGGCCATCGTCGTGTCCTACTACTGGCACTTCGTCGATGTCGTCTGGATCGGCCTCTTCGCGACGATCTACCTGATCAAGTAGCGAACACGTCACCGGGCCCGACCCGGCACTCCATCCAGACACACCGACGCAGAAGATCCTGACACCGGGGTAATCCGTGAAAAAGCTCTCCGCACGACGACGCCATCCGCTGGCGGCGGTCGTCGTTCTACTCCTCGCGCTGGCGGCCACTGGGGGGCTGTACGCCGCCTTCGCGCCCGCGGGCAAGGCGCAGGCCGATGAAACCGCCCAGTCCCTCGCCATCGAGGAGGGCAAGAAGCTCTACGCCGTTGGCTGTGCAACCTGCCACGGAACCGGCGGTCAGGGTTCCTCTGACGGCCCGAGCCTGGTCGGCGTCGGCTCCGCGGCCGTCGACTTCCAGGTGAGCACGGGCCGCATGCCCGCCCAGCAGCCCGGCGCCCAGGTGCCGAAGAAGCCCACCATCTACACCCAGGCGCAGATCGACCAGCTGGCCGCGTACATCGCGTCCCTCGGTGCCGGTCCGATCACGCCGACCGAGAAGCAGTACGACCCGAAGGGCGCCGACATCGCCAAGGGTGGTGAGCTGTTCCGCAACAACTGCGCGCAGTGTCACAACTTCACCGGCGAGGGTGGCGCGCTGACCAACGGCAAGTACGCCCCCAACCTGGAAGGCGTCGACCCGAAGGTCATCTACGAGGCCATGCAGACCGGCCCGCAGAACATGCCCTCCTTCCCCGACAGCACCATGCCGGAGAAGCAGAAGAAGGACATCATCGCGTACCTCCAGAACGTGAACGGCGAGAAGTCGACCAGCCCCGGTGGCCTGAAGCTCGGTGGCCTCGGCCCCGTCTCCGAGGGTCTGTTCGGCTGGATCTTCGCTCTGGGTGCGCTGATCGCTGTCGCCGTCTGGGTCGCGGCCCACACCGCTAAGGCCAAGAAGTCATGAGTAGCCAAGAGATTCCCGAAGAGAAGCACCTGCCGAGCGAGCAGGGCGACGCGCACCACGGTGCCGTAGCGGTCGCGGACGACCCGTTCGCCGACCCGGGCCTGCCGGTCCACCGGCCGCGCATCCAGGACATCGACGAGCGTGCGGCGAGGCGTTCCGAGCGCACCGTCGCGATGCTGTTCACGCTGTCGATGCTGGCCACGGTCGGCTTCATCGCCGCCTACGTGACCCTCCCGGTCGACAAGATCGTCTACATCTTCCCCATCGGGAAGGTCAGCGCGCTCAACTTCGCCCTGGGCATGACGCTGGGCGCGGCCCTCTTCTGCATCGGCGCGGGCGCGGTCCACTGGGCCCGCACCCTGATGTCCGATGTCGAGGTCGCCGCCGAGCGCCACGAGATCGCCGCTCCGCCGGAGGTCAAGGCGCAGGTCCTGCAGGACTTCCGCGACGGTGCGGACGAGTCCGGCATCGGCCGCCGCCCGCTGATCCGCAACACGATGCTGGGCGCGCTGGCCATGCTGCCGCTCTCCGCCCTCGTGATCATGCGCGACCTGGGCCCGCTGCCCGAGGACAAGCTGCGCAAGACCCTGTGGGCCAAGGGCAAGCTGCTCATCAACCAGAACACGATGGAGCCGCTGCGTCCCGAGGACGTCCTGGTCGGTTCGCTGACCTTCGCCATGCCGGAAGGCCTGGAGGAGGAGCAGCACGACTTCCAGGTCCAGATCGCCAAGGCCGCCCTGATGATCGTCCGCATCAAGCCGGAGGACATCAAGGACAAGCAGGAGCTGGAGTGGTCCCACGACGGGATCGTGGCCTACTCCAAGATCTGCACCCACGTCGGCTGCCCGATCAGCCTGTACGAGCAGCAGACGCACCACGTGCTCTGCCCGTGCCACCAGTCCACCTTCGACCTCTCCGACGGCGCCCGTGTCATCTTCGGCCCGGCCGGTCACGCGCTTCCGCAGCTGCGGATCGGCGTGAATGACGAAGGCTTCCTCGAAGCGCTCGGCGACTTCGAAGAGCCCGTCGGTCCTGCATTCTGGGAGCGCGGATGAGCACTGCGACCACTGACACCAAGGCGCGCAAAGCGCCGGCCGGCGAGCGCGTAGCCGACTGGGCGGACGGCCGCCTGGGCATCTACGGCCTGGCCAAGGCCAACATGCGCAAGATCTTCCCGGACCACTGGTCCTTCATGCTCGGTGAGATCTGCCTCTACAGCTTCATCATCATCATCCTCACGGGTGTGTACCTGACGCTGTTCTTCCACCCGAGCATGAACGAGGTCGTGTACCACGGCTCGTACGTGCCGATGCAGGGCGTCATGATGTCCGAGGCCTTCGCCTCGACGCTGGACATCAGCTTCGACGTCCGCGGTGGCCTGCTGATCCGTCAGATCCACCACTGGGCGGCGCTGATCTTCGTCGCGGCCATGGTCGTGCACATGATGCGCGTCTTCTTCACGGGCGCGTTCCGCAAGCCGCGTGAGGTCAACTGGATCTTCGGCTTCCTGCTGCTGGTCCTCGGCATGTTCACCGGCTTCACCGGTTACTCGCTGCCGGACGACCTGCTCTCGGGTACCGGTGTCCGCTTCATGCAGGGCGCCATCCTGTCCGTCCCGGTCGTCGGCACGTACCTGTCGATGTTCCTGTTCGGCGGGGAGTTCCCGGGCGGCGACTTCGTCGCGCGGTTCTACTCGGTGCACATCCTGCTGCTGCCCGGCATCATGATGGGCCTGCTCGTGGCCCACCTGATCCTGGTCTTCTACCACAAGCACACCCAGTTCGCGGGCCCCGGCAAGACGAACAACAACGTCGTCGGCATGCCGCTGCTGCCGGTCTACATGGCCAAGGCCGGAGGCTTCTTCTTCCTGGTCTTCGGTGTCATCGCGGCCGTCGCGGCGATCGCCTCGATCAACCCGATCTGGGCGCTCGGCCCGTACCGCCCGGACCACGTGTCCACCGGTGCGCAGCCCGACTGGTACATGGGTATGCCGGAAGGCCTGATCCGAGCCATGCCCGGCTGGGAGATCAACCTGTGGGGCCACACGCTCGTCCTGGGCGTGTTCATCCCGCTGGTGCTCTTCCCGCTGGTCCTCGGCGCCATCGCCGTCTGGCCGTTCATCGAGTCCTGGGTCACCGGGGACAAGCGCGAGCACCACATCCTGGACCGCCCGCGCAACGTCCCGACCCGTACGGCCTTCGGTGTCGCCTGGATCGCGGAGTACATCGTGCTCCTGATCGGCGGTGGAAACGACATGTTCGCGCAGTACTTCCACCTCTCGATCAACTCGATCACCTGGTTCGTCCGGATCGGCTTCTTCGTCGTACCGGTCCTCGCCTTCATCGCCACCAAGCGGATCTGCCTCGGCCTCCAGCGCCGGGACCGGGACAAGGTGCTGCACGGTCGCGAGACCGGCATCATCAAGCGCCTGCCGCACGGTGAGTTCGTCGAGGTCCACGAGCCGCTCCCGCAGGGCCAGCTGCACACCCTCACCTCGCACGAGCAGTACGCGCCGATCGAGATCGGCCCGACGGTCGACGAGAACGGTGTCGAGCGCAAGGTGAAGGCCATGGAGAAGCTGCGCGCGAAGCTCAGCAAGGGCTTCTACGCGGAGAACAACCAGATTCCGAAGCCCACGGTGGAGGAGTACAAGGAGATCCAGAGCGGCCACGGCCACCACTGATCCCCTGCACGACCGCTTGAGGGACTGATTTCGGACAGTCCTGGTGTCGCCACGGTGAGAGCCCCGTCCAGTGTCTGGACGGGGCTCTTTGCCGTTCCCCGGGGCTGGATAGGCTGAAGCCCTTCCCATTCGACGTGGATCTACTAGCAGCAGGAGCGGACCATGAACGTTGTGACCCCGGCAGGCGGCGACAGCGTGGCGGCCCGTGGCTGGCCGGGCGTTCTCGACGCCCTGCTGACCGGCCAGGACCTGCGCGCCGAGGACACGGCCTGGGCCATGGACCGGATCATGCGCGGGGAGGCCACCGACGCCCAGATCGCCGGCTTCGTGGTCGCGCTGCGGGCGAAGGGGGAGACGGTCGCGGAGATCAACGGCCTCGTCCAGGCCATGTACGCCCACGCCAACCTGATCGAGGTGCCGGGCCGGACGGTGGACATCGTCGGCACGGGCGGCGACGGGGCCAAGACGGTGAACATCTCGACGATGTCGGCGGTCGTGGTGGCCGGTACGGGCGCCAAGGTGGTCAAGCACGGGAACCGGGCCGCGTCCTCCGCGAGCGGCTCCTCGGACGTCCTGGAGAAGCTCGGCGTCAACCTCAACCTCAGCACGGCGCGGGTCGTGGAGGTGGCCGAGGAAGCCGGCATCACCTTCTGCTTCGCGGTGAAGTTCCACCCGGCGCTGCGGCACGTGGCGGGGGCGCGCAAGGAACTGGGCATCCGCACCACCTTCAACATCCTCGGCCCGCTCACCAACCCGGCACGGGTACGGGCCCAGGCGACGGGCGTCGCCGACCCCCGGATGGCCCCCATCGTGGCGGGCGTGCTCGCCGAGCGGGGTTCGTCCGCGCTGGTCTTCCGCGGCGACGACGGCCTGGACGAGCTGACCACGACGTCGACCTCGCGCGTCTGGTGGGTCCGCGACGGCAAGGTCTCGGAGCAGTCCTTCGACCCGCGCGACGTCGGCATCCCCCTGGTCGACGTGTCCGCCCTGGCCGGCGGCGACCCCTCGTACAACGCGGACGTCGCCCGCCGCCTGCTGGCGGGCGAGCCCGGCCCGGTCCGCGAGGCGGTGCTGCTCAACGCGGCCGCGGCCCTGGTGGCCCTGGACCCCGGCACGGGGACGCTGGAGGAGCAGCTCGCGGCGGGCATCACCCGTGCGGCGGAGTCGATCGACTCCGGTTCGGCGCGGGCCGCGCTGGACCGCTGGGTCGCCGCCAGCAACGCGTAGCCTCGCCCCGACCGCCACGGATCGTTTCGAGCCAAGGCCCCGGTCCGCCATTCGGACCGGGGTCTTGCGCCGGGGGGATCTTGTGGCAGGATGCTGACCAGGTCACGAGTGACAGCGTTTAGGCCCCGGCTTGCTGTCCGGCAACCCTCCTTCCGTGGCGGGGTGCCCCGGGTGATGACCAGGCCGTAGGCAGCAAGGCTTACGGCAAGCGCGGATCCCTCGACACCAGGGGTCCTGGTCTTCTCGAGGAGCTTTTTCCGTGAGCAAGCGAATGCGATAGGGCGACTCCGCCCCTTCTTCAACCCTCGGATCAGGGTCGCTTCCGCGCGACCCCCGCAACGCTCCGAGGACTTCCCCGTACCCCGGACGGCCGCAGAGCCGTACCCGCGTACGGGCACGCCGAAGCCATTCAGCCCTGCCTGCCGGGAGATACCGCCATGTCCGCAACCCTGAACGCCACCGCCACCGCCACCGCCACCGCCACCGCCGCCGCTTCCGCTGATGCCATCGCCGGAGCCACCGTCGACCCCGCCTGTGCCGAGCCGCTCGCCGTCCTCGGCCGGGACGTCACCGTCCCGCTCGTCACCGGCGGCGAGGTCACCTACGCGGCCCTCGACTACGCGGCCAGCGCCCCCGCCCTCCAGCGGGTCTGGGACGACGTGGCCGCGTACGCCCCGTACTACGGCAGCGTGCACCGCGGCGCCGGGTACCTCTCGCAGCTCTCCACCGACCTCTTCGAGCAGAGCCGGGTCACGGTCGCGCAGTTCCTCGACTGCCGCCCCGCCGACCAGGTGATCTTCACCCGGTCCACGACCGACTCGCTGAACCTGCTCGCCGCCGTACTCCCCGCCGACTGCCAGGTGTTCGTCTTCGAGACCGAGCACCACGCCTCGCTCCTGCCGTGGGCGGACGCGCGGGTCACCTACCTCAACGCCCCCCGCACCCCGGACGAGGCCGTCGCCACCCTGGAGCGGGCCCTGGCCGACCGGGAGCCCTACGGCCCCGCGCTCGTGTGCGTCACCGGCGCTTCCAACGTCACCGGTGAGCTGTGGCCCGTGAAGGAGCTCGCCGCCGCCGCGCACGCCCACGGCGCGCGCATCGTCCTGGACGCCGCCCAACTGGCCCCGCACCACCCCGTCTCCGTGCGGGAGCTGGACGTGGACTGGGTCGCCTTCTCCGGGCACAAGCTCTACGCGCCCTTCGGCTCGGGCGTACTCGCCGGCCGCGCCGACTGGCTCCAGGAGGCGGAGCCCTACCTGGCGGGCGGCGGCGCCTCCCGCACGGTCGCCCGGCGCGAGGACGGCGGCGTCGACGTCGAGTGGCACACCACGGCCGCCCGCCACGAGGCCGGCTCCCCGAACGTCATCGGCGTCTACTCCATCGCCTCCGCCTGCAAGGCCCTGAC
The DNA here is from genome assembly GCF_055571215.1 of Streptomyces sp. NPDC030995. Classification (NCBI taxonomy): domain Bacteria; kingdom Bacillati; phylum Actinomycetota; class Actinomycetes; order Kitasatosporales; family Streptomycetaceae; genus Streptomyces; species Streptomyces sp. NPDC030995. The sequence continues at coordinate 39,580 of NZ_JBVIFS010000032.1, forward strand.
CGAGGCGGGCTTCGGGAACCTGGTCGCCCGCGAGCGCCACCTGATCGCCCAGGTCCGCAGCGGCCTGGCCGAGGTACCGGCGGTCCGCGTCCTGTCCCTGTTCGGCGACGACGCCCCGCGCGTCGGGGTCATCTCCTTCGTGGTGGACGGCTGGAACAGCTCCCACTTCGCCGCGGCCCTGTCCGCCGAGTACGGGATCGGCGTGCGCGACGGCCTGTTCTGCGCCCACCCGCTGGTCCGCACCCTGCTGGGCAGCGAGCCGCAGGCCCAGGGCGAGTGCGGAGCCCCGGAGGCCGCACCGGGTGAGCGGTCCCTCAACGCCATCCGCGTCAGCTTCGGCGCCGGCACCCCCGACGAGCACGTGGAGCGCTTCGTCCGCGCGGTGAAGGAACTCGTCGCGGACGGCGCCAAGTGGCAGTACCGCACGGAGGAGGGCCGCTGCGTCCCGGCCGTCTGACCGGTTCGGCCGCACGGGGCTCCGCCCCGGACCCCGCGCCTCAAACGCCGGCGGGGCTGGGTGGTGTGGGGCGGTGCCCCGCCGGAATGTCTCCTCGTCGTCGCGCCTGCGGGCACCGCTGCGACAGGGTGAGGGTGGTTGCGCGCTCCTCCTGCGGGGACACTCCGCCGTGTCCCCACCCCACGGCCGGGCTGCGAGAGGGCGGAGGGGAGCGGGGGCACGCAGGGGCGTCCCCACAGGAGGAGCGCGCAAACACCCTCAGCGGCCGTGACAGGCCCGCAGGCGCGACGACGAGGAGACGTCCCGGAGGGACCCCGCGGACGGCCCGACTGCTCAAGCCACTGCTCGGGGGCACCAACCCAGCCCCGCCGGCGTTTGAGGCGGACCGGAGCCGGAGCCGGGCTACGCGGCGGCCCGATCACCGCACGGCACAGCGCTACGCGTCCAGGCCGATCGCGAAGGCCGCTTCCAGGTCGTGCTGGGAGTACGTACGGAACGCCACGTGCGTGTCCGTCGCCTCGACGCCCGGGATCTTGCTGATGCGGCCCGGGATGATGTCCGCCAGGTTCTCGTGGCGGGCCACGCGGACCAGTGCGATCAGGTCGTACGTACCGGTGACGGAGTAGACCTCGCTGACGCTGTCCAGCGCGGCGATGGACTCGGCGATCTCGGGGATGCGGTCCACGCTGGTCTTGATGAGCACGATCGCGGTGATCACGGTTGGCTGTCTCCCTCGGTGGCCGTCGCTGGTCTCATCACTCTAGTCGTACGCCGATAGCGCGCCCACGCGTAGACGAAGCCGAGCGAGAAGCCCACCAGATGGGCCAGGTAGGCGACCCCGGGCCCGCTGCCCGCCCGGTGGGCCGCCACCCCTTGGAGGGCGAACCAGAACAGCAGCACGAGCCACGCCGGGAACCGCAGCGGCAGGAAGAACAAGAAGGGGAACAGGCTCGTCACCCGCGCCCGCGGGAGCAGGAACAGGAAGGCGCCCAGGACGGCCGAGATGGCCCCGGACGCCCCCACCAGGGTCTGCGAGGACCCCGCGTTGGCCGCCGCGTACGCCGCGAGGGCCACGTACCCCGTGCAGACGTAGAAGACGAGGAACGCCGGGCGGCCCATCCGCTCCTCCGTCATCGCGCCGAAGACGTGCAGGAAGAGCATGTTGCCGAGCAGGTGCAGCCAGCTGCCGTGGACGAACAGTGCGGTCAGCGGGGTCAGCCAGGCGCGCGGGGTGCCCGTGAAGAGCTCGTCCGGGACCACGCCCCAGCGCCGGAAGTACGCCGTCCCGGCGGTCAGCAGCTCCTCGCCCGTCCCGTAGACCGGGTTCAGGCCGGAGGCCGGGCTCAGGACGAACACCACACCGCAGCCGGCGATCAGCGCATGGGTGACCACCGGTCCCCGGGCAGCCTCGCGTACGGCCCGCCACCTTACGATCATGTGACAGAGCATGACGCAACCGGACCCGCTTGGGGCGGTGGCAGGCCGTAGGGTTACGAGCTGCGGTCCGCAGTCGGAAGCAGCCAGACGCAGACGGCCGCAGACGGCCACAGACGGCCTCGCGGACGGCTTTAATTGAATCAGCTACGAAGAAGAGAGAGCGGCCTGATGACGGTTCCCCTTCCGACCGACACCACCCGGTGGCGCTGCACCCTGTGCGGCAACCTCACGCGCTTCGACGTCACCCGTTCGTCGAAGGTAGTGGAGTACGTCCACCTGGACCTCGCCGGGGAGCCCAAGGTCGAGGAGCGCGAGGTGGTCAATGAGACCATCGAGTCGGTCCGCTGCCGCTGGTGCAACGCGGTGGACCAGATCGAGCTCGTGGACAGGCCGGGCACGGACTCCTGACGGAGCCCGGCCCACAGGGAGATCACGGTAGGGGTGACGGATTGTGGAGCCAGCAAGCGGCGCTGAGCCGGCCGATGCGGCCGGCGACGCCGCCGAGGCGCTCGACCGCCCGTTGCCGGAAGGCGTGCGGCGCCGGGTCATCGCGCTCGTCTCGGACGCCTTCGGCGGACTGACGGTCGCGGACCTGCCGGCGCAGCTGCGCCAGTACGCCCGCTTCACCCCGACCCGGCGCGCCAAGTTCGCGGGCAACGCCATGGCCGCGGCGGTCGAGACCGACGGCGTGTTCCGCAGCAGGGTCGCCGAGAAGCTGCGCGAGGCGCAGGCGGACCTGGCCGGGGCGCTGGAGTCCGGCGCCCCGCCCGCCGCAGCGGACCCGCTGGACGTGGCGGCCGCCGCGTTCGTGCTGCGCCCGGCCGGCTGGGTCAAGCTCGTGGCCGCCGCGGGCGAGGAGGCGCAGCGCGCCGACGCCGAGCGGGCCGACGAGGAGACCCGGCGCGAGCTGGAGCGCCTGCGCGAGGAACTGGCCCACGTACGGGAACTGCAGCGCACGGGCGGTGAGCAGGTACGCGCCGAGCTGGAGGACGCCCGCAAGGAAGCGGAATCGCTTCAGCGCAAGCTGCGCAGCGCCCTCAGCGACGTCAAGCGCGGCGAGGCGGCCCTGCGCAAGGTGACCGCCGAGATCGACGGGATCCGCGGCGACGCGGCCACCCGGGTGGCCGCCGCCGAGAGCGAGACGCGGCGGCTCAAGTCCCGCCTCGCGGAGGTGGAGACGGCGCTGGAGACCTCGCGCCGGGCCACCCGCGAGGGGCGCAGCATCGAGGACATGCGGCTGCGGCTGCTGCTGGACACCGTGCTGGACGCGGCCCAGGGGCTGCGCCGCGAGCTGGCCCTGCCGCCCGTCTCCACCCGTCCCGCGGACACCGTGGAGGCCGTGGAGCCGGGCCGGATGACCCCGAAGGACATCGCGGCGCGCGCCCTGTCGGAGACCGATCCGGCGCTGCTGGACCAGTTGTTGGCGCTGCCGCAGGCCCATCTGGTGGTCGACGGCTACAACGTGACCAAGACCGGCTATCCGACGATGCCGCTGGAGAAGCAGCGGCTGCGGCTGCTGGGCGGGCTGTCGATGCTGGCCGCGCAGACGGGCGCGGAGATGACCTGTGTCTTCGACGGCGCGGAACTGGCCGCCCCGGTGCTGCTCGCGCCGCCGCGCGGGGTGCGGGTGCTGTTCTCCAAGGCCGGGGTGACGGCGGATGAGCTGATCCGCCAGCTGGTGCGCGCGGAGCCGCCCGGCCGGCCGGTGGTCGTGGTCTCCACGGACCGGGAGGTCGCCGACGGGGTGGCCAAGGCGGGGGCGCGGCCGGTGACGTCCGCCTTGTTGCTGAAGCGGCTTTCGCGCGTTTCGTAACTGCTGGCCCGAATGCCGGAATTAGTGGTTCCTGTGGAGGACGTACCGTCAAGTGCGCTGCACAGAGCGTGCGCTGTAGGTAAAGAACCTGGTAGGAGGCCAAGTTTTTTCCCGACAGGATTTGAACTGATCACAGGAGGGTCACTAGGGTCTGCTCAAACCTTCGTGCGGTAGATCACTCATTCGGGGTGGCGGCGGAGGGTGCTGCCGAGCTTGCGTTCTTCGGCGGCTCTAGGAAGAAGGAGCTCGCCTTCGTGGCGTCCCACCGTCGACCCAAGCAGCCGACCCGCGCTCGTGTGACCGTGCTGACCGCCACCGCGGCCGCGGCCGTCGCGCTCTCCTCGCAGGGCGCCATCGCCGCTCCGGCGAAGCCCAGCAAGGAAGAGGTCAAGACCCAGGTCGACGCCCTCTACGAAGAGGCGGAGCAGGCCACCGAGAAGTTCAACGGGGCCAAGGAGCGCCAGGAGAAGCTCGAAAAGGAAATCGGGCAGATCCAGGACCAGGTCGCACGCGGCCAGGCGGACCTCAACGAGCTGCGCAACGGCATCGGTTCGATGGCCAGCGCCCAGTACCGCAACGGCGGCATCGACCCCTCCCTCGCGCTGCTGCTCTCCGAGGACCCCGACAGCTACCTCGACAAGGCCTCCTCCCTGGACCACTTGAGCGGCAAGCAGGTCGAGGCGGTCCAGCGGATCCAGGCCAAGCAGCGCGCGCTCGCGCAGCAGCGCCAGGAGGCTTCCGGCAAGCTCGCCGACCTCGACGCCACCCGCAAGGAGCTCGGCGAGAAGAAGAAGGTCTCGCAGGACAAGCTCGCCGAGGCCCAGGCCCTGCTCAACACCCTGACCGCGCAGGAGCGCGCGGCGCTCAAGGACGAGGAGTCGCGCGCCAGCCGCGCCGCCGGCCAGCGGGTCGACCTCGGCAACGTGAGCGCCTCGGGCCGCGCCGGCGCCGCCCTGGCGGCCGCCAAGACCAAGCTGGGCGGCGCGTACGTCTCCGGCGCCACCGGCCCCAGCGCCTTCGACTGCTCGGGGCTGACCCAGTGGGCGTACAAGCAGGCCGGCGTCACCATCACCCGTACCACCTACACCCAGGCGAACGACGGCACGCGCATCAGCCGCAGCCAGCTCCAGCCCGGTGACCTGGTCTTCTTCTACGGCGACCTGCGCCACGTCGGCCTCTACGCCGGCAACAACATGACGCTGCACGCCTCCAACCCGCGCGGCGGCATCAAGTACGAGTCGATGGACAACATGCCCTTCCAGTTCGGCGTCCGCATAGGGTGACGCGCCGTACACCGCCCATCCGGGCGAATTGCGCGACCACGCTCTGACCACACGCCCCGCCGGTGACCTGCGTCTCCGGCGGGGCGTCACTGTCTGTGCCCGCCGGCGGTCGTTGGCCGGTGCCCGATCGCGCCGCTACTGTCTGCCAGCGCGGAACCCGGCACACGGCCGCCCACGGGGGGCGGACCCGGGCCGCGCACAGCGGAAGGGAGCGGTTTCACGTGGCATCCCATCGCCGGCCCGGGCTCGGCAGCCTCGACCGGAACACCAAGGTCACCGTCCTCACCGCCGCCGCGGCCGGCGCCGCGGTCGTCATGACGGGCGCACCCGCGGGCGCGGCCCCGGGCCTGCCGCAGGAGCCCTCGGGCGGTGTTCGCGCCCAGGTCGACCGGCTCTTCGAGGAGGCCGAGCAGGCCACCGAACGCTTCAACGAGGCGGGCGAGAAGGCCGGCAAGCTCCGCGTCGAGGTCAGCCGGGCCCAGGACGCGGTGGCCCGCGGCCAGGAGCGCATCAACACCATGCGGGGCGTCCTCGGCACCTTCGCCGGGGCGCAGTACCGCAGCGGCGGCATCGACCCCGCCGTCGGTCTGATGCTCGCCGAGGACCCGGACGCGTACCTGGAACAGGTCGCGGCCCTGGACCGGCTGACCGGCCGCCAGGCCCGGCAGCTGGACGAACTCCGCGAGGAACAGCGCCGGCTCGGCCAGGAGCGCCAGGAGGCCTCCCGCAAGCTCGCCGAACTCGACGCCCTGCGCTCCGACGTGGCCCGGCACAAGCGCTCCGTCACCGCGAAGCTCGCGGCAGCCCGGCGGCTGCTCAACGCCATGCCCGCCGAGGAACGGGCCGACTTCGAGCGCTCCTCGCGCTCCGGCGGCCGCGCCGACGCGCTGCCCGACCTGTCCTCCCTCGGCCCCTCCTCGGGCCGCGCCGCCACCGCCGTGATGGCGGCCCGGGCAGCGGTCGGCCGCCCCTACGTGTGGGGCTCCACCGGCCCCTCCGGCTTCGACTGCTCCGGGCTGATGGTCTGGTCGTACCGGCAGGCGGGCGTCTCGCTGCCGCGCACCTCGCAGGCCCAGCGCTACGCAGGCCGGCAGGTCCCGCTGTCGCAGGCCCGCCCGGGCGACCTGGTGACGTACCGCTCGGACGCCAGTCACGTCGGCATGTACGTGGGCAACGGCCAGGTGGTGCACGCCCCGTACCCGGGTGCCCGGGTGCGCTACGACCCCGTCGGGATGATGCCCGTGTCGTCGGTGACCCGCCCCTGACCCGGGCCCGGGGGCCGTCCGGCCCGTCCGTGCGTACGATCGGCTGATGCTCCCGGGTCACCGTCTCGTACGCGCACTGCCGCTCCTGCTGTGCGTGCTGCTCACCGGGTGCGCCGCGCCGCCGGCCGACACCGCCGGGCCGGACATCCGCCGGGCCGTGGCCGACTGGTCGCGGACGCCCCCCGAGGCGCTCTCCGGAATCCCCCTCGACGACTGGGCGTACGAGGTCACCTCGGTGCGGCGGGACGGCGTACGGGCCCTGGTACGGGCGGAGCTGCGCTACCGGCTGGCCGGCTACGACACGGCTCCGGGCGGCTCGGGGCGCGAGCTGGAACTCGGGCTCGACCGTGCGCAGGACGGCGGGGCCTGGCGGGTGCGCGCCGACCGGCCCGCGCCGGGCGCGCTGCCGCAGCTGTGGGACCAGGGGCCGGTGTCGGTGGTCCGCGGCGCGCACTCCCTGGTCCTGGGCGGCTCCGGGCAGTCTCCCGAGGCCCTGGCCGCGATCGCCGCCGAGACCGACCGGGCGGTGCCCGCGGCGAGCGCCGCCTGGCCCGGCGCCTGGGCCGGGCGGGTGGTGGTACTGGTCCCCGCGTCCCTGGACCGGATGGCGCAGCTGCTGGGCCGGCCGGCCGACGCGTACCGGGGCATGGGCGCCGTCACCACCGGCCGGGTGGGCGCGGGGCCGGCCCCCGCGGACCGGGTGGTGATCAACCCGGAGGGGTACGCCGAACTGGGCGGGCCCGGCCGGCGGATCATCCTGACCCACGAGGTCACGCACGTGGCCACGCGGGCCGTGACCTCCGCCCTGACCCCGCTGTGGCTCTCCGAGGGCTTCGCGGACTGGGCGGCGTACCGCGGCACCTCCACCACCCCGGCGCAGGGTGCCCCGGCGCTGGCCCGGGCCGTACGGCGGGGCGAGGTGCCGGCCGAGCTGCCCCGGGCGGAGGACTTCGCCTTCGGCGGCGACCCGGACGCGCTGGCCCGGGCGTACGAGGGCGCGTGGCTGGCCTGCCGGCTGATCGCGGACCAGTGGGGCGAGGCGGCGCTCGTGGCGCTGTACGAGAAGGCGGGGAAGGAGCCGCTGCCGACGGCGCTCGAACAGACCCTGGGAGCGGACCCGGCCGGGCTGACGAAGGACTGGCAGGAGGCGCTGCGGCAGGAGCTCCGCCAGGAGGTCCGCTAGGGGGTGTCTTGTCGGTCAGGCCGGGTCAGGGAGCGGCGTCTGACGCGTGCGGTCGCAAGGCGGAGGAGGGAGTCGACGCGGAGCGTCGGCGAGTGACGACAACGCGGCGAGCGTGCGTGGCAGACGCCGCGAGCCCGGCCTGATCGGCAAGACACCCCCAAGGGAGTGTGCGGGCGGTGTCGGGTACGTTGGCAGCGATGCACAAGACGCTGATCGTGACCAACGACTTCCCGCCGCGACCGGGCGGCATCCAGGCCTTCCTGCACAACATGGCGCTGCGGCTGGATCCCGACCGGGTCGTCGTCTACGCCTCCACGTGGAAGCACGGCGCGGAGGGCCACGAGGCCACCGCGGCCTTCGACGCGGAGCAGCCCTTCCAGGTGGTCCGCGACCGTACGACGATGCTGCTGCCGACCCCGCGGGTGACGCGGCGGGCGGTGGGCCTGCTGCGCGAACACGGCTGCGAGTCGGTGTGGTTCGGGGCGGCGGCCCCCCTCGGGCTGATGGGCCCGGCACTGCGGCGGGCGGGTGCGCGGCGGCTCGTCGCGACCACCCACGGGCACGAGGCGGGCTGGGCCCAGCTGCCGGCCGCGCGGCAGCTGCTGCGGAGGATCGGCGAGGGCACGGACACGCTGACCTACCTGGGGGAGTACACGCGCTCGCGGATCGCCTCGGCGGTGACGGACCGGGCGGCGGCCCGGATGGTGCAACTCCCGCCGGGGGTGGACGAGAAGACCTTCCACCCGGGGTCGGGCGGGGCCGAGATCCGGGCCCGGCTCGGTCTGACCGACCGCCCGGTGGTGGTCTGCGTCTCGCGCCTGGTCCCCCGCAAGGGGCAGGACACGCTGATCGAGGCGATGCCGCGGATCCTGGCGGCGGTGCCGGACGCGGTGCTCCTGATCGTGGGCGGCGGGCCGTACGAGGCGGACCTGCGGGCGCTGGCCGTCTCGACCGGCGTCGCGGACTCGGTGGTCTTCACGGGAGCGGTCCCGTGGTCCGAACTGCCCGCCCACTACGGCGCGGGGGACGTCTTCGCGATGCCGTGCCGGACCCGGCGGGGCGGGCTGGACGTGGAAGGCCTGGGCATCGTCTACCTCGAAGCCTCCGCGACGGGCCTGCCGGTGGTCGCGGGCGACTCGGGCGGAGCGCCGGACGCGGTCCTGGACGGCGAGACGGGCTGGGTCGTCCGGGGCGGCGCCCCGGACGACGCGGCGGAGCGGATCGTCACGCTGTTGCTGGACCCGGACCTGCGCGCCCGCATGGGCGCCGCCGGGCGGGCGTGGGTCGAGGAGAAGTGGCGCTGGGACCTGCTGGCCGACCGCCTGCGCGCGCTGCTGTAGTCCTGCGGCCTCGCCGCCGCCGCTGGGGGCCCTGCCCCCAGACCCCCGCTCCTCAAACGCCGGAGGGGCTGAAAGCCACGGCTGACTGTCTCTCAGATGCCTGTCAAGACGGCGTCTGGCCGGACGGCTGGATTCCGCCCATGATGCGGCCATGACACCCAACCTGACGCGCCGTCACCTTCTGGGGCTCGGCGCGCTCTCCACCGCCTCCGCCCTCGGCTTCACACGGATCGGCCTGGCCTCCGCCTCCGCCGTCGAGCCGGGCGCAGCCCACTACGCGCCCGCCATCGTCGTCGGATCCGGCTACGGATCAGCCGTCGCCGCCCTGCGGCTCGGGCAGGCGGGCGTGCGTACCGTCGTGCTCGAAATGGGCCGCCTCTGGGACACCCCCGGGCCCGACGGCAAGGTCTTCCCCTCCACCTCCGCGCCCGACCACCGCTCCATGTGGTTCCGCACCCGCACCGAGGCCCCGCTCGCCCAGTTCCTCTGGCTCGACGTGGTCAACCGCAACATCAGCCCGTACCCCGGGGTCCTGGACCGCGTGAACCACGGAGACATGTCCGTCTACGTGGGCCGCGGCGTCGGCGGCGGATCCCTGGTCAACGGCGGGATGGCGCCCACGCCCCGGCGCTCGTACTTCTCCGAAGTGCTGCCCCAGGTCGATGCCGACGAGATGTACGGGACCTACTTCCCCCGGGCCCGCGCCATGCTCGGGGTCAACGACATCGACCCCGCCTGGTTCGAGTCCACGGAGTGGTACCGCTTCGCCCGGATCTCCCGCAAGCACGCCCAGAACACCGGCCTGAAGACCGTCTTCGTCCCCAACGTCTACGACTTCGCGTACATGAAGCGCGAGGCGGCCGGAACCGCCACCAGGTCCGCGCTGGCCGGCGAGGTCATCTACGGCAACAACCACGGGAAGAAGAGCCTCGACAAGACCTACCTCGCCGCCGCCCTCGGCACCGGCAACGTCACCATCGAGACCCTGCAGCGCGTGGTCGGCGTACGGCCCGATCCGGCCGGCGGCTACGTACTGACGGTGCAGACGAGCGACCTGACCGGCCGGGTCACCCAGGTCCGCGAACTCGGCTGCAAGCAGCTCTTCCTGGGGGCGGGCAGCCTCGGCACCACCGAGATCCTGCTGCGCGCCCGCGAGACCGGGGCGCTGCCCGCGCTCAGCGACCGCGTCGGGCTCGGCTGGGGCCACAACGGCAACATCATGACCGCCCGCGCCAACCACCTCTGGGACACGGTCGGCGCGAACCAGGCCACCATGCCCGCCCTGGGCATCGACGACTGGGACAACGCCTCGAACCCGGTCTTCGCCGAGATCGCCCCGCTCCCGATGGGACTGGAGCACTGGATCTCGATGTACCTGGCCATCACGAAGAATCCGGAGCGCGGGCACTTCACGTACGACGCCGCCACCGACTCGGCCCGGCTCAACTGGCGGCGGGACCAGAACGCGCCCTCGGTCAACGCGGCGAAGCGCCTCTTCGACCGCATCAACCACAGGAACTTCACGATGTACCGATACGACCTCTTCGGCGACAACCGGGCCTTCGCCGACAACTTCACCTACCACCCGCTCGGCGGCTGCGTCCTGGGAGCGGCCACCGACGCGTACGGGCAGGTCAAGGGGTACCAGGGGCTGTACGTGGTCGACAGCTCCCTGATCCCCGGGTCGCTGGGCGTGAACCCGTTCGTGACCATCACCGCTCTCGCCGAGCGGAACATGGCCCGGATCCTCGCCGACCCCCGCTGACAGCGGCCTCCGGCCTCCGGCCGCGGGCCGCGGGCCGCGGGCCGCGATAGGGGGCGACTAGCCCCGGTAGAGCGCCTCGATCTCGTCCGCGAAGTCCTTCGCCACCACATTCCGCTTCAGCTTCAGCGAAGGCGTGATGTGACCCGACTCCTCCGTGAACTGGGAGGGCAGAATGCGGAATTTCCGCACCGATTCCGCCTTGGAAACCGCCGCGTTGCCGTCGTCGACGGCCTTCTGGACGGCGGCGATCAGCTCCGCGTCCTCGCGCAGCTCCGCCGCCGTCACACCGGCCGGCTTGCCGTTCTCCGCGGCCCAGCGGCCGAGGAACTCCTCGTCGATGGTGACCAGCGCGGCCACGAACGGCCTCGCGTCGCCCACCACCATGCACTCCGCGACCAGCGCGTGCGCGCGGATCCGGTCCTCGATCACGGCCGGCGCGACGTTCTTGCCGCCCGCGGTGACGATGAGTTCCTTCTTGCGGCCGGTGATCGCGAGGTAGCCGTCCTCGTCGAGGGTGCCGACGTCACCGGTGTGGAACCAGCCGTCGGTCAGCGCCTCGGCGGTCGCCGCCTCGTTCTTCCAGTACTCCTTGAAGACGTGCTCGCCGTGCAGCAAGACCTCGCCGTCGTCCGCGATGCGCACCACGGAACCCGGGAGCGGCTGGCCGACCGTACCGATCTTCGTCTTGTCCCACGGGTTGAAGGCCGTCGCCGCGCAGGACTCCGTCAGGCCGTAGCCCTCCAGCACGGTGAAGCCGATGCCGCGGAAGAAGTGGCCGAGCCGCTCGCCCAGCGGGGCGCCGCCGGAGATCGCGTACTCGCCGCGCCCGCCGAGGACCGTGTGCAGCTTGCTGTAGACCAGCTTCGAGAACAGCTTGTGCTTGAGCTTCAGGCCCAAGGACGGGCCGCCCGGGGCGTCCAGCGCGCGGCTGTAGGCGATCGCCGTCTCGGCCGCCGCGTCGAAGATCTTGCCCTTGCCGTCGGCCTGGGCCTTGGCGCGCGCCGAGTTGTAGACCTTCTCGAAGACGCGCGGCACGCCGAGGATCAGCGTGGGCCGGAAGGACTGGAGCTCGTCGGTCAGGTTCTTGATGTCCGGTACGCAGCCCAGCCGGATCGGCGCCAGTACGGCCGCCACCTCCACCAGGCGCCCGAAGACGTGCGCGGCCGGAAGGAAGAGCAGCACGGAGCACTCGCCGGTGCGGAAGAGCGGGCTGAGCCGCTCCACCACGTTGCCGCACTCGGCGAAGAAGTTGCGGTGGGTCAGCACGCAGCCCTTGGGGCGGCCGGTGGTGCCCGAGGTGTAGACGATGGTGGCCGGGTCGTCGGCGTTGGCGAGGCTGCTGCGCTCGTCGACCTCGGCGTCGGTGATCTCCGCGCCGGCGGTCTTCAGCGCGTCCAGCGCGCCCTGCTCGATCTCCCAGACCTGGCGCAGCTCCGGCAGCCGGTCCCGCAGCGAGGCCACGGCCGCGCTGTGCCCGGGGCTCTCCACGACCACGGCGGTGGCGCCGGAGTCGCCGAGGATCCACTGGACCTGCTCGGGGGAGCTGGTCTCGTAGACGGGGACGGTGACGCCGCCCGCGGTCCAGATCGCGAAGTCGATCAGCACCCACTCGTAGCGGGTGCGGGAAATCAGGGCGACCCGGTCGCCGGGGCGGACGCCCGCGGCGATCAGGCCCTTGGCCGTGGCCCGGACCTCGGCCAGGAACTCGGTCGCGGTCACGTCCTGCCACCGGCCGTCGACCTTGCGGCTCATGACGGCGGTGTCGGGATGCTGAGCGGCGTTGCGGCGGATGAGATCCGTGAGGTTCCCGTCCGACGGGACCTCGTACAGGGCCGGAAGGCTGAACTCGCGCAAGACTGCTGCTCCTCTGGGCGCCATCGCCACCATGTGGACCGACCGGACGTTACCCACCAGTAGTGGGTTCCGGATAGAGGGAACCGGCCAGATGTTCCATGCGTCACATGACACGGCCCTAACGCGCCGACCCTAGTCGACCCCGCGCACGACTCGGAAGTAACCGCAGGTCCAGCTACCCCCTCCACCCCCTCTACCCCCGGGTCGCCAGGCCCCCCTAGGGTGGCTGCATGGGTGGCAGCATGCGTGGCAGAAAAGCCCGCACACGGGTGCACGTCGTCAGCGACGTGCACGGCAACTCCGAAGACCTCGCCAAGGCGGGAGAAGGTGCCGACGCGCTCATCTGTCTCGGTGACCTGGTCCTCTTCCTCGACTACGCCGACCATTCGCGCGGGATCTTCCCCGACCTGTTCGGCGTCGAGAACGCCCACCGGATCGTCGAGCTGCGCACCGCGCGCCGCTTCGACGAGGCCCACGCCCTCGGACGGCAGCTGTGGGCCGGGCTGGACCGGGAGCAGCTGATCGTGGGCGCGGTGCGCAAGCAGTACGCGGAAATGTTCGCGGCCTTCCCCGATCCCACGTACGCCACCTACGGCAATGTCGACATCCCGGGTCTGTGGCCGGAGTACGCCGACCGTCCCGGCCTCACCGTCCTCGACGGGCAGCGGGCGGAGATCGGCGGCCGCGTCTTCGGCTTCGTCGGCGGCGGCCTGCCCTCGCCGATGCGGACCCCGTACGAGGTGGACGTGGAGGAGTACGCCGCCAAAGTGGAGGCGCTCGGCGAGGTCGACGTACTCTGCTCGCACATCCCGCCGGAGGTGCCGGAGCTCTGCTACGACACCGTCGCGCGCCGGTTCGAACGCGGCAGCGAGGCGCTGCTCGAGGCGATCCGGCGGACCCGGCCCCGGTACGCCCTCTTCGGGCACGTGCACCAGCCGCTGGCGCAGCGGATGCGGATCGGGAGCACGGAGTGCGTGAACGTCGGCCACTTCGCGGCGACCGGGAGGCCCTGGGCCCTGGAGTGGTGAGCTCCGCACGCACGGTAGCCTTCGAGCGGCGGCCGGAGGCCGCACACTTCCTCGAACACTCTCCCCCAGCTACCGCTGGGGGTACCCCCACGGAGGCTCGACTGCGATGGCGGAACACACCAGCTCAAGCATCACGATCGAGGCTGCGCCGGCCGACGTGATGGCCGTGATCGCCGACTTCGCCCGTTACCCCGAGTGGACCGGTGAGGTGAAGGAGGCCGAGGTACTGGCCACCGACGCCGAGGGCCGCGCCGAGAAGGTCCGGCTGCTGCTCGACGCGGGCGCGATCAAGGACGACCACACCCTCGCCTACACCTGGAAGGGTACGGACGAGGTCAGCTGGACCCTGGACAAGTCGCAGATGCTGCGACAGCTCGACGGCTCCTACCGGCTGGTTCCGGTGGACGGCGGCAAGCGCGCCGAGGTCACCTACCAGCTGACCGTCGATGTCAAGATCCCGATGCTCGGCATGATCAAGCGCAAGGCGGAGAAGGTCATCATCGACCGCGCGCTGGCAGGCCTGAAGAAGCGCGTCGAGACCGTCTGATCCCTCTGCGGGTTTGCTGTGCGGGCTCAGGGTGCGGCGCTGCCGGGGCTCCGCCCCAGACCCTCCCCCAGACTCCGTCCGGGGGTACCCCCACGCCTCACACGCCGGCGGGGCTGAAATTGCCCTTCGGGCACGGACGCCGGCCGAATCCAGCCCCGCCGGCGTTTGAGGCGCGGGTCCGGGCAGCGCCCGGGAGCCCAGCGCGGCGGCAGAACCCCATCGATCCGGAGTACCCGCACATGCACATCCTGCTGATCACCGGCCCCGGAGGGGCAGGGCGGACCACCGTGGCCGCGGCCACCGCACTCGCCGCGGCGCGCGACGGGCGGCGGGTGCTGCTGGTGACCGGTGCCCCCCTGACCGTCGAGGGCGAGCGGCTGCGGGTGGCCCGGGTGGACTCCGGCGAGTCATTCAGAGCCGAGCTCGTCGCCCTGCAGGAGCGCGGATCCGCGCTGCTCGGGATGGTCGGGGCGCGGCCGCTCGGCGCCGAGGAGCTCACCGAGCTGCCCGGCTCCGAACAGTTCGCCCTGCTGCGCGCCCTGCGGCGGGCCGCCACCGCCCCCGACACCGACCTCGTCGTCGTCGACATGCCCCCGCTCGACGAGACCGCGGCCACCCTCGCCCTCCCCGCGCAGCTGCGCCGCTACCTCGCCCGGCTGCTCCCCGCGGAGCGCCAGGCCGCCCGCGCCCTGCGGCCCGTACTGGCCCAGCTGGCCGGAGTGCCCATGCCCGCGCAGTGGCTCTACGAGGCCGCCGCCCGCTGGGACGGGGAGCTCGCGGCGGTCCAGGCCGTCATCGAGGCCGACACCACCGAGCTGCGACTGGTCGCCGAGCCGGGGCCGGCCGCCGCCGACGCGCTCCGCCTCGGACGGCTCGGGCTCGCCCTCCACCGGCTGCCCGTCTCCGCCGTCGTCGCCAACCGCATGGTGCCGCAGGGCTCCGCCGACCCCTGGCTCGCCGGGCTCGCCGCCCAGCAGGAGAAGTACGCCGCCGAGTGGGCCGGGGAGATCCCCGTGGTCGCCCTCGCCCACCTCGGCCGGGACCCGCACGGCCCGCAGGACCTGGCCCTCCTCGCGGAGGCGGCCGGGCTCGTCCCCGCGCCGCCCGCACCCCGCCCGGACTGGGCCGTCGAGGACCGCCGCGCCGACGACGGGGTGCTCGTCTGGGCGGTTCCGCTGCCCGGCGTCCGCAAGAGCGAGCTCGACCTGATCCGCCGCGGCGACGAGCTGCTGCTCACGGCGGGCCCGTACCGCAGAATCGTTCCGCTTCCCGCGGCGCTGCGCCGCTGCACCGTCTCGGGCGCCGCCCTGGCCGACGGCGTGCTCCGCATCCGCTTCACCCCGGACCCGGGCCTGTGGCCCCGTACGCCCTGAAGCACCCCGACGCAGCCTGAACCCCGTACCCCCGTTCGGGTACCGTCGAAGGTAGCCCGTACCGCACGCCCAGCAGCCGCCGCAGGAGAGTCCGCCATGAGCGAGGCCACCGACCGCCCCACCGACGACGACGCCTGGGCCAAGGCCTGCGCCGAGGACCTCGCCGCCGAGAAGGAGCGCCTGCGCGGGCAGCAAGGGGCCGGCGCCGGCACCACCGGGAGCGCGGCCGAGGAGCTGTTCAAGCTCTTCGAGGCCGTCGCCGACAAGGTCTCCGGACTGAACAACCCGCTCTTCGGCGTGGCCGCACAAGGCGCGGTACGCCAGATCGTCGACCAGGCCAAGACCGCCGCCAAGCCCGTCATCGAGCGCAATCCCGAGGTCTTCGACCACCTCGCGGCCGCCGGCTCCGAGCTGCTCGCCGCGTACCGCTCGGCCGTCGAGGGCCACGAGCGCCGCTGGACGCGGGGCGAAACCTCGGCCCCCCGGCAGGCGCCGCAGGACCGCGACCCCCGCGACGAAGGCCCCGACGCGGGCCCCGACGAGCGGATCGATCTCGACTGAGGCTCCTCAGGGGGCGTCCGGCGGATCATGGCCGGGCCCGGGGGGTCTGGCACCGCGCCTCGCCGCGTTGTCGTCGGTCGCCAATGCTCCGCAGTGGCTCTCTCCTCCGCCTTGCGATCCACGGCACCAGACCCCCCGGGCTTTCCGGCCCTGATCCGCCGGACGCCCCCTAACCCTCGGGTACCGTTGACCGTGGCGGGGTTTGACCGGAAACCGAGGGACTAATGGGACTCACCATCGGCGTCGACATCGGCGGCACGAAGATCGCGGCCGGCGTGGTCGACGAAGAGGGCACCATCCTTGAGACGTACAAGGTGCCCACCCCGCCGACCGCGGACGGAGTGACGGACGCGATCTGCGCCGCCGTGTCCGAGGTCAGCAGCAGCCACACCATCGACGCCGTCGGCATCGGCGCCGCCGGCTACGTGGACGACAAGCGCGCGACCGTACTCTTCGCGCCCAACATCAACTGGCGCCACGAACCGCTCAAGGACAAGGTCGAGCAGCGCATCGGCCTGCCCGTCGTCGTCGAGAACGACGCGAACTGCGCCGCCTGGGGCGAATACCGCTTCGGAGCGGGCCAGGGCCACGAGGACGTCATCTGCATCACGCTCGGCACCGGCCTGGGCGGCGGCATCATCATCGGCAACAAGCTGCGGCGCGGCCGCTTCGGCGTCGCCGCCGAATTCGGGCACATCCGGGTCGTCCCGGACGGCCTGCTGTGCGGCTGCGGCAGCCAGGGCTGCTGGGAGCAGTACGCCTCCGGGCGCGCGCTCGTCCGGTACGCGAAGCAGCGCGCCAACGCCACCCCCGAGGCTGCGACGATCCTCCTCGGCCTCGGCGACGGCACCGCCGAGGGCATCGAGGGCAAGCACATCAGCGCGGCCGCCCGCCAAGGCGACCTCGTGGCCATCGACTCCTTCCGCGAGCTGGCCCGCTGGGCCGGAGCCGGCCTGGCCGACCTCGCCTCGCTCTTCGACCCGTCGGCGTTCATCGTCGGCGGCGGCGTCTCCGACGAGGGAGACCTCGTCCTCGACCCGATCCGCAAGTCCTTCAAGCGCTGGCTGGTCGGCGGCTCCTGGCGCCCGCACGCGCAGGTGCTCGCCGCGCAGCTGGGCGGCAAGGCCGGGCTCGTCGGCGCGGCGGACCTGGCCCGCCAGGGCTGACCCCTTTCGCATGGACCGCCCGCCGCGCCCCTTGGGGGAGCGGCGGGCGGCTGCGTATCTTGCGGGCATGGACCAGTTGCTGCCATCGCTGCCGAAGTCCCGTACGGAGCCCGACGGTTCTGCCGTGATCCGGGTACTCAGCTACAACATCCGCTCGCTGCGCGACGACGAGGAGGCGCTGGCCCGGGTCATCCGGGCCTGCGAGCCGGACCTGGTCTTCGTACAGGAGGCGCCGCGGTTCTTCCGGTGGCGCAAGCACGCGGCGAGACTCGCTGCGAAGTGCGACCTGGTGGTGCTGGGCGGTGGCGCCACCGCGGCCGGGCCGCTGCTGCTCTGCTCGCTACGGGTCTTCGTGGAGCGGACGCAGGACGTGCTGCTGCCGCGCACGCCCGGCCTGCACCGGCGGGGCTTCGCCACGGCGGTGGTCCGGATCGGCGGTGCGCGGGTGGGGCTGGCCTGCGCGCACCTGTCCCTGGACCGGGCCGAACGCCGGGCCCAGGCGGATATCCTCCTGGAGCGGGTGGCGGAGATGGACACGCCGCACGGGATCGCCGCGGGCGACGTGAACGAGGGCCCGGAGGGCCCGGCCTTCGGCCGTCTCGCGGGTGCCTTGCAGGACTGCTGGTCGGTGGCTCCGTGGGGCGGCGGGGCGACCTTCCCGGCGTCGGCGCCGGAGCGGCGCATCGATGCCGTTTTCGCTACGCCGCGGGTGGAAGTTTTGGCCTGTGGCGTTCCGGCGGGCCTGCCGGGCGTCTCCTCCACCGATCTGCGGTCGGCGACGGACCACCTGCCGGTGCTGGCGGCCCTGCGCCTTCCGGCTGCGCCGTAGCCCGGCGGTCCGTCTGCGGCGCCGTTGCCGGGGGCGCTGCCCCCGGACCCCCAGCGCCTCAAACGCCGGCGGGGCTGGATTTTGCTGGCGTCAGCCTGCAAGTGCGCGCAGCGCAACCTTGCGCCTGGGGGCTGGATCGCCCGCAAGGCAATTCCAGCCCCGCCGGCGTTTGAGGCGTGGGGGTACCCCCGGACGGAGTCTGGGGGAGGGTCTGGGGCGGAGCCCCAGGTTCTTTCAGCCCGTCCGGCGTTTGAGGACCGGGGTTCGGGGCGGAGCCCCGGGCTACGAGGCGCGGGGGCTAGACCACCGCGCCGCGGCCCGGGTCGTCGTCATCGTCGTCGTCGCCCTGCGACATGCGGGCGACCAGCGTCGCGAAGCCGCCCAGGAAGCCGCCGATGCCCAGCGTCGTCAGCCACCAGGTCATCTCCCACTGGAGGAGCACCGCCAGGAGCAGCAGCACCGGGCCGCCCACCACCGCCAGCCAGGCGAACTTCGACGTGGTGTCCGCCTCCGGGAGCTCCGGCTCCGGGGGGACGAAGTGGCCCTCCTCCGCCGGGGTCAGGTCGTCGTCCTTCGGCTCCGCCAGCGAGTGGTCGCGCGGGCCCGCCATGCCGACGCCCGGGGCGAAGAGCACCGAGCTGCCCAGCGCCGCCGGCGGCTCCGGCTCAGCCTCTGGGTCAGGGGCAGCCTTCGGCTTCGGTTCCGGCTTGGGTTCCGGTTCCGGTTCCGGTTCCGGCGGGAACGGCTTGACGTCCTCCTCCGGCAGGAGCAGGTTCTCGATCGGCTTGAACGGCCGGGCCCCCGGCGGGTCCGGCGGCTCCTGCCCGTACCCGGCGACGATCGCCGCCCACGCCGCTTCCTCGTCCAGCGGCGGAACTCCGCCCGACTGCTCCTCGTGCTCAGCCACCCGCCTGCGCCCCCTCCCTGCCCACGCTCTCCGCCAGTCGGCCGACGAACGCATAGCTGTCCGCGAAGATCCGCTCCGCGTCATGGTCCAACGTCGCGACGTGGTAGCTCTGTTCCAGCAGGGTTTCGGTGACGTCCCTCGACGAGATCCGCGCCAGGACCCGCGCCGAGTCGACCGGCGGTACGACGTGGTCCTGCGGGCTGTGCAGCAGCAGCACCGGCTGCGTCACCTGCGGCAGTTCGGCGTCCACCAGCTGCAAGAACTTCCGCAGCGAGTGCGCGGCGTGCGTCGGGACGCGGTCGTAGCCGACCTCTTCCGAGCCCGGCTTCGCGATGTCGCTCGCGATGCCCGGCGTCGACCGGATGAAGTGCTTGGCCACCGGGAGGGCGAAGGCCAGCGGGTCGTGCACCTTGTTGGCCGGGTTGACGAGCACGATGCCGCTGATGGCGTCCCCGTGCTTGGCCGCCAGCCGCAGGGTCAGCGCACCACCCATCGACAGCCCGAAGACGAACACCTGCTCGCACCGGTCCAGCAGGTCCCGCAGGGCGCGGTCCACCTCGGCGTACCAGTCCTGCCAGCCCGTGAGCTGCATGTCCTGCCAGCGCGTCCCGTGCCCGGGCAGCAGCGGCAGCGACACCGTCAGGCCCTGCGCGGCGAGATACTCGGCCCAGGGGCGCAGCGACTGGGGGGAACCGGTGAAGCCGTGGCAGAGAAGGACGCCGACCTCTCCGCCCTCGTGGCGGAACGGCTCGGCTCCAGGGAGGACGGGCACCGGGGTCTCCTTGATCATGAGGTACGTCGGGTGGGTGCGTTGCTCTGTGTGACTTCACCGTACGCGACCAGGGTGGCACCGGCCAGGGTCGTCGGGCCCCTGCCGGGGGAGCCACGGGATATGGTCTGTTCGACAGACACAGGAAGGCTTTCGAGTTGATCTACGGCGCAATGAAGTTCTCCATCGGCGGTTCACTGAAGCTCGCTTTCAGGCCGTGGGTGGAGGGCCTCGAGAACATTCCCGCGGAGGGGCCGGCGATCCTCGCGAGCAACCACCTGTCCTTCTCCGACTCCCTGTTCCTTCCGGCCGTGCTGGACCGCAAGGTCACCTTCATCGCCAAGTCGGAGTACTTCACCTCCCCGGGCGTCAAGGGCAGGCTGACCGCCGCGTTCTTCAAGGGCGTCGGCCAGCTCCCGGTGGACCGCTCCGGCGCCCGCGGGGCCGGCGAGGCCGCCATCAAGAGCGGCATCGACGTCATCGAGCGCGGGGAGCTGTTCGGTATTTACCCCGAGGGCACGCGTTCACCCGACGGCCGCCTCTACCGCGGCAAGCCCGGCGGCCTGGCGCGTGTGGCGCTGGCCACCGGCGCGCCGGTGATCCCCGTGGCGATGATCGACACGGAGAAGATCCAGCCGCCCGGCAAGGTGATCCCCAAGCTGATGCGACCGGGCATCCGGATCGGCAAGCCGCTGGACTTCAGCCGCTACCACGGCATGGACAACGACCGCTTCATCCTCCGCTCGGTGACCGACGAGGTCATGTACGAGATCATGAAGCTCTCCGGCCAGGAGTACGTCGACATCTACGCGACGGCGGCCAAGCGCCAGATCGCCGATGCGGAGAAGGCCGAGAAGGCCGAGAGGGCCGCCAAGGCCGAGAAGGCCGACGGCAAGGCGGAGTAGGTCGGGGCGGTACCGCCCGCAAGGGGTGGGGGAGATGGCGAAACGCGAACGCGTCGTACGCATGTCGGTAGAGCAGCCGCTCTGGCGTGCCCTGACGGTGTACCGGCTGCTGACCATGGTCTACGCGGTACTGCTGTTCGCCTCGGCGTACAAGAAGTTCCCGCACCCCTGGATCGCGGCCGGCTACCTCGCCTTCCTCGCCGTCTGGACCCTGGCCACCACCCCGAAGGTGGCCAACGCCGCCAGCTGCACCAAGGGCTTCCTCGTCGCCGACCTCACCGTCGCCCTCGTCGGCATCGGGCTGACCCCGCTGGCCGACACCCACGAGCGGATCATTGGGGGCGGGCCCACCCTCCCCACGATCTGGACCGGGGGCGCGGTCCTCGGCTTCGCCATCAAGGGCGGCTGGCGCTGGGCCTGTTTCGCCTCCACCTTCGTGGCCGCGGTCACCATCCTCATCCACGGCGGCCAGCCCACCCGGGACGCCCTGCACAACGTGCTGCTCGTCTGGGTCTCCTCCGTGGCCATCGGGTACGTCGTCGAGGTCGCCCGGGCCAGTGAGGCCACCCTCGCCCGCGCCCTGGAGATCGAGGCCGCCACCCGTGAGCGCGAGCGCCTCGCCCGCGACATCCACGACGGGGTCCTCCAGGTCCTCGCCATGGTCCAGCGGCGCGGCACCGAACTGGGCGGCGAGGCCGAGGAGCTCGGCAGGATGGCGGGGGAGCAGGAGGTGGCGCTGCGCACGCTCGTCTCCAGCGGGCTGGTGCACCCCTCGCGGGTCTCCCGGGACGAGTCGCGCGGCGCGCTGGTGGACACGTACGAGGTGGAGGAGCCCGGCGCCGAGGACGGCGAGCTGGATCTGCGGACCCTCCTCGCCCCGCACGCCGGGTCAAGGGTGAGCTTCGCGGAGCCGGGCACCCCGGTGCTGCTGCCGGTACCCGCCGCGAAGGAGCTGGCGGCGGCGGTCGGGGCCGCCCTCGACAACGTGCGCAAGCACGCGGGGGAAGGGGCCCGGGCCTGGATCCTGGTCGAGGACTGGGGCGACGAGGTGATCGTGACCGTCCGCGACGACGGCCCCGGCATCCCGGCCGGCCGGCTCGACCAGGCGGAGGGCGAGGGCCGGATGGGGGTGGCCCTGTCCATCCGCGGCCGGCTGCGCGACCTCGGCGGCAGCGCCGATCTGGTGTCCGTCCCCGGACAGGGCACCGAAGTGGAATTGAAAGTACCGAGGGGGAGGACGGCCAAGAGATGAGTGAGCGCACCGACGTGAAAGAGCTGCACGAGATCAGGGTGATGGTCGTCGACGACCACCCGATGTGGCGGGACGCGGTCGCCCGCGACCTGGCCGCCGCGGGCTTCGACGTGGTGGCCACCGCCGGCGACGGCCCCGAGGCGGTACGCCGGGCCCGCGCCGTCACCCCCGACGTCCTGGTCCTCGACCTCAACCTGCCCGGCATGCCGGGGGTGCAGGTCTGCAAGGAGCTGGCCGGCGCCCATCCGGCGCTGCGGGTCCTGGTCCTGTCGGCCAGCGGCGAGCACGCGGACGTCCTGGAGGCGGTGAAGTCCGGCGCGACCGGCTACCTGTTGAAGTCCGCCGGCGCCCAGGAGCTGATCGACGCGGTCCGCCGCACCGCGGCCGGCGACCCGGTCTTCACCCCCGGGCTGGCCGGGCTGGTGCTCGGCGAGTACCGGCGCCTGGCCACCGACCCGGTGCCGACCGCCTCCGACGAGCCCAAGGCACCGGAACTGACCGACCGGGAGACCGAGGTGCTGCGGCTCGTGGCCAAGGGGCTCTCGTACAAGCAGATCGCGGAGCGGCTGGTCATCTCCCACCGCACCGTGCAGAACCACGTCCAGAACACCCTGGGCAAGCTTCAGTTGCACAACCGGGTGGAGCTCGTCCGGTACGCGATAGAGCGGGGCCTCGACGACGCGTAGCGGCGGGCCGGACCGTGCGTAGGGCCGGGCGTGGGACCGGGCGCCGGCCCGGCGTCGATCGTACTTTCGCCTCGTCCGAGTGAACGTGCGTACGCAACGCCCCGTAATTCCACCGGAATTGCCCACCCCAGCCCTCTTGCTGTGACGTGGGTCACCACTAGCGTGACCGTCATGGCGAAGACAGATTCCATGAAGGTCGGAGTGCTGACCGGCGGCGGCGACTGCCCCGGTCTGAACGCGGTGATCAGGGCCGTCGTCCGCAAGGGCGAGCAGGAGTACGGCTGCCGGTTCATCGGATTCAAGGACGGCTGGCGAGGGGCGATCGAGGGGAGGACGGTCCCGCTCGACATCCCCGCCGTCCGCGGCATCCTGCCCCGGGGCGGCACCATCCTCGGCTCCTCGCGCACGAACCCGTTCAAGACGGACAACGGGGTCCGGCGGATCAAGGAGAACCTCGAAAAATACGAGGTCGACGCGCTCATCGCGATCGGCGGCGAGGACACCCTCGGGGTCGCCGCCAAGCTGTACGAGGAGTACGGCATCCCCTGCGTCGGCGTGCCGAAGACCATCGACAACGACCTGTCGGCCACGGACTACACCTTCGGCTTCGACACCGCCGTCGGCATCGCGACCGAGGCCATCGACCGGCTGCACACCACGGCCGAGTCGCACATGCGGGTCCTGGTCGTCGAGGTCATGGGCCGGCACGCCGGCTGGATCGCCCTGCACTCGGGGCTCGCGGGCGGCGCCAACGTCATCCTCATCCCGGAGCAGCGCTTCGACGTCGACCAGGTGTGCGCGTGGGTGACCTCCCGGTTCAAGGCGAGCTACGCGCCGATCGTCGTGGTCGCCGAGGGCGCGATGCCCAAGGACGGGGAGATGGTGCTGAAGGACGGCACCACGGACTCCTTCGGCCACGTCCGGCTGTCCGGCGTGGGTGAGTGGCTGGCCAAGGAGATCGAGGCGCGGACCGGCAAGGAGGCCCGTACGACGGTGCTCGGGCACATCCAGCGGGGCGGCACGCCGAGCGCCTTCGACCGGTGGCTGGCGACCCGGTTCGGGCTGCACGCGATCGAGGCGGTGCGCGAGGGGGACTTCGGCAAGATGGTCGCGCTCAAGGGGACGGACATCGTCCGGGTGCCGATCGCGGAGGCGACGGCCCGGCTGAAGACCGTGGATCCCGAGCTCTACAAGGAGGTCGGGGTCTTCTTCGGCTGAGGGTCCGGCCGAAGGGGCCGCCGGCGCCCGGGCCGGGCGGCGCCTCGGAACCATGGGTCGTATCGTGACGGACGACCCATGGTCCGACATACAGGAGCACCTGTGGAGATCCTGGCATTCGGTGTGACCGCCGACGAGGAGCCGCTCCTGGAGCAGGCCTTCGCGGGGCAGCACGAGGTCCGCTGCGAGGTCCGCTGCCTCGACGTCTTCCTGAGCGAGGACACCGCGCCCATCGCGGCCGGGTACGAGATCGTCTCCTCCAGCGTGAACGCCGACCTGAACGGCCGGGTGCTGCGGATCCTGGCGGCCGGCGGGACGAAGATGATCGCCCAGCGGTCCACCGGTTACAACAACATCGACCTGGACGCGGCCCGGCGCCTCGGCATGACGGTCGGCCGGGTCTCGTACTACTCGCCGTACTCGGTGGCCGAGTTCGCGTGGGCCCTCGCGCTGGCCGTGAACCGGCGGATCGTCCGGGCCTCGAACCGGACCCGGGACTTCGACTTCCGGCTGAACGGGCTGATGGGCCGGGACATGCGCGGTCGCACGGCGGGCGTGCTCGGCACCGGCAAGATCGGGGAGGCGTTCACCCGGATCGCGCACGGCTTCGGTATGAACCTGCTGGGCTGGGACGTGGCGCAGAACCCGGCGTGCGTGGGGCTCGGCATGAAGTACGTGGACAAGGAGACGCTGCTCGCGTCCTCGGACCTGGTCAGCCTGCACGTGCCGCTGATGGAGTCCACCCACCACATCATCGACTCGGCGGCGCTCCGGCTGATGCGGGACGACGCGATCCTGGTGAACTCCAGCCGGGGCGGGCTGGTCGACGCGGACGCGCTGGTCTCCGAGCTGCGGGCGGGCCGCTTCGCGGGGGTCGGCCTCGACGTGTACGAGGCCGAGGCCGGGGTGTTCTTCACGGACAAGTCCCTGGTGGCCGTCGAGGACGACACCCTGGCCCGGCTGGTCACCTTCCCGAACGTGGTGGTGACCTCGCACCAGGCGTACTACACGACCGACGCGGTGGGCCAGATCATCGCCGCCACCGTCGCCAACGTCGCGGACTACCTGGCCGGCCGCCGCTCCGAGAACACGCTGGTTCCCGGCTCTTCCTGACCGGTGCGCCTTCCCTGGGGCTCCGCCCCAGACCCCGCGCCTCAAACGCCGGCGAGGCTGTATTTCAGCCCGTCCGGCGTTTGAGGACCGGGTCCGGGCAGAGCCCGGGAAACGGAGAAAGGGCGGGGCGGGGAGAGGCTCCGCGCAGCGGCCGCCTTACGCCGGGGCGGCCGCCTGGACCCGTCCCAGCAGCTCGCGCAGCAGGTCCGCGCCGCGCAGGGTGAGGACCGACTCCGGGTGGAACTGGACCCCCGCGAAGCCCGCCGCGGAGCGAAGGGCGTGGACCTCGCCCGTGGACGGGTCCCGGGAGATCTCGACGCCCCGCAGGGCAAGGGCGGCGGCCCGCTCCTCGTCGCAGTGCGCGGTGTACGTGTTGTAGAAGCCGACCACCTCATCGGCCCCGAACAGGTCGATCCGCGTCTGCGCCCCCTGCGCCGGTTCCGCCTTGCGGATCAGCGGGAGCCCCAGCTCGGCCGCCAGCAGTTCGTGGCCCAGGCAGATTCCGACCAGGCCGTGGCGGTGTGCGGCCAGCAGTTCGGCGGTCAGCCCGCGCAGCATCCGCATCTTGGGGTCCGCGGAATCCGCCGGGTTGCCCGGGCCGGGGCCCAGGACGATCGGGCCCTCCCAGGCCAGGGCCGCCGCCCGCAGCCCCGGATCGTCGTAGCGGCGTACGGTCACCTCCAGCCCGGCCACCCGCAAGACGTGCGCCAGCATCGCCGTGAAGGTGTCCTCGCCGTCCACCACCAGCGCGTGGCCGGTGAGCGGGGAGGGCTGCTCCTGCATCCGCAGCCAGAAGGGGGCCAGGTCCGCCCGCCGGGCGGCGAGGGCCGCCTGCACCCGGGGGTCCTGTGCCAGCCGGGCCCCCTCGAAGGCCGGGCGGGGCGCCGCCGGCCGCACCCCGAGCGCCGCCAGCACGCCCGCCGCCTTCGCGTGCGTTTCCGCCACCTCGCCCGCCGGGTCGGAGTGCCGTACGAGCGTGGCGCCGACCGGCACCCGCAGCACCCCGTCCGGGCCGATGTCGGCGGTGCGGATCAGGATGGGGGAGTCGAGGCTCTGGGCCCCGGAGGCATCGAGCCCCAGCAGGGCCAGCGCGCCCGCGTAGTAGCCGCGGCCGCCGCTCTCGTACCGCTCGATCACGCGGCAGGCGTTCTGCACCGGCGAGCCGGTGACCGTCGCCGCGAACATCGTCTCGCGCAGCACCTCCCGCACGTCCAGGGAGGAGCGCCCGCGCAGCTCGTACTCGGTGTGCGCGAGGTGGGACATCTCCTTCAGCCGCGGGCCGACGACGACCCCGCCCCTGTCCCCGACCGTGCACATCATCTTCAGTTCCTCGTCGACGACCATCGACAGCTCCTCGGTCTCCTTGCGGTCGCCGAGGAAAGAGAGGAGGGAGTCCACGGTGGGGCCCCCGGCCGGGTAGCGGTAGGTCCCGCTGATCGGGTTCATCACGACCGTGCCCCCGGACATCCGCACGTGGACCTCGGGGCTGGCCCCGACCAGGGTCCGCCCGGACGGCCCGCCTGTATGGACGACGTACGTCCAGTACGCGCCGCGCTCGCCCAGCAGCAGCCGCCGGAACAGGGCGAGGGCGTCGGCCCGGCCGAAGCCCTCGATCCGGCCCTCGTAGGTCCGCCGGATGACGAAGTTCGCACCCTCGCCGCGGCCGATCTCGTCCTCGATGACCCGCTCCACGGTGGCCGCGTACTGCTCGTCGGGGACGTCGAAGCCGCCGCCCTCGACCCGCACCTCGTGCGCGGGCAGCGCGGCCAGCGCCTCGGCGAGCGGGATCTCGTACGCCTCCTCGGCGACCAGCACGCTCAGCGGCGTGCCGTCGTCGCGTACGTCGAATCCGCGCTCCCGGATCTGCCGGAAGGGGACCAGGGCGAGCGTGGGCAGCTCCCCGACGGGCAGGTCGGCGAGGTGCTCGGCCTCGTGGACCGCGCCGATCAGCACCTCGACGGTGTCGTGGTCGCGGCCGGGGGTCCGCCGCCGCAGCAGGGCGAAGGGCGGGCAGGAGTCGTCGAGCAGTCGGCTCAGTCGGTTCGGCTGGCTGGAGTGCATGGGGCGGGAGCGTCCTTCCGGTGGGAGGAGCGGCCCGCGTCCGACGGTGTCTGTCCACCGAAAACGGAAGGCCGCCCCTCGGGGCGGCCTTCGCGTCGTGCGTGTCGTCAGGTACGCGCGAGAAGTGGGCCGCCGGGAGCGGTCCACCACCAGTTCTGGTTCGAGTGCGCGTACATGCGGGGCACCCTAGCCCAGAACGCCCCCGTGGCGCTGTATCCGTCTCACGGCGTGGGCTGAACCATGGATTCCGTTCCGAGTGGCCCCCTGCGCCTTCGAGGCGGCCCGTCTCACGTTGTGGTCGCATGGCTGGACGCCGCGTGTGACGACGTAATGTGTACGAGGTGACCGTGAACGCTGAAACCCAAGCCCCCGCCGCCAAGGCGACCTGGCGGGACCTTCCCGCGGCGCAGCAGCCCTCGTACCCCGATGCTGAGGCTCTGCGCGCTGTCGTCGCGGACCTCGAGTCGTATCCTCCGCTCGTTTTCGCGGGCGAATGCGACCAGCTGCGTGCCCGTCTGGGAGCCGTCGCCAAGGGCGAGGCGTTCCTCCTTCAGGGCGGCGACTGCGCCGAGGCCTTCGACGGCGTGTCCGCCGACCACATCCGCGCCAAGCTGAAGACGCTGCTCCAGATGAGCGCCGTCCTGACGTACGCGGCCTCCGTGCCCGTCGTCAAGGTCGGCCGCATCGCGGGCCAGTACTCCAAGCCGCGCTCCAAGGACACCGAGACCCGCGACGGCATCACCCTGCCGACCTACCGCGGTGACTCGGTCAACGGCTTCGCCTTCACCGAAGAGGCCCGGATCCCGGACCCCGAGCGGCTGAAGCGCATGTACAACGCGTCCGCCTCCACGCTCAACCTGGTGCGCGCCTTCACCACGGGTGGTTACGCCGACCTGCGCCAGGTGCACGCCTGGAACCAGGACTTCGTGAAGTCCTCGCCGTCCGGTCAGCGCTACGAGCAGCTCGCGCGGGAGATCGACAACGCGCTGAACTTCATGAAGGCGTGCGGCACCGACCCGGCCGAGTTCAAGGCCGTCGAGTTCTACGCCTCCCACGAGGCGCTGCTGCTCGACTACGAGGGCGCGCTGACCCGCACCGACTCGCGCACCGGCAAGCTGTACGACACCTCCGGCCACATGGTCTGGATCGGTGAGCGCACCCGCCAGCTGGACCACGCGCACATCGAGTTCTGCTCGCAGATCGCCAACCCGGTCGGCATCAAGCTCGGCCCCACCACCACGGTGGACGAGGCGCTGACGTACATCGACCGGCTGGACCCCGACCGTGAGCCGGGCCGGCTGACCTTCGTCGTCCGCATGGGCGCCGACAAGGTCCGCGACAAGCTCCCCGAGCTCGTCGAGAAGGTCACCGCCTCCGGCGCGACCGTCGCCTGGGTCACCGACCCGATGCACGGCAACACCTTCGAGGCGGCCTCCGGCCACAAGACGCGCCGTTTCGACGACGTGCTCGACGAGGTCAAGGGCTTCTTCGAGGTCCACAAGGAGCTGGGCACCCACCCGGGCGGCATCCACGTCGAGCTCACCGGTGACGACGTCACCGAGTGCGTGGGCGGCGGCGACGAGATCTTCGTCGACGACCTGCACCAGCGCTACGAGACGGCCTGCGACCCGCGGCTCAACCGCAGCCAGTCCCTGGACCTGGCGTTCCTGGTCGCCGAGATGTACCGCGACCAGTAGGGATCAGTCAGTACCTTCATACGACGATGGGGCGCGGATCGATGTGATCCGCGCCCCATCGTCGTGTCCGGGTCTTTTAGGCGACCCTAACTTTGGGTACGGTTAGGTAAGCCTCACCGAATAGGGGATGGCTCGCCGAACCGTTCCGCCCCGGAGGTGAACCGCGTGTACGTCTGCTCTTGCTTCGGAATCACCGACAAGCAGGTCAAGGATCACGCGGCTGCCGGGGCCTGCACCCCCCGCCAGATCGCCTCGGCCACCAAGGCCGGAACCGACTGCGGCTCGTGCGTGCGCACCATCCAGGGCATCCTCGGCCGCGGCGCGTGCCCGCGCCGTGAGCTGCTGGAGAAGGGTGACACGGCGGCCGTGCTCGCCGCCTCCCCGGAGCCGGCCCTCGCGCCCGTGCCCCAGCTGGCGGAAGCGGCCTAGCGGGAGCTAGCTCGGCTGCTCGATGAGCTGCGCGATGTAGAGCGGCTCACCCAGGGACTCGATGAGCTCCAGCTGGGTGTCGAGGTAGTCGATGTGGTGCTCCTCGTCCTCCAGGATCTCCTCGAAGAGCCGGGCGGAGGTGATGTCGCCCTTGCCGCGCATGACCTCGATGCCGCGCTTGAGGCGGTCGATGGCCTCGACCTCCACCTGGCGGTCGGCCTGGAACATCTCGGTGATCGTCTGCCCGACGCGTACGTGGAAGAGGCGCTGGTAGTTCGGCAGACCGTCGAGCATCAGGATGCGCTCGGTGATCTTGTCCGCGTGCTTCATCTCGTCGATGGATTCTTCACGCGTGTACTTGGCGAGCTTGGTCCAGCCCTTGTTGTCCTGGATGCGGTAGTGCAGCCAGTACTGGTTGATGGCCGTCAGCTCACCGGTCAGCTGCTCGTTCAGAAATTCAAGGACCTCGGGGTCGCCCTGCATCGCAGAGGCTCCTTCCAGGCAATGTCATTAATGACGGGGCTGGGGTACCTCCCAGCGTCGGCTGGGGGATTGCGCGAATCCTTGCACCGCCGCTGGAGACCGTCCAGTAAGTGCCTCCTTAGTGCGAGTTGCAGCGACTTGCCCGAATCGGCACAGACCTGGTCATGACCACCCCGCCAAGTCTGTCACCATGGAGTCATGGGTCAGCCGGAAAGCCGGGAATCTCCGGGAGCAGAGCAGCTGGAGCTTCCACCGGGGCAGCGGCTGCAGAGGGGCTGGCCGGTCACCCATTACGGGCCCGTGCCCAAGTTCAAGCCGGACCGCTGGGAGTTCCGCGTCTTCGGCGCGACGGCCGACGGTGACAAGCACTGCTGGAACCACGAGCAGTTCACGGCCCTGCCCTTCAACTCCGTGGTGGCGGACCTGCACTGCGTGACGAAATTCAGCATGCAGGGCGCCGAATGGGGTGGCGTACTCGCCCGGGACGTCCTGGCCCTGGCGCCGCCGGCGCCGCAGGTCACGCACGTGATGGTGTGGGCCGAGTACGGCTTCAGCTCCAATCTGCGGCTGGCCGACTTCGCCTCCGAGCGAACCGTTTTCGCCACCCACCAGGGCGGTGAACTGCTCACCGCCGAGCACGGTTTCCCGGTGCGGCTGGTGGTTCCGCACCTGTACGCCTGGAAGGGCCCCAAGTGGGTCCGCGGCGTCGAGTACATGACCGCCGACCGCCGGGGCTTCTGGGAGGAGCGCGGCTACCACAACATCGGCGACCCCTGGCGAGAGCAGCGCTTCTCGTACCAGGAGGAGCCGGGGGACGGCCCCGAGCTGTAGGCGCTTTTCGGCCTTTTCAACGGTGGTACTGGTGGACCACCGCGTGACCCTTGCCGCGGCCGATCATCCACTTGTTGACGGGCACCGTCACCACGAAGGCCAGCGCCAGTGAGAGCGCCAGCACGATCCAGAACAGCGGTGCGGACAGGTGCGCGTCCATGGCGCCCGGCCAGAGCGCGATCACGCCGTTGTCGATCAGCTCCATGACGGCGATCGAGAGGGTGTCGGCGGCCAGAGCCACCCGGACGGCCGTACGGAAGTCAACGCCCGCCGCGAGGATCCCGCGCAGGGTGAACGCGTAGCCGAAGAAGAACGCCAGGACGATCGCCAGGATCATCGTGGGAACGTTCCCCCAGCCCAGCGCCGTCCCGATGACCATGCCGAGCACCTCGCCGATGGCGCATCCGGTGAGGCAGTGGAGGGTGGCCCGGGCCGCCGCGGACCAGCTGGCTCCGCCGTGGCGGCGGTGCTGGCCGGGGCCGTTTCCGTCTTCGTGCGGGTCCTGCTGGTGGTGCTGATGGTGCTGTGCGTGGTCCATCGAGACCCCCTCGGGAACGCCGGATAACGGTCCTGCGATGAGCAGAACCGTATACCCCCATGGGGTATTCCTCAAGGACGCAGGCTCTTCAGCAGCGCCACGTCCGCCGCATGCCCTTCCTTGCCGCCGGGGGTCTCGATGATCAGCGGTACGCCGTCCATCGCGGGGTGCGTGATCAGCTCGGCGAAGGCGTCCCGGCCGATGTGGCCCTGGCCGATGTTGGCGTGCCGGTCCTTGTGGGCGCCGACGCCCTCCTTGGAGTCGTTCGCGTGGACCAGCTTCAGCCGGCCCTCGCCCACCGTGTCCACCAGCAGGTCCAGCGTCAGCTTCGTCCCGCCCGGCTCCGCCAGGTCGTGACCGGCCGCGAAGATGTGGCAGGTGTCCAGGCAGATCCCCAGCATCGGGTGGTGGTCGAGCGCTTCGAAGTACGGCCCGAAGTCCTCGGCCCGCGAGCACAGCGAGGAACCCTGACCGGCCGTGGACTCCAGCAGCAGGAAGGGGTCGTCCTCGTGCGTCAGCTCGTCCAGCAGCGGCAGCATGCGCTCCCTGACCTGCGCGTACGCCGCCTCGCGCGGGCGGCCTCCGGTGGCCGAGCCGGTGTGCACGACCACCCCGAGGGCGCCGATCTCCCGGCCCCGGCGCAGTGAGTGGCGCAGGGACTCCACCGACTTCTCCACGGTCGCCTCGGTGTGCGAGCCGAAGTTGATCAGGTACGGCGCGTGCACGTAGGCGGGGACGGACTCGGCCGCGCACTGCGCCCGGAACCGTTCGTCCTGGGCCGGGTTCCCGGTCGGGGTGGCCCAGCCGCGCGGGTTGGCGACGAAGACCTGGACGGCCTCGGCGCCCAGCTCCCGGGCGTAGGTCAGGCCCACGGAGGCGAGACCCCCGGCGACGGGAACGTGCCCGCCCACTGGATTGCGTGTCACTGCGTCCTAAAGCCCCTTGGTCTTGATGGTGATCGTGCTGCCCTCGGGGGCGTTCTGTCCGGCCGGCACCGACTGGGAGTCCACCGTGTTGCTGAAGGAGAGGAAGGGCCGGTCCACCTTCACCTTGAAGCCCGCGGCCTCCAGGGCCTTGCGGGCCGCGTCCACGTCCTGGCCGGTCACGTTCGGGACCGGGAGCTGGCGGGGGCCCTTGGACACGGTCAGCGTGATCGTGTCCCCGGCCGCGGCCTGGGTGCCGGCGGCGATCGACTGGTTGGCGACCGTACCGGCCGCGGAGGGGGCGTTGACCTGCTCGGGGGCCGTCACGACCTTCAGGCCCAGGCCCTCCAGCGCGGCCTTCGCCTGTTCGGCGGGGAGCCCGGCCACGCTCGGCACCGGCACCGGGCGGCCCTTGCTGACGACCAGCGCGACGGCCGTGTCGGGCGCCCGCTTCTGGCCGCCGGCCGGGTCGGTGCCGATCACCGAGCCCTGGGCGATGTCCTGGCTGAACGCCTGCGTGACGATTCCGGGCGCCAGCCCGGCCTTCGTCAGCTCGGCCTTGGCCGCCTCCAGCGGCCGGCCCTTGAGATCGGGCACCGAGACCACCTGGGGGCCGCGGGAGATGGTGATGGTCACCGCGCCGTTGCCGCGGATCCGCTTGCCGCCCGGGGGATCGGTGTTCATCACCGTCCCGCGGTCGAAGGCGTCGCTGAACTTCCGGTCGACCCCCTTCACGCCGAGCCCGGCCTCGGACAGCTGGGAGCGGGCCTGCGCCTCGGTCTTGCCGAGCAGATTGGGGACCTTGGTGAACTGTCCGGAGCTGACGTACCAGACACCGGTCCCGAGACCGAGCGCGAGCAGGACCCCGGCGATGACGAGGAGCACGCCGCGGCGGGGCCGCCCGGCGGGAGCCGGCCGGTGCGCCGGAGGCGCGGGCGGCGGGGGCAGGGTCTCCAGACGGGAGGTGTGGTGCACGGGCTGCCGCGCCTCCACCGGGCGCGGGATCACGCCGGTGCGGTCCTCGGCGGACGACCGCTCCTCGGCGCGCGCCTGCGGCGGTACGGCGTCCAGCTCGGCGTCGCTGAGCAGGGCGCGGCCCTCGCGGGCGAGACCGAGCAGGGCGGCGGCGTCGTAGGGGCGCAGCTCCGGGTTGCGGGCGGTGGCGTGCGCGACGAGCTCGTCGAGCGCGACGGGCAGCCCGGGGACGGCGGCGGAGGGAGGCGGCACGTCCTCTTGGAGGTGCTGGTAGAGCACCTGGGCGGGGGTGCCGCCGAGGTGGGGCTTGGAGCCGGTGAGCATCTCGTAGAGGACGACACCGCAGGCGTAGACGTCGACGCGGGTGTCGGTGACGCCGTTCTCGATCTGCTCGGGGGCCAGGTAGGAGACCGTGCCGAGGACCGAGCCGGTGGTGTTGGTGACCGAGTCCACGGACCGGACCAGCCCGAAGTCGGCGACCTTGACCCGGCCGTCGTCGCCGATCAGGACGTTCTCGGGCTTCATGTCGCGGTGGACGAAGCCGGCCCGGTGCGCGGCGCCGAGGGCGGCGAGGACCGGTTCGAGGATGTCGAGGGCGGCCCGGGGCTGGAGCGCGCCGCGCTCGCGGAGCACGTCGCGCAGGGTGCAGCCGGAGACGTACTCCATGGCGAGGTAGACGTACGGCCCGTCCGTGCCCTGGTCGAAGACGGCGACGACGTTGGGGTGGGCGAGCCGGGCCACGGACTTCGCCTCCCGGATGAACCGGTCGACGAAGGCCGCGTCGGCGGCGAGGGCCGGGTGCATGACCTTCAGCGCGAGGACGCGGTCGAGGCGGGTGTCGACGGCGCGGTAGACCGTGGCCATGCCGCCGGCCGCGATGCGGGCGTCGATGCGGTAGCGGCCGTCGAGCACGCGCCCGACGAGGGGGTCATCCAGGGTCGTATCCACCCGGCGATTCTATTGGCGCGACGGCGTGCCCCGGCCGGGGCGGGTCGGCCTTGCAGCCCAGCTGTGACGCACCCGTCTGCGGACCGTTGCCGGGGGCCGGCGCCCGAGCCCCCGCGCCTCACACGCCGGCGGGGCTGAAAGACCGGGGCTCCGCCCCGAACCCCGCTCCTCAAACGCCGGAGGGGCTGAAATAGACGCCGGCAGGGGCTGAAATGTAGCCCCGCCGGCGTTTGAGGCGTGGGGGTACCCCCGGACGGAGTCTGGGGGAGGGTCTGGGGCGGAGCCCCCGGCAGCGGACCCGCAGGCGGGTCAGAACGCCGGGCGTTCCGGGTCCAGGGCCGGGAGGCCCGAGGTCGGGGACGAGGCCCGGGCGAAGCGGCGCTGCGGGATGCGCCCCGCGCGGAAGGCGAGGCGGCCCGCCGACACGGCGTCGCGCATGGCCGCCGCCATCAGCGTCGGCTCCTGCGCCCGCGTCACCGCCGAGGCGAGCATCACCGCCGCGCAGCCGAGTTCCATCGCCAGGGCTACGTCCGAGGCCGTGCCGGCCCCCGCGTCGAGGATGACCGGGACCCCCGCCCGCTCCGTGATCAGCTCGAAGTTGTGCGGGTTGCGGATGCCCATGCCCGACCCGATGGGGGACCCGAGCGGCATGATCGCCGCGCAGCCCACGTCCTCCAGCTTGCGGGCCAGCACCGGGTCGTCGTTCGTGTAGGGGAGGACGGTGAAGCCCTCGTCCACGAGGGTCTCGGCCGCGTCCAGCAGTTCCACTCCGTCCGGCAGGAGGGTCCGCTCGTCCGCGACCACCTCCAGTTTGATCCAGTCCGTGCCGAGGGCTTCCCGCGCGAGGCGCGCCGTCAGGACGGCCTCGCCCGCCGTGAAGCAGCCCGCCGTGTTGGGGAGGACCGCGATGCCGAGTTTGGAGAGGACGGAGAGGACGGATCCCTGGACCGTCGGGTCCAGGCGGCGCATCGCGACCGTCGTGAGTTCGGTGCCGGACGCGACCAGGGCGCGTTCCAGGACGTCCAGGCTCGGGGCGCCGCCCGTGCCCATGATCAGGCGGGAGGAGAAGGTCCGGCCGCCGAGGGTGAAGAGGTCGTCCGCCATGATGCTCAGCCCCCCTGGACCGCGGTGAGGATTTCGATCCGGTCGCCCTCGCCGACGGGCGTGGCCGGCCACTGTCCGCGCGGGACCACGGTCTCGTTGAGCGCGGCGGCGACGCCCGAGGGGGCCGCGGTCAGGGTGGCGACCACCGTGTCGAGCGTGGTGCCGGCCGCGACCTCGCGCGGCTCGCCGTTGACGGAGATGGTCATGCGTACGACTCCTGACGTGCGGCGGAGAACCGGCGGGGGCTGAAGGGGCGGGCGATCGGCGGCAGTTCGCCGGTGGTCAGCACGTCCGCCAGCGCGTCGCCGGTGAGCGGGGTGAGCAGCACCCCGTTGCGGTAGTGCCCGGTGGCCAGGTGCAGACCCGGCAGTTCGGTCGGGCCCAGCAGCGGGGCGTTGTCGGGCGAGCCGGGACGCAGCCCCGCGCGGGTCTCGGTGAGGGGGAGTTCGGTGATGCCGGGCACCAGCTCGTGGGCGTCGCGCAGGAGTTCGTAGACCCCGCCCGCGGTGACCGTGGTGTCCCAGCCGAGTTCCTCGCTGGTGGCGCCGACGACGAGTTCGCCGTTCTCGCGCGGCACCAGGTAGACGTGGCTGCCGCGCACGACCGCCCGCACGGTCCGCGACAGGAAGGGCGCGTACGCCGGCGGCACCGTCAGCCGCAGCACCTGGCCCTTCACCGGCCGCACCGGTACGGCCGCCTCCGGCGGTACGCCGGGCAGCTTGCAGCTGAGCGAGCCCGCGGCCAGGACCACCTGGCGTGCGCGCAGCTCCGTACCGTCGTCGAGCAGGGCGCCCGCGGCACGGTCGGCGGTGACCAGCAGCCGCTCCGCGCCCGCCCGGTGGATGATCACGCCGGTCCGCTCGCAGGCGGCCAGCAGCGCGGCCGCGAGCCGGCGCGGGTCGACCTGGTGGTCGCCGTCCACGCGCAGGCCGCCGCGTACGCCCGGGGCGAGCATGGGCTCCAGGCGGCGGCACTCGCGGCCGGTGAGCCACTCGGACTCCAGGCCGCAGCGGCGCTGCAGGGCGTGCAGTTCGCGCAGGTGGAGGCGGTCGTCGGCGTCGAGGGCGACGGCGAGGGTGCCGCAGGCGCGGTAGCCGATGTCGATGCCGCCGCTGGCTTCGGCGAGTTCCGCGGCGAAGTCCGGATAGCGGGCGGCGGAGGCGAGGCCCAGGCCCAGCAGTGCCTCCTCGCCGTAGTGCAGTTCGGTGACGGGGGCGAGCATGCCGGCGGCGACCTGGGCGGCGCCGCCGCCGGGTGCCGGGTCGGCCAGTACGGTGCGCAGTCCGCGCGCGGCGGCCCGCCAGGCGGTGACCAGGCCGATGATCCCGCCACCGATGACGAGGACGTCGGATCCCTTTTCGGATCCCCTTCGAGATGAGTGCATGGGCGTCCAGCCCCTCCCTTCGCCGGCATGACCCGGATCAGGTTCGTACGGTCGGAGGCCGGCCAGCCTCCCTCTCAGCCCGGTGCGCCGGACTCCCGCGATAGGTACGGTGGCCAGACTAACCCGGCTGCCGATGGCCGGTAAGGCGGCACCTATTCCTGACGGAGCGTCAGATGATTAGGGTGGCCGCGTGAGCGAGCAGACGGAACAGAATCAGCGCGGCGTCGTGATCGTCGGCGCCGGAATGGCCGGGGTGCAGACCGCGGTCGCCCTGCGGGAGCAGGGCTTCACCGGCCCCGTGACCCTGCTGGGAGCCGAACCCCACCAGCCCTACGACCGGCCCCCGCTGTCCAAGGCGGTGCTCCTCGGCAAGGCCGAGGACTCCGCCTTCGACGTGGACTTCGACGGGCTCGGCATCGAGCTCAGGCTCGGGACGGAGGTCACCGGACTGCGCGCCGCCGACCACGAGCTGGACACCGAGGCCGGACCGGTCCCGTACGAGACCCTCGTACTGGCGACCGGCGCGCAGCCCCTGACCCTGCCCGGGACCGAGGGCGTCCAGGGCGTGCACCTGTTGCGCACCCTGGACGACGCGGAGCGGCTGCGTCCGGTCCTGGCGCAGGCCGGCTCGACCGTGGTCGTCGGAGCGGGCTGGATCGGCGCGGAGTTCGCCACCGCGGCCCGGGAGGCGGGCTGCGCGGTGACCGTGGTCGAGGCGGCCGACCGGGTGCTGGCGGGGGCGCTGCCCGCGGAGGTCGCCGCGCCGATGGGGCGCTGGTACGAGGAAGCGGGCGCCGAGCTGATCACCGGCGCGAAGGTCGCGGGGATCGAGGAGGGCCGGGTCCTGCTGGCGGACGGGCGCGCCGTGCCCGCCGGCGCGGTCGTCGTGGGCATCGGCGCGCGACCCGCCACCGGATGGCTCGCCGGGAGCGGCGTGGAACTGGGCCCCGACGGCTCGATCACGGCGGACGCGTACCTGCGGACCTCCCTGCCCGGGGTGTACGCGGTCGGCGACTGCGCCTCCTTCCCGTCCGGGCGGTACGGGAAGCGGCTGCTCGTCCACCACTGGGACAACGCGCTCCAGGGGCCGAGGGCGGTCGCGGCGAACATCCTGGCCGGAGCGGGGGAGCCTTCCCAGGTCTACGACCCGGTCCCGTACTTCTGGTCGGAGCAGTTCGGGCGCTTCGTGCAGTACGCCGGACACCACGGCGGGGCCGACACCCTGCTCTGGCGCGGCGATCCGGCCGAGCCGACCTGGTCGGTGTGCTGGCTGCGGGACGGCGCGCTGGTCGCGGTGCTGGCCGTGGGGCGGCCGCGCGACCTGGCGCAGGGCCGCCGCCTGATCGAGGCGGCGGTTCCGCTGGACCCCGCCAAGGTCTGCGACCCCGGGACCCCCCTGAAGTCGGCCTCGGCCTGACCCGCCGCCGGGGGCTCCGCCCCCGGACCCCCGCGCCTCAAACGCCGGCGAGGCTGAGATGTAGCCTCGCCGGCGTTTGGGGCG
>NZ_JBVIFS010000032.1:77214-80543 GCF_055571215.1 Streptomyces sp. NPDC030995
CCCGGGCGTTTGCCTTTGTCCGACCCGGCTTTTTGGTTCTCCCCCTCCTCCCCCCTGCTCGCAAACCTTTGGTGAGGCGCTCTTTCAGCCTCGCCGGCGTTTGAGGCGCGGGGTCTGGGGCGGAGCCCCAGTACCAGTACGGCTCCGACCCGGACGGGGTCACCCAGGTACCGGCGGCGGAGCCGAGATGGCAGGCTTGTTCCCGTGACCGAGATTGACGCAAAGATCGATGCCCTTGTCCCCTCATGGCTGTACCTCCCCGACATCGCGGAGATGCTCGACATCGAGGTGACCCGGGTCCGCCAGATGGTCAAGGAAGGGCAGCTGATCGCCGTACGCCGGGGCGAGAACCGCTCCCTGCAGGTGCCGGCCCCCTTCATCGACGGCGACAAGGTCGTCAAGGGCCTGGTCGGTCTGCTGACCGTGCTGCGCGACGACCGCTTCACCGAGGAGGAGATCCTGGAATGGCTCTTCACCGAGGACCCGACCCTGCCCGGCACCCCCGTGCAGGCGCTGCGCGAGAATCGCGGCACGGAGGTGAAGCGCCGCGCTCAGGCGCTCGCGCTCTGACCTGATCCGCTCCACCGCTCCACCGCTCCACCGCTTCATCCGCTCCACCGCGGTGTGCGGGCCTGCAGGCCCGTACACCGCCTCCACCACGGGGGGTACACCCATGCAGCAGCTGTCCGACGCCCGGCTCTACCTGTGCACGGACGCCCGCAAGCGGCAGGGTGACCTCCCCGAGTTCCTGGACGCCGTGCTGGCCGGCGGCGTCGACATCGTTCAGCTCCGCGACAAGGGCATGGAGGCGGGGGAGGAGCTCGAACACCTCCAGGTCTTCGCCGAGGCCGCCCGCCGCCACGGCAAGCTCCTCGCCGTGAACGACCGCGCCGACGTCGCCCACGCCATCGGCTCCGACGTCCTGCACCTCGGCCAGGGCGACATTCCGGTGCCGGCCGCCCGCGCCATCCTGGGTGAGCAGGTGCTGATCGGCCGTTCCTGCCACGCCGAGTCCGAGGTCGACGCGGCCGTGGCCGAGCCCGGCGTGGACTACTTCTGCACCGGCCCCTGCTGGCCCACCCCCACCAAGCCCGGCCGCTACGCGCCCGGCCTCGGGCTGGTCCGGTACGCGGCCTCCCTGGAGCAGGACCGGCCCTGGTTCGCCATCGGCGGCATCGACAGCACGAACCTGGACGAGGTGCTGGACGCCGGCGCCACCCGCGTCGTGGTCGTCCGCGCCCTCACCGAGGCCACCGACCCCGGTGCGGCCGCCGCGGAGCTGGCCAAGCGGGTCCGCGCCCGCCTCGGCTGATCCGCAGCCCCAGCCCTGCCCGTCAAGTGTCCAAAAACGTGTCCAAAAGATGGACAGCGCTTCGGTGTCCGCCGGGCCGCGTCTAACCTGCCCACATGGCCTCTGGTACCGCTTCCACCTGGTCGGATCGTGCACACACGGTCCGCGACCTCCTCGCGTCCGGGCGCTCCTACTCGTTCGAGTTCTGGGCACCGAAGACGGAGAAGGGCGAACGCAACCTCTGGAACGCCCTCCGCAGGGTCGAGGCGGTATCCCCGAGCTTCGTCTCCGTGACCTACGGAGCCGGCGGCTCCACCCGCGGCGGCACCGTCAAGGCCACCGAGCAGATCGCCGCGGACACCACCCTGACCCCCGTCGCGCACCTCACCGCCGTGGACCACTCGGTCGCCGAGCTGCGCAACGTCATCGGGCAGTTCGCCGACGCCGGGATCCGCAACATGCTCGTCGTGCGCGGAGACCCGCCGGGCGACCCGATGGGCGAGTGGGTGCCGCACCCCGAGGGCGTGCACTACGCCGCCGACCTGGTCCGCCTGGTCAAGGAGTCCGGCGACTTCTGCGTCGGCGTCGCGGCCTTCCCCGAGATGCACCCGCGTTCGGCGGACTGGGATACGGACATCCGGCACTTCGTGGACAAGTGCCGCGCCGGTGCGGACTACGCGATCACCCAGATGTTCTTCGATCCGGAGAATTATCTGCGGCTGCGCGACAGCGTCGAGAAGGCGGGCTGCGAGACCCCGATCATCCCCGAGGTCATGCCTGTTGTGGCGATCAAGCAGCTCGACCGACTGCCCCAACTCAGCAACGCGGTCTTCCCCGCGGATGTGAAAGAACGCATGCTCGCGGTCAAGGACGACCCGGCCGCTGTACGCTCCATTGGCATCGAGTTCGCCACGGAGTTCTGCGCGCGGCTGCTGTCCGAGGGTGTCCCGGGGCTGCACTTCATCACGCTGAACAATTCCACGGCGACTCTCGAAATCTACGAGAACCTGGGCCTGCACCAGCGGGCCTGACCGGCAGGCCCCCCATGTCCCGGGCGGTCGGCCGTACCGAGAGGGGCCATGCATGGGAATGACGGTCCTCTACATCGCGTTCGGCTTCGTCGCGCTGTGGCTGCTTGCCGAGGTCCTGATGCAGTACAAGGCCCGGCTCCGCTGGCGCCTGCTCGCCTTCGCCGGCTTCCTCGGCGTGGTCGCCGGCGTGATCCTGCCGTCGGTGGCGGTCATCGGAGTCGGCGCGGCGGCCTTCGCCGTCGGCCAGACCCTGGTGACGCTCTCCTTCCGCAAGGGCTTCGTCGCCGGCTGGGCGCTGCGCCGCGGCGGGGAACCCGTACGGCAGACCCGGCAGTCCAGACGGCGCCGGGCCGGTGGCCCGGCTCAGCCGGAACCGGCCCTCCAGGTCACCGCGCTGGAGTACGAGGGCCCGGACGGGGCCGTCGACGAAGGGCAGTTCGAGGCCGCGGCCGACGAGGTCTACAGCCCGCAGCCGGTGCCCGAGGAGACCGGGTCCTACGGGATCCAGAGCTTCACGTCCGCCCCCGACCCGTCCCAGACGGCGGGCTTCGCCTCGCCGTTCACCACGGCCGAGCAGGACGCCCACCAGTACGCGGCGTACTACGACCCGCAGAACCAGGGCGGCTCCGGAGGCTACGACTACTCCGGCGGCTACCAGACCGGTGAGCAGCAGCAGGTCTACGCCGCCTACTCGGACCCGTACATCGGCGGCGGCGTCGCCCCGTCACCGTCGTACGACTACACCCCGTACCCCGACTACGGGCAGCAGCAGTACTCCACGGACACCCCGCCCGGCGGGGTCTGGGTCCCGCAGCAGCGGGATGTGGCCCAGCCCTATCCGGCGGAGGATCAGCCCGAGCCGCCGCAGCAGTACCCGTACCCCCAGCAGGGCGGGTACGAGCAGTACCGCTACTAGTGACCTGAGTCGGAGGTTTGTCGTTAGTTCGGTATGAGTCGTCCGGGTCCGAAGATTCCGCCGTTGTCGGTGACCGATGCCCAGCGGGCTG
>NZ_JBVIFS010000033.1:0-59081 GCF_055571215.1 Streptomyces sp. NPDC030995
GAGTTGCCTGCGCGTCACGACCACAGTCCTACCGGGTTCCGCCCCGCGAAGAGGCCAGAACCCAGGAACTGATCACGACATCACACAGGCCCTAGAGCAGGCGAATCTGGCGGGTGCCACCCTGTGTTTTACCGCCAGCTGCGCCAACCTGGATGGAACGATCTTCCGCGGCGCCCCTTTGGGGTGTCCAAGTCGGCAGCGGACCGCATCATCGACCACCTCGGGCCGATGCTCGCCCTCCAGCCCCGCAAACAAACGGTTCGCCAAGGACGCCGTACTCATCGTGGACGGAACCCTTGTCCCGACCCGGGACCACACCGTGGCCGAGCAGTCCAAGAACTACCGGTACTCAACCAACCACCAGGTCGTCATCGACGCGGACACTCGCCTGGTGGTCGTTGCGGGTCGGCCTCTGCCCGGGAACCGCAACGACTGCAAGGCGTGGGAGGAGTCCGGCGCGAAAGCCGTGGCCGGCAAGAGCATGACGATCGCCGACGGCGGCTATCCCGGCACCGGACTCGTCATACCCCACCGCCAGCGCAAGGGCGAAGACCTGCCCGGTTGGAAGCAGGAGCACAACAAGTCCCACAAACAGGTCCGCGCCCGCGTCGAGCACGTCTTCGCCCGCATGAAGACCTGGAAGATCCTCCGTGATTGCCGCCTCAAGGGCGACGGAGTCCACCAAGCCATGCTCGGCATCGCCCGGATGCACAACCTCGCCTCTCCGGATAGGCGAGCGACCCCGACCGCGGCCCACCATGCCCGAGGCACCTCGGAGATCATTTACGGGACAGCCCTTAGCCGACCACACCTCAGTCCCTGACCTCACCCGACGGCGTCGGCGCTGATTCCTCATGGCCGCGTGGACATCCCGCTTCCGCTCGCGGTCCAGTACCTCACCCGCGAGCGGAAGAACGTCACTGCCTGCCTCGCTCCACGAAGCTGGACAGGCTGATCAGCTTGACGTCGTCCTTCCATACCTCGCCGCCGCCCACCACCAGCGGCTTGCTCATGCGCCAGGTCGACACGGCTTCGAGAACGGCCCGTTCGAGAATCAGCGCCTCCTGGTAGTCCGTCGTGTTGAAGGAGTCGATCCATGCCCCCGCCGACTGATGCTGGGGTCAGATTCCAGCCATCAGTAGGTCCTCGCCGCTTGATGGGCGGAGACCGTCGGTGCGGTCGGCGAAGTAGTGGCGGGCGATTGCGGATCCCCGTAGGTGTCGGGGGTTCTCGAGGCCGGCGGCTCGGGCCAGTGCGAGCATTTCGTGTGGGGTGTAGGAGCTGATGAACGGTGCTCCGATTGCGTGCGCGCGTTCTTTGCTCATGCGGAGGCCGGGGCGGTCTGCGTCGTCGAGGAGTTCGATCGGCAGCAGGAAGGTCATGGCGAGCGTAGAGCCGGGTGCGAGCTCGGCGATCTGCCGCAGGGTGGCCATGGTGGCGTCTTTTGTGAGGTACATGGTGACGCCGGTGGAGACGACGACGGCGGGGCGCCCGGGGTCGAAGCCGGTCGCTCTCAACCGCTCCAGCCAGTCTTCACTCGCCTCGAAGTCCACTGACACCAGGTGCAGCCAGTCGGGGATGCCGTAGCCCAGTTCGATCAGACGACGGCGCTTCCAGGCCTGCGGGCCGGGCCGGTCGACCTCGAAGACGTGTAGGCGGGAAGCGACCTCCGGTCTGCGCTGCGCGAAGGTGTCCAGGCCGGCTCCCAGGATGACGTATTGGGTGACGCCGCAGTCGGCTTGTTCGGTGATCAGGTCCTCGATGAAGCGGGCGCGGGCCACGATGGCCGCCCGCAGAGCCCTGGTGGTGCGAGGATCCATGTCCGGGCGGCGGCGCCAGTCGTCGGAGGGAGCCGCCAAGTGCAGGCCGATCTCGTCTGCGAGCACGTGCGGCGGTGGGTCGTCCTGGACGTGGATAGCCCGCCAGAGGGCGGTCAGCACCGCAGTGCTGTCGGGCATCGCGACCTGCTTGTCCGCCATGAGGCGCCCCTCTCGTCGTGGTCGGTTCTCGGCGGGAGTTTGGAGGATTCGACGGGGCTGTGCCCCATGTCGTTCGGCGGCTCCTGCCCTCAAGGTGTCCCTCGAAGGCGCAACCTACGTCGCTCGCGCCATGTTGCCTCCCATACCCGCCACGGCCGCGGCTTCCCGCTCCTTTGCGTCGTCGCCCCCGCTTCGTCCCGGCTCGATCAGGCCGGGCCCGGTGGGACGCCGGTTCGCCAGTTGCACCTCGTCCCGCAGCCCATCGGGGCCGTGGAGACGGAGACTCGACGGAATCACGTTCGAAAGAAACCCCCGGGCTCGCCCTCCGGGTCGATTTCGCTGCCTGGAACCTGGCTCGAACGCCTCGCCCCATGTCCGAAGCGTAGTCCGGACCCGAAAGGCTGGGGCGCGCCAACGGCACTGGACTGATGTGCGGATAACCGATGGCGAAGCCTCTGTGGTGACAGCCGGGCGCGCGACGATGCGGGAATGCAAATGAAAACCCCGCCCGCTCACTCGGTGGGGTGAATGCGGCCAACCTGGCTGGCACATATGCCATTTCAGGGTGCAGGCTCTACTTCCGTGCGCTCCCCGACGGGCATTGCGCTCGCGTCCGCACCCGGCCCACTCTGTGGTCGCCGCACGAAGATACCGCTTGAGGGCCATCGAAAGAATCGACTGAGGACCGGCCTCTCGACGTGCACAGGCCCGCAGAGCGCAACTACGCTGCACCGCCCTTGGGCCACGCCCGGAGTGAGGCCACCGACCCCATCCCGTAGCAGGTGACAGGCCCCTCACACCCCCGGTCCGAAACCGCACGGCTCGAACGGCCGGGGAACCGGACCCGTTTCGGCGCGGGCATCTCACCTTGAGAAAGAAAGAGCAGGATGCGATGAGCAGTCAGGCCTTCGACAAAAATCAGTTCTTCGCCGATATCTGCACCACCGCTGCGACCCTCGGTTCCCCCGTGGCGCCCGCCGCGACGAGGCGGGTCCTGGACGTGTTCGAGGAGAATTTCCGGCAGGGTGCCGTCCTGTGGAAGACGACCGAACGACCCGGTGATCACCTGAACTACAGGTTCTTTTCGCGTCTGGTCACCGACGTCGTTTCCCAAGCGATCGACGGTGATCTACTGCGGCCGGATCATCCACTAGTACCGTACGCCGCGACGTGGACGAAACGCTTCGACGGTTCCGTGCAGTCCGGCGACTTTTCTGCGGGATCCGGATTAGCGAAAACCTGGATCTTCCTCGGCGGTCCCCGAGCCACTGCCGACGTGCTCGCCGACACACCCTATGAGTCGCTGATCGACCGATTCGAAGCACTGAATTGTCGACACATCCGGTTCGCCGCCATCGACTGGAAACATCGAACCCTCAACTGGTACTTCCGCGTCCGCGGCCCGCTGACCCGCACGGAGCTGTCGAGGGCCGCGGATTTCGTCGGCAGTCAGGACGTACCTGCCGGGGTCGCCGACACCGTGATCGGCAATATTCCCACCGACTACTGCATGGCCGTAACCGTCGATCACGAGACTCTCGCGCCGGTGCGGACCTGCTTTTACGCCCTGAAGATTCCGCGTGACGCG
Source organism: Streptomyces sp. NPDC030995 (assembly GCF_055571215.1). Taxonomy (NCBI): domain Bacteria; kingdom Bacillati; phylum Actinomycetota; class Actinomycetes; order Kitasatosporales; family Streptomycetaceae; genus Streptomyces; species Streptomyces sp. NPDC030995. The sequence goes on from NZ_JBVIFS010000033.1 coordinate 3,568, forward strand.
ATGCCGGACATCCCGAGCCGCATTGGACAATTCCTCGACGCCGCACCCAACCACGACCCCGAGGAATGCAACGTCCTGGGATGGTCGTTCGGGAAGGCCGGCTCGTACGTCAAGGCGGAACGGTCCTACACAGGGAGCATGGAAAGCATCGTGACCGAGTGGGGCTCGTTTCTGCACGGACAGCCAAGCCACGACCCGTCCTTGCTGAGCGCGCGATGAACCTCGACAACATGCCCGGAGAGGGCTACTTCCGCACACCCCCGACCTTCGCCGACCACGCCGGCCACCGGGCCCACCTGAAGTACCGCCAGACGATCGCCCTGCGGTACTTCGCTTCGCTCGGCTTCGACCGGGACGGCCTTGCCGGGCTGATCACCGTCGCCGATCCCGAACACGCCGGGACCTACTGGTGCAACCCCCTGGCACACCCGTTCTCCACCATCACACCAGACGATCTCATCCGGGTCGACGGCGACACCGCCAAGACCGTCGAAGGAAACCGCGACGTCAACATCGCCGCGTTCAAGATCCACGCACAGATCCACGCCGCACGCCCGGACATCCGGGCAGCCATTCACCTGCACACCGTCTACGGCCGCGCCTACTCCGCCTTTGCCCGCAAGCTTCCACCACTGACCCAGGACGCCTGTCCGTTCTTCGACGACCACGAGGTCTTCGACGACTTCACCGGCCTGGTCCTGAACGACGAGGACGGCCGCAAAATCGCCAAAGCCCTCGGACGAGGAAAAGCGGTGATCCTCAAGAATCACGGGCTCGTCACGGTCGGTGAGACCCTCGATTCAGCGGCCTGGTGGTTCACACTGCTCGACACCTGCTGCCACGTACAACTCCTCGCGGACGCGGCGGGAAGCCCGGCCGCCATCCCCAACGACGCGGCACGACTCACCGCCGCCCAGCTGGGCGGCGAACTCATGGGCTACAACTGCTATCAGCCTCTCCACGATGCCACCGAGGCCCGCAATCCCGACCTGCGGGAGACCCCGTCCCCGCCCGCTCCGTCAGCACCGTGAATTCCCGCCCCCCGAGCGCGACAGCCCCGTCACCTCCCCGTTCGGCCACGCCCGTGCATCCCACACCGCAAGAGCCGCACCCTGGCCACGAACACCGGAGACACTTCATGTCGACAGCATCGGCATACGCCTCCCTCCCGAGCATCGACGAGTTCCTCGACCGTTCCGACGTTCCCGCCTGGGATGCCTTTGCGGAACTGCCCCACGGCCTGCGCGCGGCACGACTGCGGGATTGCGTCGTACTGCTCCGTCACGCGGATGGCAAAGCCCTACTCTCGAACCGGAACATCCGGCAAGGCCTACTGGACGAGGTCCTGCAACCCGGAATCGATCCGCGCTACGTCGCACGACGGCGGCAATCCCTGCTCCAGCACGACGGAGAACAACACGTCCGGGAGCGCCACTACGGCGCGCTTGCCTCGTCCCACGCCGCGATCGAGAGCCTACGGCCCGTGATGCGCCGCACGATCAACCGTCTCCTCGACGACATCACGCCGGGTTCCGTGTGCGACGCGGTGGCACGAATCGCCAACCCCTACCCGGTACCCATCATCTGCGCAGCCCTCGGTGTTCCCGTGGCCGACCACGCGCTCCTCACCGACGCCATTGACGTGGCCAGCAGCGCCATGTTCAACCCGGCGATCTCCCATGACGGGACGCAAGGTCACGACCGACTCGACACTTACGTCGAACGGTTCGTGACCGACCGTTCCCACGAACGGGGCGACAACCTCCTCAGCCGCCTTCACGCCATGCAGACGGACCTGACCGATCACGAGATCACCATCCTGGTCTCAACCCTCATCGGGGCCGGCACGCACACCCCACGACTCCAAGCAGCCATCGTCCTGGAATTCCTCGCACGCAACCCCGAAACATGGGAAATGCTTCGAAACGATCCCGACACCATTGCCGGCGCCGTCGAGGAGATCATGCGACTTCGACCGGTGGTCAGCATGCTGCGCCGGAATGTGACTCAGGACATCGACCTCGGCGGCCTTACCCTCGTCGCTGGCACCCGTCTCCTCGTCGCCATCAGCACCATGAATCGCGATCCCGACGTTTACCCGGAACCCGATTCCTTCGATCCCGCCCGAGACAAGGCCACAGCGCATCTCGGTCTCGGCGCCGGCTTCCACTACTGTCTGGGGGCACAGCTCGGACGTGCCGAACTCCACGAAATGCTTAGCGTTCTCACCACCCGAATGAAGACCGTCACGGTTGCCGGGGACGTCGAATGGAGGGCACCGACCGGCTTTCAGGGCCCGACTCGGCTCCCACTTGCCTTCACCGCCGTATAGGGGACCGATGCCGCCGCTGCGCGACCACCCAGGGAGGTCGGTTTCCCGCAATCATCGAATGCGGCCCGACAGGCGACAATGGGCCCTTTCCAACCTCATGCTGACGCGTGGAGAAGGATGAGCACGGCCTGGATCATCGCAGTGACGCAGTTGGCAAAGGCTCCATGCATGGTGACGTGCCGCGGCCAGGTCGTGGGTGCTGCTGTGGGATCTCAGATCCCCTGTCATTTCGAAAGGCTGTGACCTGCGGCGCTACGGATCGCTGGCGGCCGCGGCGACCGTCCGCCAGGAGGGCCGTCGACCGACGTGTCGGCGTACGGCGCGGTGTGCGCATCCCTTCGAAATGCATGACCGCTACCGGACCGGACCGGACCGGACCGCTCACAGACCTCACATTTACTCGAAGGTCAACTGACGTCCGGCCGAAGCCCTGTCCAATGATCAGATGACTGCGTCGTCTTCCCAACATGGCTTGTTCTGCCCTCGGCCAGTCGAGTGAAGCGGTGCCGTCTGGGCGTGGCCGATCCTAAATCATGAACACGCAGGTGCAGGTGATCAGTACGGATTCGAGAGAGAGCAGGCGCGCATGTCCCAGAGCGTGAACGTGAGCGGCGATGTACTGGACCAGAAGTTCCGGCAGTTGTTCCGCACGTTGGACGCCGACGGCGACGGGATCATCGATCGCGACGACGTGCTGGCCACGGTGACCCGGATGATTGAACGATTCAGCGTGGAGGAGGGCTCGCCGCGTGAGGCGGCCGTCCGCATGGCGTTCTCCCGGTTCTGGGAGAAGGTCGAGCAGGCCATCGGCGGGGACACCAGCAGCGGGATCACGCCCGACCAGTACGTGGCCGGCCTGCGCTCGCTGTTCGCCGGCAGCCAGGACGTCTTCGAGTCCCTGGCCGCTCCGCTGGGCGACGCCCTGCTGGCGCTGGCCGACATCGACGGCAACGGGGAACTCTCCAAGAAGGAGTTCCACACGTTCCATTCCTCGCTGAACATGTCCGACGCCGAGATCGAGGCGGCGTTCAGGGCGCTGGACCGTGACGGTGACGGTGTCATCTCGCGCGAGGAAGTCATGGCGGCCCTCCGCGACTTCTACACCAGCGACGACCCGAACGCCGTCGGCAACGCGTTCTTCGGCGGCATGCTGTCGTGACAACGGCACCACCGACAGGCCCGGCAGCCGAGTTCCGGCTGCCGGGCCTGTCACTTCCCTTCCCGCCGCCCCGCACCGCACCGACGCCCCACTGCTGCGGGCGGAGGCTTGCCGGTGGGCGTTGCAACAGGGGCTGATCAGCGAGCGCGGTCACGACCGTTTGCCGGGTCCCTGCGCGCGAAGATCGCCGCCGCCCACACACACCATCACCTGGAACTGGAGCGGCAGGCCCGGCCCGCCCCCGGCCGGGTCACCTGGCAGGTCTCCATCACTGGTACCAGTTGACCGAGCACTACGCGGACGACCAGCGCGCCGACCTCTTCGAACTCCTCGTCACCCGGCACCTGCACGACCCCCACCCAGTCCACCACATCGCCCTCGGCGAGGACGACTTGCCGGAGCTGATCGCCCGGTTCACCGTCGGAGGATGAACCGACCAGTGCGCGGCGCGGTCTATGCGGCTGCAAGGGCTAGCAGTTCTCGAACCCCATTGGCCGAGTTGTAGGGCTGAAAGGCTGGGAGGAGCTCTCGGACGAGGTGTTCGCAGCGGGGTGCTCCGATGCGGCGGGAGAGGTGCAGGGCTTCGGTGGCGGCTTGGGCTGCGCGCTCGAGTGCCTTGAGCTGGAGGTGGCTGGCGGCCTGGTAGGTGAGGAAGACGCCGCGGGTCTTGTCCCGGGTAGTGGGCAGGAGGGCCTGCCCGTCGGAGATGAGCTGGTGGGCTTGCGGGGTTTCACCGAGGTCGAGGAGGGCCTGGCCGGAGCCAACGGCGAGGTCGGCTTGGGACATCCAGGAGCACCAGGCGGGCAGAGGGCGTCCCGTCGTGCTCCGAGGTGGTGTTCTGCCGCCTTCAGCGCGCGGAGGGCGGGCCGCTTCTCGCCTCGAGCGGCGAGGGTTCGGGCGAGGCGGAGGTGGAGGAGGGACCGCGCGGCGGGGTGTTCAGTGCGGGTGAGGGCGTGTTGGAGGAGGCCGGCTGCGGTGGTGCACGCCTCCCACCTGGTGGTTTATGACAGGAATGTGGAAGTGACCCGGCACGAGCGTCTGATCGCGAAAAAGAGGGCGGCTGCCGCCTGGATCTGGACCACTACCTGGAGGCCCTGATCCGCAAACCGGGTGCCTTCCCTGGCGCGACTGCGCTTGAACAGGCCCGTTTCGCAGGCAAGTTCACCCCAGTCCATGACGCCGGGTGGGCCGCCGCCGTCAAGGCCCACGGAGACACAGCCGGCACGAAGGCACTGATCGAGGTTCTGCTGCTGGGCCGCCACGTCTCTCACGCCCGGTAGTCCTGGATCGGACACCAGGAGGCATGTGACCCGCCAGCAGGTCTGACAGCTCCCCCTCGTGAAGACTGCACGAACGGCACTCGCACGACCTCTGGCCGTCTCGCTCGCTCTGGCCACCGCACAAGCCGACCCGAAGGTCATCGATTGCACGCAGGTTGCAGCGTCCCCCGGTGGCGTGACGAATCCGTCTACTGCAGTTTCGTCTCCGCCATCACGACCAGCTGCACCTCGAAGGGCCCGTCGGCGGCACGACCGTTACCCCGTCGGCTCCGGGCCTGTGGACCACACCGGGCTCACGGCAATCCACTCGCGTGGCGTTTCCCCGTCCGCGTACGGTCTGCGCACGACGAGGACCACGCCGGCCAGACCTGTGCCCGTGGAGGCCATGTTCGCGGAGCCGGCCGCCAACCGGGGCCGGGCGACCCGGCTGCACCCCGGGCGGGGGCGGCCCGGCATGCGCGACAGCCATGTCGGCGGGCCGATGTTCCGTGGGCCCGGCGCCGACCTGACCGCTCTTGGGCAACACCCCCCGAACCGGCACGCCCCCTCGGGTTCTTCGCCGACTCGCGACCTCCAGATGCGTCACCGTCCATCCCGCTCCGGCCGGGTCCGCCCATACCCGCTCGCGGTGCCGACGGACCCGGCCGGGCCACGGCCAGCACCGCCCCATACTCGCGGCCCGCGATGCATCCGGCGAGGCCCGCCATGCCCAGCCTCGCCCCGCCGGGCCACCACACCAAGGCTGCCCCCCTGACCGGCAGCCCTCGTGCCGCACCGAAGGCGTCGGCCTCCTGGGCCGAAAGTGTCATGGGGCGGCCGTGGGGAGTTCAGGTCTTGATCATCCCGCGTTCTAATGAAATGTGAAATATCACATGTCATTAGAACCGCCTAGGAGCCCCCTGGACGGTGATCCATGACAAGGAGAACCCCGATGAACCGCTTAGCGCTTCTCGCCGCCGGCGTCGCAGGCCTGGCCGTTTACGCGATCACCCCTGCCGGCGCCGCCGTCCTGCCCGCCGGCACCATCGAGACCGTCACCTCCTGCGGGAACTCGGGTCTCCAGGCGGGTCTGGCCACGCGGGTGTGCGCCGACATCACCGGTACCACCGTCGAGTTCTACGGGACGGTCGGACTCGCCGGACCGCCCTCCCCGGGCAGCCCGGCACCCGTCGCGAGGGAGCTGTTCACGACACTCTCCGCAGAGGTCCTCGGCGGCACCGCGCCCGACACGCAGGCCAAGCCGGTCATCTTCACCTCCTCGACCCTCCAGGTACGCGGTCTGGTCAGCACCGTCCCCTGCGGCTCGACCATCCGCGCCACCTTCGGCGTGGCCTCGTTCCCCTGGGCGGCCAACCCGGTGGCCCACCAGGTCACCGTCACCTGCTGAGAGTTCCCCCGCGCGCAGATGGTGACCTGACAGCAGAGCCGCGAGGGCAGCGCGTCACCCAGCAGGTGACGGCGCCCTCGGACGCCGATCAACCTGCTCACCGGAGGCGACCCCTGGGTTCATACCCCGGTGCCGGCCCGCGAGGGCCTCTGGCCACGCACCCGCGTGTGGCACCACCGGCCAAGGGCGGGGGTCCTCCGGCGCAGTGCCGCTCGCGGCGGATGCGGGCCTGGCGGCAATGACGGCGGCGTACCTGGCGCCGGTCCCGCCCTCGCCGCGGTAACCCTCGGAGGGCTACCGCGGCGGGGGTGACGCAGATCCCGAATTCTGGCCCCGCCCGGAATTCCGTGATGGACGGACATGGGGCAAGCCTTCCGGTTCACCCTCGACCGCCGCGGGGCACGAGGCACTGGCACTCCGGCCGCCCGTAGGATGAACGTTCACGCTGATCGAGCCCGCGCAGTTGAAGGTCCCCAGTCGCGCGCGGACGACGTCGACGGCAACGGTCGGTGCCGAGTTGGCCACTGCCACACCGAGGCCCTGCTCGCCGCCCGGAGGCGAACCCTGGACGGACCGCTGCCCCCGACGGCGTACGCATACCCGTGCGAGTACGCCGAGCGGGCCGAGGAGCGGCGCCAGCAGGACGAGGAGGCCCAGCTCTGGCTCGGCGAGCCCGAACTCGACTGGTACGAGCAGCAGCGGCGCGACGAGGAGGAAGAGGAAGCCGCGTACTGGCGCTGGGTCGTCGACGCCAAAAACGAGATCGAAGCCGAGTAGTAGGGCACTCGCCCCTGCTGGCCGCGCGGTCGAGCGCGTCGGCGAATTCGGCGAGCAGCGCGAGGTCCGCTTCGGCCACCTCAAGGGTGGTCGGGTGGACTCAGCTCTCTTCGGCTGCGTCCGTCGTTCGCAGCCAGACCTCCTCGGCTGGATCGAATTCGCTGGTGTTCATCTTGTGTGCGCGCCAGCCGAAGCCGCAGATCGCCAGCGGGCCTTCGGCCAGCGGGTCCAGGCCGAAGCGGTGCTCGATGTCGATCTCGTTGATCGCCGAGGTCACGAAGGCGCCGAGGCCGAGTTCGGTCGCACTCAGGTATAAGGTCTGGGACAGGTGCCCGCTGTCGAGCACCAGGGCACCGTAGGCCTAAGCAGGGGCACCAGCAACGGGAGCTGATCGGCCACGGCGGTCCGGGCGGCGCCCGGTGCCACGCTGTACTCGTCCTCGCTCTCGGCCATGCCCGCCGAGCAGCGCCAGGACGTCTGCCGTGCGGTGGCCGGCCGCCGCGATCCCGGCCAGGAACGGCACCGCCTCCGCGCTGGCGGTGTAGACGGTCCCCTGGTGCAGAACGCTCCCGTACAGCTCCGACAACGCCTCATCCGCCGCATTGGCGTCGGCGCCGGTCAGAGCCCGCAGCAGATCCGGAACGTCCTCCGCGCTGCCGTACGCGGGGGAGAGGGAAGACCAGGGCCGGGTATCCAGGCCGTCGAGCGGGTGTACGAGATCCATGCGGAGCATGGTGCCAGCCACTTCTGACATGACCCGGCCATCCAGCGTGCTCACCCGGGCCAACCAGAGCGCTCACGGTCCGACTACGGGGCTGACCGCTCTTCCGTGATGGCTGCGCCTGGACGAGACTCCTACTGGGACGAGGCGGACACTCGGCCCGCACATTTCGCCCTTCGCCACGGTGTGTCGCGGTCGGGCTGATGAGTCCACGCTTGGGTGCGGACTCGTGCGGCTCAATGGCCGGGACCGTCGCCCGGGGCGCACCCGCATGGGGCCCCGGACGACGCGTCAGATTGATTGCCGGGCACGGGCTCGATTCAGCAGCTCATCGTCCAGGTGTGGGAGTCCCCGTTGTCGTTCGCAGCTCCGTTGTAGCCGACCTCCTGGCCGGGGGTCAGGCAGATGGTCATGTGGCCGCCCTGGTGTGCCCGGGAGTACACCTTGACGTGGTCTTTGATACCCGGACCCGAAATTCCGTGATTGGCCCACGAGGAGTCCTCGTCTGCGATGTAGCTCTCCCACCAGCCGTCATCGCCGGACCAGTTGGCGCGCTGGCCACCGTAGTCGGCATCCGTCCAGGCGCAGAAGTGTCCGCTGGGGCAGTCGGCTGCACCGGCCGGAGTGGAGACCGTCAGGGCTCCGGTCATCGCCAGGAGCGCCGCGGCGGCGGACGTAATGATGCGCTGCATGGTCATGAGGGGTGGTGCCCTTTCGGTTCGGTCGGCCGCAGATCGGTGGTTGGTTCGGTTCTCCGACTGGGCCCCTGGGGAGCCTGTGCGTCGGCGGTCAGGTTGACGGCGCGCTGCAGGGCGATCGTGCGCAGTTGTCGGTAGGCGGTCAGTTGTTCGCGCCGCTCGGTACGTACCTTGGCCAGCAGGGTGGGCTCCAGACGGGATTCGACATCCGCCAGGCCGCTCTCACGGTTGCAGCGATCGGTGACGGCCGGGTCCGGCTGGTCCGGGCGCGTTCTGGACAGGTGTCCGGCGCAGCGTTCCCAGCGAGCCATCGCGGCGCGGTGATCGGGGTCGGTCGTCATCCGGGCCTGCGCTTCCGCGCGCAGGTTGTTGACGACCACCTCGGCCTCGAACCACCGCTTCTGATCGCCATAGAGGACGCGCTGCGCGTCGGCGAGGCAGCCATCCGTGTTGGCGGTGACGGTGTAACCGGTGGGAAGGGTGAGGGACAGCTCGCGGGGGTCAGTGCCGAAATAGGCGGCCTGGAATCGCTTGTCCTGGGCGGCAGCCGCCTTCGGGCGTTGCTGTGGGGACGGCACGGTCAGCCCCTGCCCGGAAAGACAGCGAGTGACGAGGGCAAGCTGCGCGGACTTGATGAGGTCATCCCGGGCATGTTCGCCAGCCGGGATCTCGGGGTGGGATGCGGCCGGACGATCGACGCAGCTCGTCAGCAGAAGCGCCACCGTCGCGCAACAGACGACGCGGATCAGACGCATGGTTCAACCGACCTGGCAGTCAACCGTTCCTCCAGCGACGCCGTCGAGATGCGCACGCTCCGCGCTACGACGGTGATGATCTTCCTCACTACCGGTGAACGATCACCGCGGCCGAAAGTCACACCCCAAGCGCGCCGTGGCCAACACACTTACGAAAGGCGTAGTCACAACGGAAGAGCGGTCAGAGCCCTTCAGTTGGCGGGCTTCGCCAACCGAAGCGTTCACAGGTCAGACGAGTGACTTCGGGTAGCGGCGGCGCGTGCAGAGGCCGTCATCTGGTGGCGGAGTAGAGGAGGATTCGGCCCTCGCGGGTGCCGATGAGCAGGCGACCCGAGAGGGCGACGGTGAGTGCCGTGGGTATCACTGTCACGTTTCCGAGGGTGAGGTGGTGTCGCCAGAGCACGGTGCCGTCGTCGATGCAGAGAGCGACGATCTCGCCGTCGTCGTAGGCGATGAAGACAGTGGTCGCGTCGGCGTCGAGCGCGGTGGCGGAGCGGTCGGTGCGAAAGACCCACCGCGGTGTCCCGTCCGAAGCCTCGCGACGTACGACGAACGAGTCACCGGGCTGCTGTCTCTGCCTGAAGACCCTGCCCGCGTGGATCAGGCTCCCGTCGGCGGCTTCCACGCCGGGGCCACCGAAGTGCTCTTCACCGGGGACCCAGGAGTAGGGGAACAGAAGCCGTACGTTCGTTGCCGCCGGCTCGGCCGGTCGACCGGACCCTCGTCCGGGCTTCAGTTCGGCGGCGGCTACCCACGGAACTCCAGGATTTGAACGCCGGGTGCCCTCCTGCTTCACGTAGGAGAGGAAACAGGCGTGGTTGGCGTGCCGGATATGAAAGAGGTACCTGCTGGCGACGGGCACACCCCGGATCCAGTACCCGGAGGGGGCGAGGGCCGGATCGCCGTTCGCCGCACTCGACAGCGATACGTAGCCGGACGGTGCGACCTGGTCCACTTGCGCACCGTCCGCCAGGGACAGCCGGACCACGGACTGCGGGCGCCGGTCGTGCCTTTCGGGGTGTACGAGGGAGACCCAGGCTGAGCTCTCGTCCCGGGCCACGGCGATCTCGCGGCCCCCTTCTTCGTCCGGGACGGCCCATTCCCGTTCCCCCGACGGAAGCCAGCACTCCAACTGCACCCCGCCGAGCGTGGCGAGGATCCGGCCGTCCGAGAGCTCCTCCACTGCCTGAACAGTGAGACGGGGCTCCCAGTCTGGGCTCAGCTCGGTCACCAGCTCATGCGCGGCTGCCCTGCCATCGGGACGGGGCGCGGATACTCGGGGTCCGGCCAAGTCGTAGGGCGTGATGGACCTGGGCGGCACCAGAGTCCAGTCGGGTCGCAGTACCACGGCGATGTGACCGTGCGTGTGCGCTTCCTTGTCCTGCCAGTCGTCGGGCGGGGCCATGAGTACGCGAAGTCGCTGCTCGTCGAGCCACTCCAGCGCCAGGACCTGACGCCCGTCCCCATGCTCGAAGGCCGAGACGGACGTTCCCGTCTCCAGGTTGAGCAGGAGCAGGTCACCGGAGAAGAAGTACCCGCCGTCGTAGGAACCGGTTCCGACGGCGAGCAGCGGCAGCGTGGGGTGGAAGGCCATCGCCTGCACGACGAGGCGAGAGCGGATCAGAGCGCGGCAGGACAGGGTGGCGGTGTCGTAGACGCCGACCGTCGGGTGATTGGAGAAGCCGTGCGTACCCGCCACAGCGAGCAGCCCCCGCCGTCCGTCGGCCACAGCAAGGGCGGGGTGGCCGATCTCGGCGAAGGAGCGGTCGCCCAGAATCTGGTCGACCGAGAACGAGAAGGTCATGGGTACGATCTTCGCAACGCCCTACAGAGGAGGAAAGCCAAAACCTTGGCCTACGGGCCGCACCCGATCTCAGCCCCGAGGACGCCCTCCGACAGTGCTGGAGGGTGTTGCAGAAGGCTCGGTGCGGGGCATTTTCCCTGTATGGGCGGGGTGTTGCGGGCTGAGTCGTTGTGGGTGGAGACGTTCACCGGGTTGCGGACGGACCGGTCCGAGCGGTTGTCGAGGGTGGTGCGGGAACGGCCCGGGTGGTGGCCGGCCGTGGTATTTGCCGCTGGCGGACCGGGTCCTGCTGGTGCCCGTCTACTACCGCACCAATCCGACGATGCGGCATCTCGCCCCGCTCTTCGGCATCTCCCCGGCCACGGTCTGCCGGGGCATCCAGCGGCTTCGGCCACTGCTTGCGCTGGAGCCGGCGCCGAAGCCGGTCTCCGGCGTGGAAGGGCTGTGGATCGTGGACGCACCCTGATCCCGGTCCACGACCGCACCGTCGGCGCGTCTGCCCGTAACTACCGGTTCTCGGCGAACGTGCAGGTCATCATCCATGCCGACACCCCCTGGTGATCGCGTCGGCCCGTCCGGCGCCCGGGAACACGGCCGACGCCCACGTCTGGCGGGAGTCGGACCTGCCCGCGAAAGCGGCCGGCACCACGGTGATCGCAGACGGCGCCTACCTGGGCACCGGGCTCATCGTGCCGCCGCAGAAGGGCCGGATTGGTCCGGGCCCTGCGTTCGCTCGTGCGGCCGGGCACGGATCGTTGCCGCGTGACACCCTGGCGGGGCCTGTCCAGCGATCTCGGCCCCGCCGCCGTGTGGCCCCAGTAGCGTGGGGCTCATGACGGTGCTGATCATCGGTGGCAGCGGGTTTCTGGGCACGGAGCTTGTCCGGCAAGGAAGTTCAGCAGGCCGGGCCACGGCCGCCACATTCCACTCCCGTCCGGGCGAGCAGGTCAGCGTGCCCTGGCATCGCCTGGACCTCCGTGACCCCGTCGGCCTGGAGTCGGTCCTCAATGCGGTGGCGCCGAGCGTGGTGATCAACGCAAGCAGCGGCAACGCGGACTGGGCGATCACGGCTGAAGGGAGCATGCACCTCGCCCTCGCCGTCCGAGAGCGGAGCATCCGGCTCGTCCACGTGTCCAGTGACGCGGTCTTCTCCGGCAGCCAGCAGCTCTATGACGAGACGCGCCTCCCGGACCCCGTCACGCCATATGGGGCAGCGAAGGCGGCGGCTGAGACCGCCGTACGGCTCCTCGTCGATGGCGGGGCCGTCGCCCGCACCTCACTGATCATCGGTGACGGCCAGTCATCGCTGAGCGCATGGTCCACGCACTGGCCGCGGGCAGGCAGGAGGGGGCCCTGTTCACCGACGACATCCGCTGCCCGGTTCACGTGCACGATCTGGCCGCGGGCCTGTGGGAACTCGCCCGGTCCGATGCGACAGGCATCTTTCACCTGGCCGGGCCGGACGCCGTCACCCGCCACGAACTCGGCGTGCTCATCGCCCAGCGGGATGGACTCGAAGCCTCCGCACTACCCTCAGGACGGCGCGCCGACACGAATCTGACGGGCGGGCTCAGGGTCGTTCTCGACAGCCGCGTCACCCAGCGACACCTCGGTATCCGGCTCCGCGGCGCCCGAGAGTTCCTTCAGGGCAACTGAGCCGTTCCCCGGCGAGTGGGCTTATGTCGCGGTGGCTGAGCGCGCTACCCGGCCCTGATGGACAACTTCGATGCTCAGATTCCGGTCGCCTCACCACGCTGCGGTCTCTCCGGTCCCGGGCAGGGTGGGCAGCTGGGGCGGCTGGTATCCCTGTGCCCGTTCCGCAGCGGCACGGCCCCCACCAGGCCCGGGGGGCCTCAGTCGTCGCTTCCGGCACCGCGATCGGGTGCGCTCATGTCCCCCGTCGCGGGAGTGCCGTCGGCGAGCCCGTAGCGCAGGTAGACGGTGCCCTTCGGGCTGGCTACCGGGGGTGCGAGGAGCGTGACGTTGGTGGGCACCGCGCCGTCGTCGAACACCTTCTTCCCGACGCCGAGCACGATCGGGTGCAGCCAGAGGTCGAGACGGTCGAAGAGCTTCTCGCGCAGGAGGGTCTGCACGAGGTTCAGGCTCCCGACGACCTTCACGTGCTCGTGCCGGTCACGGATCTCACGTACCGCGTCGGCGAGGTCCGTGCCGAGCTGCGTGGACCCGGCCCACGAGAGGTCGGGCCTGCCGCGAGAGGCCACGTACTTCGGGACGCTGTTGAAGAGCGTGGCGATCTCGTTGTCCTCGCCGCCCTCCTGGTGAGGCCAGTAGGCGGCGAAGATGTCGTACGTCCGCCGGCCGAGGAGGAGGGCGTCCGTGCCCTCGTACGCGGCCCCGACCTGCGCCCCGGCGACCTCATCCAGCAGGGGCGCCTGCCAGCCGCCGAACGGAAAACCCACCGGGTCCTCGTCAGGGCCGCCAGGCGCCTGCCCGACCAGGTCGAGGGTCGCGAACAGCTCGATGTGGATGAGGCCCATGACTTACTCCCGATGAGTCGGTTGTCTCCGTCAAGAGATAGACCTGCCGGTGCCCGCAGACTCATCGCCGCGACGCCGACTTCACCCAGTCGGCCCACCTTTCCCGATGATCTTCTACTGACCCAGATCTGCGTGATCCAGACCGGCTGCCCGCTACGAGAAGTCCACGCCCAGCTCCTCAAGGACGGCTACACCCGCGTACTCATCGCTCCGGCCTGTATCCGGCTTGAGGGAGACGAGCACCCCCTCCATCCACAGCCATACGGCGGGTACGCACCGCCACGGCGCCGAACTCCTCAGCGAGTTCGTCGGACCTGCTCCTGCCCCATCTGTCCAACTGGAAGATGCGATCCGCACCTTCTATACGACAATCGGCCTGCCCGTGCGACCTACGCATTCCATCCCACGCGCCAGGGCAGTAACACCAATGTCCCCTCGCGCCGAGGCCGCTTTGCATACCCTCGCGCACAACCAAACCTTGACCTCGCCCCGGGCTCGCGCAGTCGGGTGGAAAATCACCCCTGACGCCGTGCGCCTGCACGTCGGGTCGGCAGGCGACAACCTCTCACACTCGGAAGTCCTTGAACTCCACGCCTCGCTCACAGCGTGGCTCCGGCTATGCCCCCGGGGCTCAGCAGGCTGAGCCCTCGCGAGCGCCGGGCCTTCCCATCCTCTGAGCCTGCGGACATCAACCCAGGCGGAACCCGGCGAGCCCCTCAGCGGAAATGCCTGATCGACGAGCTCGAAGAGCTACTGTGCTTATCGGGACCCCGCCGAATCCCCCCCTCGGCGGGGTCCCCCTGCACGCCTGGACCGGCAACGCGCAGGGGAAAGCAGCCGCTGCCCTGCGGCTGTAGTCAGATCAGAGATGCGATTGTGAAGTGTCGCACCTGAAGTGGCGCCACGAGGTACTCGTCCTCGCCCGGCAGAACCACAGGCTGGTCACGCCAGTGCTCGCCGGCGAAGCCGACCAAGTCCTCCTCGCTGCGCCAGCGACTGACGTACAGCAGCGAGTCGGGCGGCGCGAGCAGTACCTCGTGGTCGACCAGCCCTGAATGGCGACCAGGAAAATCGCGCACCGCGGAGACGATCCAGTCGTGGAACGCTTCGAAGCGTTCAGGACGTACGCGTGCCTCACTCACCCTCACGATCATGGCCGCCAGCCTGGCACGCAGGCAGCCGCGGCTCCAGCCTCGTGCCGCTGCGGAACCGCCAGTTTGCTGGTGCTGCTCCGGACCGAGGCCGCTACCGGCAACGGACTTGACGTCCTCTCAGTAACGCCAGGCCGATCCGGTCTGGCGTTACTCGGCAACGGGGATGGGCGCGACGCCTTCCCTCATCTGGTCGTCGTACAGGTGTCCGTCGAGGTGGTCTGGTCGATTTCGTGGTGGATGAGCCGAGCCAGGCCCTGCCGGTAAGTAGTGGTCGCCGTGGCCCCGTCGAGGTCGGTGGTCTCGACGGTGATGTCAGGGGCCTCAGGACGAGGCCGCGGACGTCGAAGAAGGACAGGCAGCCTTCGATCTGCTCGTCCGTCTCAATGGACCTGGCGTCAGCGTGCCGAGGCTGCCGGTATCGACGGTCCGGCAGTCCCAGACCGAGCAGTTCACCGGGACCCAGGCGTGCCGGCGGGTGACCATGACTCGGCGGGCCCGATGCGGAGCGCCCCTGTGGTCACCTCCACCAGGGGCATCGGCTCCCGGTCTCGCTGCTCGGGGGTGGGGCAAGTCGTATGTGGTCGGCGAGATCTTTGGACGGTGGCGGCGGTGCCGGCCGGGCCGCTTGCCGGGGCCGCCTGTCGTGGCGATGCGATCATTTGCCTGACCGGCAGCGTCCCAGCGTCCTAAGGTTTGCCGCGTGGACGTCAACGAAGGGCTTCGGTGCCGACTGTGGCGGAGCGGATGTCAGGTCGGGTGGCGGACGCACCGGGGGCGTGGCCTCTCCTCGGGCACCTTCCGCAATTGCGGCGCGGGCCGTTGGAGTTCATGAAGTCGTTATCGGGCCACGGTGGCCTGGTCCGGATCCGACTGGGTCCGGTGCGGGCGTACGTGGTGTGCGAGCCGGGGTTGGTGCAGCAGATGCTCCGCGAGCCGGCGGTGTTCGACAAGGGCGGGATGCTCTTCGACAAAGCCCGCCAGATCGTGGCGAACGGGCTGGCGACCAGTGCGTGGACCGAACACCAGCGCCAGCGTCCGCTGGCGCAACCCGCCTTCACGCGCGCCCGACTGAAGGCGTATACACCGGTCATGGCTCACGAGGCCGACGCACTGATCGGGACGTGGCAAGCCGAACGGCCAGTCGACGTCGTGGAACAGATGGTGGCGTTGTTCGCGCGGATCACCGCACGCACCCTGTTCGGTTCCGACCTGGACCAAGCGTCCATCGCGACCGTCCAGCATGCCATCCCCGTCGTCACCGAGGGCGTCTACCGGCAGATGACCGCACCGCTACGGGTGTGGGAGAAGCTGCCCACCTCCGCCAACCGGAAGTACCATCGGGCGGCGGCGGACCTGCACGCAGTCATCGACCAGCTCATCGAGGAGCGTCGGGGCGACAAGGGTGACCGCCCCGGCGGTGAGGACATGCTGTCAGCGTTGTCGGAAGCCCGTGAGGGCGAAGACAGGCTGAGCAAGGCAGAGGTCCACGAGCAGATCTTCACGTTCATGATGGCCGGAGTCGAGACCACCGCAACCGCCATGTCCTGGACCCTGCACCTGCTCGCCCGGCACCCCGAAGTCCAGGAGCGCCTGCACGCCGAGATCACCAGCGTCCTCGCAGGGCAGGTGCCCGCCGTCAAGGACCTCTCCCGCCTGGAGTACACCCGCGGCGTACTGACCGAGGCGATGCGCCTGTACCCGCCGGTCTGGCTGCTCACCCGGGCCGCGACCGCCGATGCCAGGCTGGGCGGGTGGCGCGTCCCGGCGGGGAGCGCCGTGGTGTTCAGCCCCTACATGCTCCACCATGACGCGCGGCTGTTCCCCGATCCCGAGCGTTTCGACCCCGATCGCTGGTGCTCCCAGCGTGGCGACAACGCAGGTCAGCGCGGCCTGTTCCCGTTCGGTGGCGGCGCACGCAAGTGCATCGGTGACGTCTTCAGCCTCACCGAAGAGATGATCGCCCTCGTGGCGATCAGTACCCGATGGCGCCTGACTCCGGGGCCTGGGCCCGAGCCCCGGCCGGTCGCCAAGGCCGTGCTGACGCCCGACCGCGTCATCGTCGTCGCCCACCCGCGCCCTTCCCCGGCCCACGACGATCGCGGCCCGGGGCCTGACCGGCCGTAACAGGAACGCGCGCATACCTGTTCCGCATCCGCTCATCCGACAGCGTCGGTCGCGGCGCCCAACCGCGCAGCGATCCACGTCTGGACCCGCCCTGCCGTGCACCTCACCGGCCGGGTGGCCCGCACGCGCGCCCTCACAGCCCACCACGACCGCACAGACAAGGAGCCAGCATGGCATCGCAACCGATAGCAGTGCCCCGGGCCAGATCCGCAAGCCAGATCCTGGCCGGTGCCGCTCGCGCGGTCGACCCCGCCCTGCGCCAGGCCGCCCGCCACTTAGCGCCACCAATACGTCGCCTGACGGACTATCATCTCGGCTGGACCGACGCCGAGGGGCGCCCGGCCGCCGTGCCGGGCAAGGCCCTGCGCCCGGCGCTGGTCCTCCTGGCGTGCCGGGCCGTCAGCGGTCCAACGGCCCGGGCGCTGCCCGCTGCGGTCGCGGCCGAACTGGTCCACAACGCCTCCCTGCTGCACGACGACGTCATCGACAACGATCAGCTGCGGCGTCACCGACCCACCATCCAGGCCCTGTTCGGCACGCCGGCGGCCATTCTGGCCGGCGATGCGTCGTTCTTCCTCGCCGTGCAGACCATGGCACAGGCGCCCGCGCCACTGTGCGGCACCGGCCTGCAGTGGCTGACAGCAGCCGTACAGGAGCTCATCGACGGCGAGTACGCCGACACAACCCTCGAACAGCGCCCCGATCCGGTCAGCCCGAGTGAGGCCGCCGCGATGGCCGCGGCGAAGACCGGCTCGCTGATCGCCGTCTCCTGCGCCCTGGGGGCCCTGGCGGGCGGCGCCGACGCGCAGCGCACCGCCCATCTGCGTGATTTCGGCACGCACCTGGGCCAGTGCTTCCAGCTCGCGGACGACATCCTCGGCATCTGGGGCGATCCGGCGGTGACGGGCAAGCCACGCCTGGCCGACCTGCAGGCCCGCAAGAAGAGCCTGCCGGTTACGGCCGCGCTGTCCGCAGACAACGAACCCGCCCGCGAACTCGCGGCCCTGTACGCCACTTCCCGCCCGCTGGGCTCCGACGAACTCGAACGGGCCGCCCACCTCGTCGAGGCCGCCGGCGGACGCGACTGGGCCGTCGGCCAGAGCCGCCACCACCTCGGTCAGGCGCTGGAACACCTGCGCGCAGCCAACCCCGAGCCGGCGGCCGAAGCCGACCTCACCTGCCTTGCCCGCCTCGCCGCCGACCGGACCCACTGAAACCCGCACCCCAAGGAGCACGCCCGTGACCGCCCCCGCCGCCCCCGCCGCATTCGCACTGCCCACCTTCTGGGCCCCGATCACCCCCCTCGCCAACGCCGATACCCAGGCCATGGCCGAGGAGATCGGCCACTGGCTCCAGCAGACCGGGGTGTGCCCCGACGCCGAGCACGCCGCCCTGATGGGCACCGTCGGCGCCTACGGCACCGCCGCCACCATCCCCTCCGCCACCGGCCTCAGCGCCCGTACCATGGCCCGCTACATGGCCTGGGGCTTCGCCCTGGACGACGAAGGCGACCGCGCCGGCACCTCCGAAGACAGCCTCCACCAGCTCATCCGCCGCGCCGCCCGCCTGGTCCAGATCATGGAGACACCCGACGCCCTCACAGCTGATGACGACCTCTGGGTCCGCGCCTGGGCCGACATCGCCCAGGACCTGCACTCCATCGCCCACCCCTCAGCCCTGCGCCGGGCCATCGACGGATTCCGCGGCTACGCACTGGGCATGGTCCACGAAGCTTCCCTCCAACGGACCGCCACCCTGCCGTCCCTCGACGACTACCTCGCCTTCCGCTACGCCCACGGCGCAGGCGATGCCGTGGCCGCCATGGTCGAAATCTCCACCGGCGCCGACATCCCCGCCCACGAGATCGGCTCGCCCGCCGCACGCGCCGCCACCCAGACCGCCCTGACCATCGCCCTGCTCGACAACGAACTCCTCTCCCGCCACAAGGAGACGGAACGCGGCGAATACGACTGCAGCCTCATCCGCGTCCTGCAGAACGAGGACCCCCACCTCACCCTCCAGGAAGCCGTCGACACGGCCAACGCCCTGCGCAACCGCACCCTGGACACCTTCCTCAAACTCCGCGACACCCTCCACCCCAACGCCAGCCCCCAACTGCGTACCTACCTCGAAGCCCTCGGCCACCTCATCGCAGGCGTCACCATGTGGACCGCCACCTCCCCCCGCTACACCAGCGACACCTCCCCGACCGACGAACCCCGACTTTCCGACACCGACACCGACACCGACCAGTACCGCCCGCTGACCCTTCCGATGGACATCGCACGCTGGAACCGCCTCACCGAATGAAGCGGAACGGGACAGGGCAGCGCGCCCGGGCCACAGGCTCGGGGGTGCCGGCGATCCGTGCGGTCAAACGGGCACTCGGCCCAGTCGTCGGCCTGCTGCCTGGGGCCGGCTTCTGCTCCGCCGCGAGGCCGCTCGCCGGGACGCCGGAGCCGGGGACGGACTCGGCGGCCCTGGCTGCCGGGGCAGGCGCACGGTGAGCGGGCACGGATGCGGGTGCCCTGTGGGAGTCGGGGACAGGCCCGAGACCGCCTGGCTCCCGCTTCACCACCCAAGATCAAAGGAGACAGGTCATGTCACAGGTCAAGGAGTCCATCGAGGTCGACGTTCCGGTCCGTACGGCGTATGACCAGTGGACGCAGTTCGAGTCGTTTCCGCAGTTCATGGACGGGGTGGAGCGAATTGAGCAGCGCACGGACACGCTCACGCACTGGGTGACGAAGATCGCTGGCGTCGAGCGGGAGTTCGATGCGGAGATCACGGAGCAGATCTCGGATACCAAGGTGGCGTGGGTGACCGTCGGAGGCGAGAGCGAGCAGTCGGGCCTGGTGACCTTCCAGCCCATCGATCCCACCCATACGCAGGTCACGCTGATGGACTTCGACCCCGAGGGGATGGCGGAGAACCTCGGCGACAAGCTCGGCTTCGTCGACCGCCAGGTCAAGGGCGACCTGAAGCGCTTCAAGCACTTCATCGAAGACCGCGGATCAGCCACCGGACAGTGGCGAGGCCAGGTCTGACAGCGCTCGCCGAACCCGCCCGCAGGGCAGGTTCCGCCCGAGCCAAAAGCCAGGCGGCTGCCGCGCAGAACACGCGCGGCGGCCGCCGGTGCGCTCGGCTGAGGCTGCAGAGTCCTCAGCCGGCCAGGTCGACGAGCCTTCGGTACGCGAGCTGGTCGGCCCGCCGAGCGGTGAGGTGGACGTGAACGTCGGCCAGGTACTCCTTCAGGGCGCTGTACCCGGACGCGTACGCCTCCTCCTGCTCGCTGGCGTCCGGTGGCATCCAGAAGATCAGCAGCAGGGTGTTCCTTCGCATGCCCTCAGGGCTGGCGAAGGACAGCTCATGGACGACCAGCCGCGGCTCGTCCGCAGGCAGGGCCTGCACCAACTCGTCAGGGGTCAGGTTTTCCTCGACCTCCATCACCAGGACGCCCGGGACGTCCGCGTAGCGAAGTGTCACGGTGTTGATCTCCCGTTTCTCCCGCAGATGGTGCAGGGCAGCAAGGGAGCTTTCCGAAAGGGCGATCGGGCTGCTCACAGGCGTCTCACCTCGGTGCTGGTCAGGACCTGGGAATCAGGCGGCAAGGGGTTGTCACCGTGGTCCTGCCGAACGAGAGGACATGAATCTTCCGCACTGGCGCTGGTGGCTACGGGTTCGACGAGCGGGCGGCCAGGAAGGCAGCTGCACGGCCAGCCGGGGCGGGTCGGGGCAGGTCGGTCGGCAGGCCGGTGGTCAGGTGTGGATGCGGCTGTTGGTGCCGTCGTGGCTGTCGGCGTGTTCGTCGTCGAACCAGTAGTCGCCGGCCGCGAGGTAGCGGAAGGAGTGTGCGCTGTGGGCGGGGAGGGCGACGGTTGCGGCACGGGTGCCGTCGCCGCGGGGCTCCAGGGGGTGGGCGGCCGGGTTCCAGTGGTTGAAGTCTCCGACGACGCTGACGGGCCCGTCCGGAGTGTCCTCAGGGAGGATGAAGGTGACCTTCGTACGGCCTTTGAGCTGCTTGCGTTCGAGCACGGAATACTCCAGCCACGAAGAAGGGGGAACTGGCCCGCGCATCCTCGCGCCGGCGTGCGTGTAGTGCGGCGGTACAGGGCCGTGGACTGGGTGGAGGTCACCCGGGTGGCCGTGAGCCGGCTGTCGCCAGGCCTGGCGGTTCCGACCTCCACGATCGGCGCTCCATCCGCCGCGACTGGGCCGGCACCACCTGCTCGCAGCACCGGTCCGGGGTGTCCATCGGGCCCAGCGGTCGCCCCGAGCAGACCCGTGCGGATGCGGCGGTCAGCTGTCCGGGCGTGCGGTGAGTCGCAGAAGGTGACCTCGGTGAGATCGACGACGATCTCGTTGGGGCAGTCCGGCTGACTCGTAGGACGACGCTCTGCTCTCCGGTCTCCACCCGCACGAGCGGGGCGTGGTCTTCCTAGTCGTCTGCGCGCCCCGGCGGGTCCCGGCAGTGAAGGGGAGTCCGGGTCCGGGGTGTGGCCAAGCGTGTTTTCTCCGCGGTCACTCGCTCACCAGTCGTCCTGACGTGTCGCGCAGCGCCGTCGTCGCCCGGGACTAGGGGTCAGGTGTTGCGCTCCTCGTTGCTGTCGCGGCGGAGCTGGTCGGTGTGCCGGGTCAGGGCGTCGAGGCGGTCGGCGAGGTCTGCGTCTTCGGGCCGCAGGTGGGCACGCGTATCGGTCAGGGGCTGGACGAGGCGGGCTGCGTCGTTGTCGGCGAGGGCCAGGGTCAGCTCGCCCATCGCGCCCTCGGACGCGGCGGGCAGGTCGGTGAGGGAGGTGATCTGGCCGGCGAGACGGCGCAGGTCGGCCGCGTTCTCGCGGGCCCAGGCGGTCACGGTGCGGTCGGCGGCGCGTGCGTCGCGGGTGGCCTGGACACGCTGTTCGCCCGTGCTTCCGGCCGCGCCGGGGCGCAGCCGCAGGTAGCGGCGTTCGGCGGCCTGGCGGCTGGCGACCCCGAGAGGTCCTGCGAGATCGGCCCAGCTCGCGCCTTCGCCGCGGGCGGTTTCGATCAGACTGCTCTCCCAGCCTGCAAGCTGCTCACGGATCTCCCGCAGCATCAGCAGCGCCGCCAGGGCGGAGTGCGGGCCGGGCGCCTCCCCGGCACCCGCGTGCGGCGTATCCGCAGAGGCCTGCCGGGCGTCCGTCACGGCCTGGCGGATCGTTTCCAGCGCTGCCGCGGCAGCAAGGAAGGACACCCGCTCAGCGGATTCGGCAACCTCGTCCATGACACTCCCAGTCACCCTTGTCATCGTCTGGACGACGTCCTACTTGTCGTCGTTTCGATGACATGTTCAACGGAAGCACGTAGAAGCGCATTGGCAGTTCCTGCCTGAACCAACTGGAGGTGTTTCGCGATGTTGATGCGCACCGACCCGTTCCGCGAGATGGACCGGCTCGTCCAGCAGCTGTCGGGTACGTCCGGGACCTGGTCGAAGCCGTCTGTCATGCCGATGGACGCCTACCGTGAGGGCGACGAGTACGTCATCGCCTTCGACCTCCCCGGCGTCAGCACCGAGGCGATCGACATCGACGTCGAGCGGAACATGCTGACCGTCAAGGCCGAGCGCCGCCCGGTCGCGAAGTCCGACACCGTGCAGATGGAGCTCTCCGAGCGGCCCCTCGGCGTCTTCTCCCGGCAGATCGTGTTGGCCGACACCCTGGACACCGAGCTCATCCAGGCCGACTACGAGGCAGGTGTCCTGACCCTGCGCGTCCCGATCGCCGAGCGAGCCAAGCCGCGCAAGGTCACCATCGGCCGCGCCGACGACCGCAAGCAGATCTCCGGCTGAACCATCGGCAAAGGGGGCGGGGCGTCCCCGTCCGCGCCCGGCTCGCGGCCCGACTGCCTGAGACGTACGCCCTGATCCTCCTCAACCCGCTCCAGGCCACCGAACCGCTCTCCCGCAACGCTTCGTGCGCGCGACGGCGGCCTGAATCGAAGGAGCCACCGAGGCCACGGCCCTGTGGGACATCGGCGCCGTACTGTCTGCCGTGGCCACCGCCGCGGGCGACGCCCCCACCCACGACATCCTCTTCCAGCTCCCACCCGGCTACGAGCTCCTCTTCGGGCGCTCCCAGCCCACCTGACCCACGACCCCGAACCCCCGCAGAGAAAGGCCGGCGACCCGAACGGTCCCTCACTGCCATGACGTTCGGCCAGATTCTGGAGCGCGTCCGCTACGAGGGCGCCTACACCACTCGTGAACGCGCAGAGAACGCGGTCCGCGCCGTGTTCACCGCTCTCGGCCGCCAAGTGACGGGCGACGAACGCGTGGACCTCGCACGATGCCTGCCCGTGGAAGCGGCCCTCGCGCTCACCGCCTCGCCCCCCGACAACGAACGGCTCACTGGCTGGGGCTTCGTCAAGGACCTCGCCGCCCGCACCGGCCTCACCCCCGCCGTCGCCCGGTGGGACACCGGCGCCGTCCTCGCAGCCGTCGCCCCATCGCCGGCCCAGACCTGCTGGCCCGACTGCTACGGCAACTCCCCGACGGATACGCCCTCCTCTTCGGCCAAGTCGAGCTGCGACAACGACAGGCTCAACCTGCCTGAACTCGGTCGCGGTGGCACCGTGGCCGCCACAGGGGCTGCGCCGCGCGCAGACAGCACCACCCACTCGGCTCAGCCGCCCGTCCTACCTCGATGACCGATTCCCTTTGCAGATCCACCGTGCCTCCTGATGGTCCACCGTGTCTCCGGATGCGTCACCGCCCGCCTCGGCCCGACTCACCAGGACACCTTCCGCCCCAATGTCTGCCGACCACAAGCGCCCACCCGCGCCCCGGCCCGCCCGGCTCGGTTGATTGCGTCGCGCAGGCGGTCGGCGGGTGGCGTGAGGGTGAGCGGATCGGTGTGGAAGCAAGCATGTACCGGCTTGCGGCCCAGGTGGTGGCGCGGCGCTGATCGCGGCCCCGGCCGTCGCGCAGTACCGGGGCGGCGAGGCACCAGGGGATGACTTGCTGTCCCTGGTGATGGCCGCCGCCGACGACGACGGCCGCCCGCTGGACGATACGGAGGTACGTGATCAGGTTCTGTCGGTGCTGGCCGCGGGCGTGGAGACCCACCGTTTCCCTGCTCGCCTGGACCCTGCACGCCCTGGCCGACCACCCGGAAGTGGAGAGCCGGCTGTGGGCCGAGCTGGACCGCGAGCTCGCCGGAAACGCTCCCGTCTTCGCCGACATCGAGCGCCTGTCCTACACCCGTCAGGTCCTCATCGAGGTGCTGCGGCTGTGGCCGCCCACCTGGATGCTCAGCCGCGTCGCCTCGGAGGAGACCGTGCTCGCCGGTTTCACCGTTCCTGCGGGCGCGGATGTGATCGTCTCCCCCTACGCCCTGCACCGTGACCCGGCCGTCTTCCCGGACCCGGAGCGTCTCGACCCGGACCGGTGGCTGTCCGAACGCGTCACCCCGGCCCAACGCCAGGCATTCACGGCCTTCGGCGGCGGGCGCCGCAAGTGCCTGGGCGAGCACTACGGCATGACCGAAACCGTCCTCGCCCTCGCCCTCGCCACCATCAGCAGCCGCTGGCAACTACGCAAGGCCAGTGCCACACCACTGCGACCACTGCCCCGTTTCCTCATCACTCCCAAGGCCGGCCCTCTGGTTGCGACCCGCCGCACGGCATCAGCCGACGGGGAACATCGGTGATGAGAAACCCCGGCCACGCAGAAGACAGCGCCCCCGCAGGCGGCATAGCCAGGCCGCCCCAGGGACACCCCTGCTCCCTGTGGAACCTGCTCACGTATGCCGACGCCCGTGAGGACCGCATCGAAGTGATCTGCGCCTGGATCGACGTCCTGTTCAGCATCGACGACGTCTTCGCCCAGGCACCGCCGTCCCGGATCCGGCACCTGGGGATACACGAACTGCCCGCCGTCCTCGACGGCAGACCGCCCGCCGTGGACACCGCCTTCACTCGGGCCTTCGGGCAGCTGCGGGACCAGACCCTCCCCCCGCGCCTGAACGGGTGTGGCAGCGCTACGCGCGCACTCTGCACGAGTTCTTGGAGGCCTGCCAGGTCGAGCGTGACCTCGTCCAGGACCGCGCGGCACTGGACCTTCCCACCTACGAGAAGCACCGCAACAGCTCGATCGGAGAGTGCTGCTTCCCCCTTCTCGCATTCGGCCTCGGCATCGACCTGAGCGACCGCCTGAAGGAGCTGCCCGAACTACGGCGCCTCAACATGCTGGTGGCAGGGCCACTGGATCGGCGTCAACGACGTCTTCTCCTATCGCAAGGAGCTCTACAGCGGCGACGCCATGAACGAGATCCACCTCGCCCTCGTCGACAACGGCGGCGACCTGCAGGCAGCCGTCGACCGCATCGCCGCGACCGTCCACTACGTCGAAGCCGAGTTCGACCACCTCACCACCCAAGTGCGGGCCGGCGTTGCAAGCCAGGACAGCAGCCTCCGCGCCTACGTCGACGCGCTGGAAGCGATGATCGCCGGAAACCTCGAATGGTCCTACCTCACCCCTCGCTACAACGGTCGCGGCCACCACTGGAACGGCCCTGACCGATGCCACCGTCATCCTCCCCCCCGACCGCACCCTGTACCTGCCCCATGAGCACGCCCCGCGCTGGACATGGGGCGACGCGCTCGCCCCCGGCCAACCGTCGTAAGGGCAGACCCCGAAACGACGGGCGCAACCCGCGGGTGATCTCGTCATGGGCGGAACGGTGTGGCGCAGTCAGGACGGAACGACACCACCCTTCGCGGAGGTTGTAGCGCTCCTTGGCGTTGCTCACACCTGCCTCCCAGGAGCCCCGGCGCCGCCGGCTTGGTACACCGTCAGCCCGTCTCCCCCGCCCAACTCAACGGTCGGGCGGGGCCGGCGCTTCGTGTGCGCAGCCTGGTGGTAGGCCCCCGAACTCCGGACACCTGGCCTCACCGCGCACCTCAGACCGGCGCGGGCTGCGCTGGCCCCAGGGCCCTGTCTGATGGGTCAGGACACGAGTCGAAGCTAGGACCGCGTGCTGCTGGTCGTTGCGTACTGGCCGAACAACCTGACGATGCGGCAGCTCGCGCTCCTGCTCGTGTCTCGGAGTCAACGACCGAACCGCGCCGGGCGCTGGTGGCGCGGCGCGCGTGGCCAGTCGCGCCGTGTCAGGGGTGATCGGCGGCCGGACGTGCCCTGTCCCGGCGCAGTCGCCGCAGGGTGACGCCCACGACGAGCAGCAGCAGGCAGGTGCCCGCCGCTGCGTGCACGAGGAGCGCGTCGAGGCGGTCCGCCGCCAGGTAGGCACCGACGGCCAGCGCCACCAGCGCGCACACGCCGCGGTCGATGATGGACTCCACCGACAGCAGGGTCGCCCGGTAGGGGGTTGGCGGGATGGCCGTGTTGATCAGGTTGCGTTGCACCGGGTACGCGAGGCCTGCCGCGGCGGCGAACACGCACAGCCACAGGATCGTGCCCAGGCCCCCCGAGAGCGTGGTGGCCGCGAGCGTGAGGGCCATGACCACGCTGAGGACGGTTACCGCGGTGGTGTCGGACAGTCTGTTGCGCAGCCAGCCGGTTCTGGCCGAACCGACGGCCTCGGCGACCGTCATCGCCGACAGCACCGCACCGTGGTCGGTGACGGGGAGGTCTTTTTCGAGGAGCAGTGGTTGGAAGAGGTTGACCTGGCAGATGCGGGCGAGCGTGAACACGGCCACGCCCTGCACCATCAAAGGCCCCAGGGACCGTGACGTTGCGAGCACCTTCGCGGCTTGGCGGGCCGAGTTGAGGAGCCCGATGCGCTCTGTCGGCGGGTGACCGCCCGGGCGGGGTGCCTTGATTGCCGGGAGGGCCGCGGCGCAGGCCAGCGAGCCGAGCGTGGAGAGCGCGGTCAGCACGTAGGGGGCCTCGTGCCGGACGTGCATCAGGACGCCGACCAGCGGCCAGCAGGCGATCTTCGCCCAGAGGCCGAGTGCCCGGGCGGTGCCCTCGGCCTGTACGTAGTGCTCGTCCGCGCCGTGTTCGTGCAGGTACTCGTACAGGTAGGCGCTGGAGGCCCCGGACACCAGCGAGCGGGCGGCGGCGATGGCCAGGAAGTGCGCCATGAAGCCCGCGAAGGACGGGGAGGTGACCGGGAGGAGGTTCGCCGCGGTCATCGCGGCCGCCCCGAGCTGCATGCAGCGGCGCTGTCCGATGCGGTCGGCGATGAAGCCGGTGGGTATCTCCAGCAGGCAGAACGCCACGTAGTACACGCTCTGGATGCCGAAGATCTGGCTGTCCGACAGGCCCGCCTGCTTCTGGTACTGGTAGAAGACCGGCATCCACCACAGCAGGTTGAACAACAGCTGGAATGCGTTGTTCAGTCGGATCACGCCGAGCACCGCGGCGGGCGGACGGACGCGGCGTTTCACGCGGGTACGCAGGGAGATGGGCATGGGCGACCTTCGGGTGGGACGGTACGCGGGGAAGTACGGACGGTCAGGCGCTGTACGGGCGCAGCTGGAGGATGTGGAGCGCGCCTTCCGGCCCGAGCAGCCATTCGATGTCGAGCGGCCCCGCGAAGGTGTAGTCCGTGGCGAAGTGGGACTGGAGCAGGCGGCCTGCCAGCGCCAGCCGGCCCAGGTGGGCCCGCGTGCCCTGGGTCAGGTCCTCGTTGGCGGCGCCCAGTGAGATCGTGCGGCCGCCGCCCTCGACCGTGTTGTACAGGTATTGCAGGGGCATCGTCCGGCCGTCGACGACATCGGCTGTGGATCCGTGCGCGCAGTTGAGGTACACGTTGCGGAAGTCGGCCCGGTTGGTCGGATTGCAGGTGACCATGACGCCTCCGAGCGGGGACGGCTCGTAGCGCTGGACGATCACGCCCATGTAGGTGTCGTCCAGGGAGATGCCGGCCTGATGGCGCAGCCGCACGCTGCGCGGGGAGAGCAGCGAGGCCCATACCTGGCGGATGGCGTCCAGCAGCCCCGGCAGGTCGGTGACCTTGGTGTGGGACTCGTAGATCCCGGCCGCGGAGAAGCCTGGCAGGTCCTCGGCGTTCGAGGAGGACCGCACGGCGAAGCGGCCCGTGCCCGCCAGATGCTCGACCAGCTGGGTGTCCAGGGCGCGCACCAGGTCCTCGGGCACCGGGAGGGTGCGCACCAGGTGCTGCAATTGGAGGCAGACCGTGTCCACGGCGTCCATGGAGCTCAGCTCCAGGGCCATCTTCAGCTTGCCGATGCTCTGTTGCACGGCGGGCGAGGAGTCCAGGAAGCGCTGTTGGACGGAGAAGGGGACGGCGATGCCCGTCGGCGCCTGGACGTGCCGGGTCAGGAACTCGCTCGCGTGCTGGGCGAGATCGCCGTCTTGGGGCATCTCCAGCCGGGCGGCCAGGTGAGTGAGCAGGTCGGCCCGGGGTGGGCGGGGCACGGAGTAGTAGCCGGTCAGCCTGCCCGATCCGTGGCGCAGTACGTGGTGCAGTTCCCCGAGGTTGGCCGCTTTGGTGCCGTAGCGGTTGCGGTCGCCGGTGCGTAACGCGGACAGCGGC
This sequence comes from Streptomyces sp. NPDC030995, assembly GCF_055571215.1. NCBI lineage: Bacteria > Bacillati > Actinomycetota > Actinomycetes > Kitasatosporales > Streptomycetaceae > Streptomyces > Streptomyces sp. NPDC030995. Next base: position 31,737 of record NZ_JBVIFS010000033.1, read on the forward strand.
ACGAGCGGTACGTCCGTCACGTGCGGGGTGTCGAGGCGGACCCGCTGCGTGTGCCAGGTCGGTTCGGCGAGGTCCGACGGCTCTTCGGCGGGTTCGATGACGAACCCGTCGGCGGTGACCTCGTAACGGATCCAGGCGCCGTCCAGCTTCTCGTCGGCAATCGTGTCGAGGACTCCGCGGACGATGGCGTTGGGGATGCCCCAGCCGGCCGCCAGCATGTTGGTGTGCGACAGCGGAGTGGTGGGATGGGCGTTGATCAGACCGGCGAGCCGCGGGATGTCGTCGGGGACCACCGGCATGGCGACGATGTCGTACCAGGTCAGGTCCGCGCGGGCGGCCAGGTATTCCTCGGCCGAGGTGAAGGCGCGGAGGCGGCCGGTGGCCGAGGCGAGCGTCAATGGCACGAAGGGCGCGGTCGCCAGGAGCGCGTGACCCCGTGCTCGGGGCACCACGGTCTCCGGGACCGCCGCGAGGGCGTTCTCCTGGCCGTGGTTGGCCGGCTTCACCAGCAGCTCCAGCGCGGGATCGAGGTGAGCCCGTACGAAGGCGTGGAACTCGATCAGCAGGTCGGCGCCCATGGTGTCGGCTTCGGTGGTCTCCAGGACCATGAACGGCTCGTCCCGCTCCGGGCCGCCCCGGGAGTGCAGCGACAGGACGCCGAGCAGGAAGCGCCGCGCGGGGTTCTGGTAGACGTCGTGGTTGAAGCGGTCGAGTTCGTCGTCGAGCTGTTCGAGGGTAAGCCCCTGGATCTCGGTGGCTATGTAGTTGACGTGGAAGGAGTGCACGGCGCTGTCGAGGACGTGCCAGAGGCCCTGGTCGCGATCCACGATGACCTTCACGTACGGGTGGCCGCCCAGCACCCCGGCCAGCTGCTCGAACAGAGGAAGGGTGAGCAGGGTGTCCACGGCGGCGCCCCGGGGGGACGGCGCGGCAGTGATGGTTCCGGGGTTCGTCATGCGGTGCTCCCGGGCGTCGAGCGGTCGGCGGACAGGGCGGACGGTTCGGTGGGGGCGGCGGTGGGGGTGGTGGTCCGGGCGAGGGACGGGGCGGTGAGGGCGTTCGGCAGGGCCGCGAGGATGCGGCCGCAGTCGGTTAGCAGCTCCGGTCCGGACTCGGCGGTTAGGAAACACAGCGCAGCCATGGAATTGGCGCCTCCCGCCTCCTCGTACGGCGGGATGGGGCTGCCCGGCGCGAGACTGTGCTCGCGCACCGGCTCCACGCGGGATCCCGGTGCGACTAGGGCGGGCCAGTCGACCGCATCGAAGTCCCAGGCTGGGAGTTCGGTCCAAGGCCGGCCCTCGGGGTCGACGGCGAGGACGACGAGGGATCCGGCGGCGCCCTCGCCCTCGGTCAGCATCCGGTGCGGGTAGGCGACCTCCCGGCCGAGCAACTGGCGTACCAGCATGCCGATCATGTCGAGCCCGAAGACGGTCTCCACCTGCCGGGTGGTCATCACCCCACCGAAGCGGGCTGCGGTCTCGATCAGCCACATGGCCCCGTCCGCGCCGAGTTTGATCTCGGTGTGGGTGGCGCACGTGTCGAGTCCGAGCGCGTCCACGGCGGCGCGCGACACCACCTCGATCCGACGCTGCAACGCGTCCGGGAGGGCGGCCGGAGCCAGGCTCGCCCGCTCGGTGAAGGGCGCGATGGTCGGCATCCGCCCGGTGATGCACAGCGGGTGGTAGTGGCCGTCGGCGACGATCCCCTCCACGCTGACGTAGTCGCCCCACCCGTCCCCGTCGAACCAGTCAGAGGCCTCTCCGGTCACGATCTCCTCCAGCAGGAAATCGCTGACGCCCTCATCCGCGGCGTGCAGTTCCGCGTAACCCTGCGCGGAGGAGGATTCCATGACGGAACGTCCGGTCTTCCAGGCCGCCTCGGCCTGCTGCTCGTTCCACACGGTGAGGTGGGCTGTGGAACCCGCGCTCCAGGCCGCCTTCAGGAGGAGCGGCGGCCTGAGGGTGTCGAAGGCGGCCGTGATGTCCTGCGCAGTGTGGACCTCCGCGAACCCCGGTACGGGTAACCCGGCATCACGCCAGATCCGGCGCATCAGACGCTTGTCCCGCGCCCCCGCGACCCGCTCGCCGGCACCGCGCAGACCCAGCCGCAGGCTCGCGTGGGCGACGGCCACCACGGCGTACTCCGACAGGGTCAGTACCGCCTCGGCGCCGACGCGGCGGGCATGGGAACAGATCAGATCGACCAGTTCCACCCCCTCACCCGGCGGGGCCGTGGTGACCGACGCGCACCGAGGCCGCCACACCGACTCGGTGATCCGGGGCAACGGCGCGAGCGCCAGGAGGTGCACCTCGGCGTGGGCGGCGATGCGCGGGAGCGCGTACTCCAGAGGAGGGCCGCCCTTGGCGAAGACGAAGAGGATCGGGGTCATGGTGCTCCTGAGGTCGAGGAGGACGCCGCGTGGCGCAACGGCGTCGTCGGCGGACGATCCGTAGGCGGTGTAACCGCGTACGGACCGGGGTAGCTGGACCACGACGGAAACGGCGGACGCACAGATGTACGCCTACTCAGTTAGCTGTTCGCCAAACAACCGTGCCCACCAAATGGGGCTGGTATGAGGGTGTTTCAGCCATCCGCCCAGGGCCCGTGAGGGTCACCCGTCCGCGGGGCGACGGCGAGCTGACCGGTGGAGTCCGGTTTCAGCGGCGTACTGCGGCCGACCGCGCGCAGACCCTGACCCTGCGATGAGGCGGCCGTTGAGGCGTTCGAGCGGCTGGGCGGGGACGCGTGGGCGCGCCGCCCGGTCGTCGGGACGGGCGGTTGCGACGTCTTCCGCATCACCACTACGGCGTAGCCGCTGGAGACCGCCCGCTTCTACCAGGAGGCGTGGCACAGCTGGCTGATCGCCCCGGACGCCGGCCATTTCACCCCCAACGGCGGAGCGCGCCCAGTACCGCGTGATCGTCCTTCAAGGCCACGTGATCCAGGCGTAGGAGCGTGTGCAGAGCGGGCCGAACGCGCCGTGCACCATTTCCCTGCCCTTCGGCGGAGTCGGCCTCCCCAACAGAATGGCAGTGGGTGGCCAAACCGCACCCCTAGCACTGGTGCCGCCCAGCCGCGCATCGCCGCTCGGCGCGACGCCAGAGAGTGGCGGGAGGGACGTGCGCCCTCGACGCGTGATCCTCTAGGCGAATACTTCCCTGTCCGAGGCTGGTGCCAGACTGGCACCATGAACGTGGGGGATGAGATCACGCAGCTGTCGTGGGCCGATGAGCTTGCGCAGGTCCTTCGGGACGGCTCGTACGGCATGGGCGACCAGGACCTGACGTGGGTGGAGGCGCTGCAGCAAGCGTACGTATCTGGACGAATACCACAAGGACGCATGGATCTGCGACCGTACGGCCGCTGACCTGGTGCATTTGGTGTGGCACGCGCGAGACGGCGTACGGTCGCTGGGCCCGGAAACAGCCGAGGTCGTCATCGCGCTCCATAACAGCCTTGTGCAGTACGAGCGGTGGGGTTTTCGCACCGACATCGTGCAGGCGATTGCTGCTCTTCCCGCCCTGGCCGCCGCCTATCCTGCGCACACCTTGCAGCGACGGCGCACCCAGGACATGCTCCACAAGGTGGCCGCCCCCGTCGGCAGGCGTACCTGGTACACGGAACTGGAGGGACGATGGTCGCGGGCTGTCAGGAGACTGACGTCGGTACGCAATGCTCTCGCGCACGGCGGCCCGGTGACACGACACCTCGATGAACCGACAGGACTTCTTCATACAACGCATCCGCACCCTTGAACTTCGTTCCGTGTACCTGCAGGGCGGCCGGTGCTTCTTTGGTACCCGCCAGATCCGGCGGTCGGTCGAGCAGGCGGACCGTGAGTTCGACATCATGGCGCGTCTGGTCGAGCGGGGCGCGATCCGTGGTGTGCCAGGCGCCATCGCCAGGAGCGGCGTCGTAGGAAGGGGCGGGCCGGCGCCACTGCCATTGCCATAGCCGTCGCCACAAGTGATGCCGGGCAGGGGCGGGGGAAGCGCTTTGGGGCGGCGGGGGCCTGGGGGGAGGAGCGCCGCTGCCGCCGGGGAGAGGGCCGGTAGGAGGGCTGGGAGGAACGGAGAGCCGGGACAGCCAGGCCACATCCGGGTCGGAGCAGACCTTGCTCTCGGGCACCTGAACGGGGGTCATCGTCGCCTTCAGGTCGATGATGCGGCGGGTGACGAGGTCCGGAAGGGCCCTCCGCAGAGGATAGGGACGAACCACGTCATAGACCTCGCCGTCGCTGGTTACACGCTCACGCAGGTCCGCGTACGCGCCGTCGAGGGCCTCCGCGAGGACTTCTGTGTACAGAGCCCGATAGCCACTACTCGCCTTTGCTGGGTCGGCGATCTCGTAGGCGGGCTCACCGAGCCGACAGGCGTAGAAGACGTCCACGGCACCGGTCTGGGCGATGGCGCCCACCGGAAGGTTGGGAAAGATGGCTGAGCCGGTCACATCGTCTGCCTGGATGTTCGCCGGCGCCGTTCGGCAGGCATCCGACACCAGAACGACGTGAGGAATGCCGCAGCGCTCGGCGAGCCGCATGCTGCGCGCGACGTTCACGGCCTCGTTCGGGTTGCCCGGGGCATCGGAGAGCAGCCAGTATTCGCTGCATTGTTGTTCACCCCATGGCCACTGAAATATATGACCAGCTGTTCGACCGTATGAAGTTCCACATACCTCTTCACGGCATCGAACACATCGGACTCGTGTACTGGGACGCCGTCCTCGTCAGAGAGGACTCGGCCGCGCTTCTCGGGGATGTGCTGGTCCTTTACCCAGTGACGCATCGCGTCCAGGCCTTTGGTGACGGCCTGCAACTCGGGCAAATCTCCCGATCTGCTCACGCCGATCAGCACTCACGCCGATCAGCACTACTGCACGTTCCATGGCCCCTCTGTCCACATCCGCTGGTAGCGCCCGCTCCGGCGGTTTCCAGCATCGGGTCAACGCGTGGCGGAGGAATCGCGCACGGGATACCCGCGAGTACATCCTGCGCGGAGCGAGTGTCCAGGTCGCGCGCGATGGTCAACTCCGCGGTGTGGCGACGGTCCTTTGAGTCCGCCAACCCTTACGCGCCACCGGTGCGATCGATCAGGTCGAGCTTCGGGTGTGAGCGGTCACCGGGCTGGCGCTCGCCAGCTCGCCGGGGTAGCGGCGCAGGGTTGGGTGGTCACCAACACTTCCGCTCACCTTTCAGTTCACACCCGGCAAGCGGTGATCGCATTCTCGCGTCCTCGACCTCGACCTCGACCTCGACCTAGACTTCGACCTCGACCTCGACCTCGACCGGGGTGATCGGGCTGGCGGGCGGGCGCCGTACACGGACCAGGTGACCGTCACCTCAGGTCAGGCTCCACGACCACGTGTCGTCGGCGGTGACGAGACAGGCGAGGACCACGAGGTCGGCTACGCCCAAGGCGATGCCCAGGCGGGCGCGGCCCGGCCTGGCGGTCTGCCGCCACAGGGCGAGGGAGCCGAGAACGACGGCGATCGGGCCGAGCACCAGGTTCATCACCAGGAGGCCGACCAGGCCGAGGACGAACGCGATGACCGCCATCGCGTCGGCGTCACGGTAGCGGCCACGGGTACGAGGACGGGCATCGGCCGGGACCTTGACGTCAGTACGCGGGTTCATCACAGACCTCCCTGGCGATGGTCGGGGCGCCCGGCACGGTGGCCCGACAGGCGCTCGCGTGCGGCGAAGAGGGCCAGCCAGAGCGCGATCGCGAGGCCGGCAGCCACGCTGACCGGCACCGGCAGATGGGCCACGGCGCCGAGGACGACGCCCAGGACGAGCAGTGCACCTACGAGGAAGAGCACGGGAGTACCTCCCACTTTCAGGTAACAGTTGTTCACCGACTACCCGGTCCAATCCGTCTCATGCTGGCGGCCGTTGACTGTGACGCGGTTGACTCCCTTCATGAGTCCGAACACCGGTGTCCGCGAGGCACAGCGCCGCCGCACCCGACGCGCGCTCCTCGACGCGGCCCTGGCCCAGTTGGAGGAGCGGAGCCTCGGAACCCTCGGTCTCAGGGAAGTCGCCAGGCACGCCGGGGTCACCCCCACCGCCTTCTACCGGCACTTCCGCGGCATGGACGAGCTGGGGACCGCACTCGTCGAGGAGGCCTTGGCCAGCCTGCACGCAACCGTACGGGGCGTCCTCGCGTCGAACGGCGACGCCGCTCGACGCTCCGACCGCGCGGTGCAGCTCGTCGCCGAACTCGTCCGCAGCCGCCCGGCACACGTCCGCTTCCTCGTCCGGGAGCGGCACGGCGGAGTCGCGGCGGTGCGCGAGGCCATCGCCGGACAACTCGACACCTTCGCAGCCGAGATCAGCGCCGTCCTCGTGGCCGACCCGCTCAGCGAAGGCTGGGGAACCGCCGACGTGACGATGCTGTCCCGGCTCCTGGTCGACCACATGTTCATGACGGCCTCCGCGTGCCTCACCGCCTCCCTACGCGGCGAGGACTGGTCCCCCGTCCTCGCGACAGCCCGCGACCAGCTCCACCTGATCCACCTCGGGCGCGAGCACTGGCATGGCTAGGCCGTGTCCGCAAAGTCCCGCCGGAGCCGTACTCGCTGCCCGCACCCTGCAACGGGGCGCCCCCAGCTCAGACTCCGACCAGCCAGACCAAGCACAGACAGGATCCACCCCCGACTGGATCAGCGAGGCTCTGATTGGGCTCAGACGATCCGGTGACACGGGCCTTCAGAGCACAAGGTCAGCGGCCCGTAGTACCGCTCGGCGTCCTCGCTCAGGCCTACCGCCTCCGGCACCGGGACGGCAGCCGGCCGCCGACCGCCGGTTCGTCCGGGGTCAGTGCGGCGTGCCGAAGGCGCCGGCGCGGGCCGCTGCGGCGGCGGCTCGAGCGGCGCGGTGCGGCAGCGTCGGGTCGGGGACGGCCCGGAGCAGCAGCAGTTCGTGGTAGAGCGGGGCGGTCGCGGCGACGAGCAGGGCTCGGCTGTCGGCGGGGCCGGGCAGTTCGCCCCGGTCGGCTGCCCGGGTAACGACCACCGCACATCGCGCGTAGCGGTCCTCCCAGAAGCGCGACAGCGCGGTCGCTGCCTGGGCCGATCGGAACCCGGCGGCGATCAGGGCCGTGGTGAGGTTCGGCCTGCCGCCTGCCAGCGCCTCGTACACCTCCTGGTTGAGGGCGGTCAGGTCGTCCTCCAGCGACCCGGCGTCCGGTGGGATCCACGTGTCGTCGGACGCGGCGTCGAGTACGTCGGCCAGCAGGCTGCCGACGTCGCGCCAGCGCCGGTAGACGGTCGTGCGGTGGACGCCGGCGCGTTCGGCGACCACGTCGACTGTCAGCCCGTCGTACCCGGCCTCCAGGAGCAGTGCGCCCACCGATTCCAGCACCTGGGTGCGGACGCGGGCGCTCCGGCCGCCCGTCCGGCGCCGCCTCGCGGCCGGTTCCTGTCGGCCGGAATCTTCGCTTGCCTGCGCGGGGGAATCCATGCCAGCATTTTAACGCAACATCCGTCGCTTTAAGGGAGAACTCCTGTGGTCATCCACCGCGTCACCACCCACCACACCGCCGTCGCGACGACGACCCCCGCCCCCGAACCCCTGGAGCCGCCCTGTGACCGCACAGCTCACCGCGTCTGACCTCACCAAGTCCTACGACGGCCGCCTGGTCCTCGACTCCGTCGACTGCTCTGTCCCCGTCGGCGAACGCCTCGGCATCGTCGGCGAGAACGGCTCCGGCAAGTCCACCCTGCTCCGGCTGCTGGCCGGGGCCGAGCGCCCCGACCGCGGCGAGGTCGTTCTGCGCGCCGAAGGCGGCGTCGGCTACCTCGCGCAAGAGGAGGACCTCCCCCCGCACCTGACCGTCCAGCAGGTGGTCGACCGCGCCCTCACCGAACTGCGTGCCCTGGAGCGGCGCCTGCGCCGGCTGGAGGCCCGCATGGCCGGCGGCGACGCCACTGCCGAGACCCTCACCGCGTACGCCGACACCCTCACCGCCTTCGAACTGCGCGGCGGGTACGACGCGGACGCCCGTGTGGAGCGTTCCCTGCACGGCCTCGGCCTGCCGGCCCTGCCCCGCGAGTGCACCGTCGGCGGCCTGTCCGGCGGCGAGGTCGTACGCCTGCGCCTCGCCGTACGGCTCACCGCCGCCCCGGAGGTGCTGCTCCTCGACGAGCCCACCAACCACCTTGACGGCGCCGCCCTGACCTGGCTGGAGGACCACCTGCGCGCCCGACGCGGCATCACGGTCGCCGTCTCCCACGACCGGGCTTTCCTGGAACGCGTCGCCACCTCCCTCCTGGAGGTCGACGGCGACCTGCACAGGGCCGTGCGGTACGGCAACGGCTACGCCGGCTACCTCGCGGAGCGCGCCGCCGAGCGGCGTCGCCGCGCCGAGGCCCACACCGCCTGGCGGGCCGAGGCGGCCCGGCTGCGCGAGGCCGCCGCCGTCACCGCCCGCCGGGTGGCGCCCGGCCGGGCCTTGAGGGACGGCAACAAGATGGCGTACGACCGCGCCGCCGGCCGGGTCCAGCAGTCCCTTGCGAGCCGGGTCCGCAACGCCGAGGAACGCCTCGCCCGGCTGCTGGCCCAGCCAGTGCCCGCGCCCGCGGACCCGCTGCGGTTCACTGCCGTACCGCGCACCGCCACCGCCACCGCCACGGCTGCCGCCGGACCTGGGACGCCCGCCGGGCCGGCCGGGTCCGGCGACACACGACGGGTGCTGCTGGCCGCAGCGGGCGTCGCGGTCGAGGGGCGGCTCGCACCGGTGGACGTGACCGTGCCGGCCGGCGGCCGACTGCTGGTCACGGGCCCGAACGGGGCGGGCAAGAGCACCCTGTTGCACGTTCTGGCCGGCGTCCTGGCCCCCGACCTGGGCCAGGTCGTCCGGCACGGCCGGACCGGGCTGCTGGCCCAGCACACCGACGTCGGCGCGATCCGCGGGACACTGCTCGCGGCCTACGCCGAGGGCCGCCCCGGGACTCCCGAGGAGCACGCCGAACGGCTCCTGGCCTTGGGCCTGTTCACCCGCGACAGGCTATCCGCTCCGGTCGGCTCCCTGTCCGTCGGGCAGCGGCAGCGGCTGGCCCTGGCCCGCCTGGTCACCGAACCGGCCGACGTCCTGCTGCTGGACGAACCCACGAACAACCTCTCCCCCGCGCTGGCGGAGGAGCTGGAGGAGGCGCTGGCCCGGTTCGCCGGCGCGGTGGTCGTCGTCAGCCACGACCGGCGACTGTGCGCCCGCTGGTCGGGCAACCGGCTCGCCCTGCGCGCCCCGGCGCCCGCCGCAGCCGGCGCCTGCCCGTGACTACTGGTCAGCCGCTCCGCCCCCGCCCCCTCCCCGTCGAAAGGACGTCTCCCTTGACCACCTCCGTGCGCCCGCTCGGCACCCTCGCCCTCCCCACCGTCGGCTCCGGCCCGTACGCGCTCGCCGCCGGGCCGGACGGCCACCTGTGGTGCACCCTCGTCCACGCCGGGCGCATCGCGCGCCTCGCCCCGTCGACCGGGCGCGTCGAGGAGTTCGTACTGGACTCCTCCGACTGCGGCCCCACCCTGATCGCCGCCGGACCGGACGGCGCACTGTGGTTCACCCGGTACCGTGACCACCGGATCGGCCGGATCACGGTGGACGGCGAGACCCGCTCGTACGCGCTTCCCGGCGACGCGGGCGGGCCCTACGGGATCGCGGCCGGGCCCGACGGCGCCATGTGGTTCACCCTGACGAACACCGACCGCATCGGCCGGATCGGCACGGACGGCGAGGTCCGCGAGTTCCCGCTGCCGTGCGAGGGGGGATTCCCGTCCTTCCTCACGGCGGGACACGACGGGGCCCTGTGGTTCACCCTCAACCAGGCGAACGCGATCGGCCGGATCACCGTCTCCGGCGAGGTCCGGATCCACCCTCTGCCCACGCCCGGCGCCGCCCCGGTCGGGCTCACGGCCGGCCCGGACGGAAGCCTGTGGTTCGCCGAGATCGGCACCGGGCGGATCGGGCATCTCACGACCGGCGAGGCAGGCGTGGAGATCGCCGAGTTCGCGCTGCCCGAGGCCGACTGCCGCCCCCACGCGGTCGCGGTCTCCCCGGACGGGACCTGCTGGTTCACCGAGTGGGGAACCGGCCGGATCGGCTCCGTCACCCCGGACGGGAAGATCACCGAACACCCGCTCGCCGCCCCCGACCGCGAACCCCACGGGCTGGCCTTCGGCCCGGACGGCACGCTGTACGTCGCCGAGGAACGCAGCGGCATCTCCCGGTGGGAAGTGCACCACGCCGCCTGAGGAGCCCCCGCGACATCGTGGGCATGAGGCCGACGCCCACACCTGGATGAAGAACTGGGAGATCCTCCGCGACTCCCCCCAGAAAGGAGACGGCCTTCCTCACGTCGTCCAAGCCGTCGCGACCATGCACAACCTCGCCATGGCACAGCGAACCAGCCTGTCAGCCAGCACGCCGGCCTGACCACACCCAGCCTTCTGCAACAACCCTTTAGCTGCCGGGTTCGACGGGCCGCTTGTAGTACCGCCACGGGAACCATCCCGCGCCGACCGGAATCCATCCTTCCGATTCCAGCCGTCGGTGCCGCGCGGCGGAGGGGAGCGTAACCCGGCAGTGCTCCCAGGGATGGCCGGACGCCTCCACCTCGTGGAAGAAGGGGCCGTAGCCGACCATGTGCCAGCCGTCACGGCCGGCCTCCTCCAGAGCGGCCATCTCGTTGAACGCGGTCAACCCGCTGAGGGTGCGGCGCTTCGGGGCGTTCGACCCCTCGGCGAGCGGTGCCGACGGACCCACCCCCGCGGCCTTGCTCGCGAAGCGCTGCTGGGCGGCCTGTCGGCTCACTCCCAGGACGCGGCCCACCGTGTCCCAGCTGTGGCCGGCGGCCCTGGCGCCCTGGACGGCCTCACGCAGCAGCCGACTTGCCTCCTCCGCGCCGACGCGCGAGGCGTCCACCAGGCGCAGGTACCCGTGGGCGTCGTGTTCGAGCGAGTCGGCCAGCCCGTCGGGGGCGCCGAGGATGGCTGCGGCGATCCCTTCCCGGATCCGGTCCATCTCCGCCGGGTGGAGCAGTGGTTCGTCGCTCATCGGCGCAGTCCGGCAAGGGGTTCGAGGGCGTCGAGGACTGCCTCGTCGCGGCGTGCTTGCTCGGCGGAGTTGCGGGCCGCCTCCCTGGCGGCCAGGGCGGCCGTACAGGCGATGAGTGCGAGGCCCCCGACGATCAGGGCGACGGTGGCGAAGGTGTCGAGCCGGCCGCCGGACATCACCGTCATGGCCGGCAGGCTCACGGCGAGCGGCAGTACGGCAGCCATGGATGTGGTGGCGGGAAAGAGGTCCCGGTGCCGGGCCTTCAAATTCAAGATCAACATACGTCAAGGAAACCTTGACGCGGGCGGCTTGTCAAGAATTCCTTGACATCCGTGTCCGCGCCCGGGCGACCAGCAGCAACGAGGGCGCCCGCCTTCGGCAACGTCCCCAAGGCCGCCTCCTCGCCCGATGCCCGTTGCTGGTGGGCCACAAGCGCCGCACGGCGCCTCGAGCACCTCCCCTACATGGCGCGCTCCGACGCCCAGGCCACAGACCGAGAAGAACAACGCGCACAAGCCCCTGGCGTTGAGAAGCCGTTGCCATACCGATCACGGAGTCTGTCGATCGAACGGGAGTCTCGATCGGGTGATCGCGGGGACTGCCCGGCATGAGAGCAGGGCCTGGCGGTGTACGGGGAAAATCCAGAGGAGCGGACGGCCGCGCGCTGCTACGGTCGGGCGCTATGCGCTGGCTCCCCGATAACTTCGTCCATCCCGTCCTGGTACCGCTGCCGGGCAGTGGTCATCACCTGCGGCCGATCCGGGAGACGGACACCCCGCTCGACTATCCGGCTGTAATGGGTTCGCGCGAGCGACTGTGGACCATCTACGGCCCAGCCTGGGGCTGGCCCGCGGCCACCATGACCTACGAGGCCGACCAAGCCGACCTGTTGCGGCACGAGAAGGAGATCGCCGCACACCAGTCTTTCAACTACGCGTTGTTCGACGCGGCGGAGACAGCTCTGCTCGGCTGCGTCTACATCGACCCCCCGGAGAGGGCCGGCGCGGACGGCGAGATCTCCTGGTGGGTGGTGGACGAGCTGGTGGGCAGCAAGGTCGAGCAGGCCCTCGACGAGCTGGTGCCGCAGTGGATCGCCGCCGACTGGCCGTTCGAGCAGCCGCGCTTCCTCGGCCGAGAGATCTCCTGGTCGGACTGGCTGGCCCTGCCGGAGCACCCGGACGCGTAAGTGGCTTTTATCGTAATGCTCTGGGGATTGGTGCTGTCGGCGTACACCCGAATGTGCTCAGGCAAGTACAGCTGAACCTGCACAGGTCCTTCAACGATGTCTGTCTGTTGGTCAGTACGTCTGGTCGACGGTTTCGGATGCCGCGGGGGCGCTCGCGGTGTCGACGATGTTTGGGGCTCCTGCGGTGTTCTTCCCGCGTCGGCGATTCCGGCTCCTCACGGTCGTTCGACCTCGCTCCACGTGGAGTTGCCCGCGTGGGCCAGCGACTTCCGTATTGCCCTGCTGCGGGAGGCCAGTCGCGGTCCTCCTCAACCAGCCTGCTGAGTGTCTCGGCCGGCCGGCGGGCTGTCGCGATCTCCCACGGGGTTGCCTCATCATGCTTGAGAGGTAGGCGGGCTCACCCGAGGGGGTGGCGCAAGACGAGACTCTGGCAGGACGCCTGGCGTGGGGTGCAGGGCGAAATCTTGAGGCAACGTACACGCCATTCGGGAGGTTGCCATGGTTACTGGGAACACGCTGTCCGCCAACGCCGACGTCGCTTCTAACGCGGTGCCGCGCTGGGTGAACCGGATGGCCCATGCCGTACCGGTGGCCGTCCTGCCGTCGGGGTTGTGGCGGATGGCCATGGCCGTGGGCATCCCGGTTGGCTTCAGCGGGCAGCTGGCCAAGGATTGGCAGCCCGGCCTGGAAACCTCCTCCTACATCACCCTGTTGACCCTCTTCACCGAAGGACTTGCACTCCTCACTATCGGTCTGGTCAGGCCGTGGGGCGAGACAGCCCCGCGCTGGATACCGTTCCTGGGCGGCAGGCGCATCCCGATATGGGCGGTGGTTGTTCCAGCGACGCTGGGGGCACTCGCGGTCACCGCGCTGTCCTTGCAGATGTTCTGGGGAGGCGCGCCCGCCGACGTGGGTGGGTCCGAGGCTCCCCACGGCGTGGCCGCGTGGATCATGAATGCGTGCTATGTGCCGATGCTGCTGTGGGGACCGCTACTCGCCGTCGTCACGGTTGCCTACTACGTCCGGCGCCGAAATGTCTGATCAACGCCCCCCTGCGGCCGCAGCTCAGCACTCGCCGAGACCGACTTCGACGCCTTCCAAAGGGAAGGCGTCGAAGCCAAACAGTAAGTCAGCTCCTCCTGCTGCAGAAGGTGCTGGTCCCACAGCTACCGACGATGGATCAGACAACCGCGGTCCGACCCGTCGCCGCTCGCGTGCATCGTCGCTGAGCCCATATCGAGAGTCGTTTCGCAGAGAGACGGGCTGAGCACGTTCACACGTACCACGCTGGGCACATTGACGAGTACGCCGACAGGTGCTCGAACGGCCGTCTCGATTGGGTGGTCGTCGGGTGCTCGGCGCATACGAGGAGGGCCTCCTGAACAGCTCGCTGGTGTCGAATCACCGAGCATCAGGAGGCCCTGGTGTCGCAGTCTTGCGTGCCGATGCCCGTGCAGTCCACCGCGGGCACTCGGGAGTGTGACTGTCTGGCTCACCGGTTCGGAAACGCTGCCGACAATCGCCTGCGAGAGCGTCGGTATCCGAGCGACATGACGGACGCGGAGTGGGTGGTGGTGCGGCCGCTGCTGCCGGTGCCGGGTTGGATGCAGGGCCAGGGCGGGCAGCCGGAAGCGTACTGCCACCGGGCGATGCTGGACGCGATCGGCTATCTCGTGGACAACGGCATCAAGTGGCGGGCGATGCCAGCCGACTTCCCGCCGTGGGACCGGGTCTATGCGTTCTTCCGGCGCTGGCGCGATCGCGGCCTGGTCCGGGAGTTCCATGACCGGGTGCGCGGGCAGGTCCGGGAGAGGGCAGGGCACGATGCCCTGCCGACGGCTGGGGTGATTGATTCGCAGTCGGTCAAGGCGGATGCCGTGGTCGGCGCCGGCACCCGTGGCTTCGACGGCGGCAAGCTGGTCAACGGACGCAAGCGGCACGTCGTGGTCGACACCCTCGGCCTGCTGCTGGGCGTGATGGTCACCGCTGCGGATGTGGGCGATCGCGCCGCTGCCCACATCCTGCTGGAACAGGTGGCTGCCGCTCACCATCGCCTGGCCCTGGTCTGGGCCGACGGCGGCTACACCGGCAGTCTGATCGAGCACTGCCTGGCCGCGTTCGCCCTGGTCCTGGCGATCGTCAAGCGCAGCGACAGCATGAAGGGATTCGTGGTGCTGCCCAAGCGGTGGATCGTCGAGCGTCTCTTCGCGCACCTGATGCGAAGCCGCCGCCTGGCCCGCGACTTCGAGCGTCGTATCGCCAGTGCCGAGGCGATGATCTACTGGTCGATGGCCGCCCTCATGACCCGCCGCCTGGCCCGGCCACACCGGGGCCGAGGGTGAACCGGCCGGGTGCGGGCTCGGCCAGCCAGCCTCGGGCGACCAGGCGTTTCGCCTTCGACCGCAATGCCTCCACCCGCGCCGGCACCACGTCCATGCCGAACACTGCGGCCATTTCCTGGCAGGTCAGCGGCCCCTGGCCGAGACGGACCCGGTCCGCGACGGCTTGAAGGATGCGCTGGTAGTCGACCGACAGCACCGAAGAGGCGACCTCCTCACGCCACACCGGCACCTCGATTTCGGGTTGGCCGCATCACGGGTCGCCGGCTGCCTGTCCGCCTCCCGAGGCCCGGCGGCGGCTCGGGGGCTGGCGTCAGCGGCGCTGTCCGGAGCCAGAACCGTATCGACCCGCCGCCGGGCGATCACCCACTCCTGCCATTCCTCCTCGGCCGCGGCCAACTCGGCCTGAATACGGTCGGCCTCCTCACGCAGGCCATCGACCCGACGCCGAGCAACGAGCTCATGCTGTTCCAGTAGTCCAACGACTGACGGCATTCGAGACCTCCCGGGGAACGACGACCTGACAGGCCACTACTCCCACGGGTCTACCGCACCTATCCGCAACCAGCGGAAACACGCCAATCACACCCGGAAAGACAACAGCTTCTGAGACGCCGGCGGCAGCCCTCTCAACGGGCCTGCGGATAACCGATTTCGGAGATGTCTTCGGCCAGGTCCGCCAGGGTGACCTCTACGTTCAACGACGACACGAGTTCCTGGTCCAGCGGCCGCAAGGCATACAGGTCACTCACCGCTCCCAGATCCACAGAGACCTCGTAGTAGTCCTCGGCGAAGCGCTGGAACGCTTCGGGTGAGCGGTCGACCAGCAGTTGGAACAGACCCGTCGCCCCATCAGGGTCGGCATGGTTCGAGGGGAAGTCGATCGTGCCGTGCCGCCACTGATCATCCGTCCCCTCCCGCCACAAGCAGGCCGACACAACGGGCACGCCGTCCTCGTCGGTGAACGCTGGCTCCTCAACGAAGGACTTGAAGACCTCGGGAACGTCGTCGATCACTCCCGGCCAGGGCTCGCCATCGTGGCCATATGGGCTGATCCGCGATTCGTGGCCGAAGCCACGGACATAGGCCCCAGCCGCCGAGAACACGATGGAGTACTCGTCTCCTGACCCGTTGCGCATCGAGGCCATCTCCTCGCCTGCAGCCCACGCGGCGTTGAAGGAGTAGTACCGGCTTTCCCAGTCCGGGCTCAGGATCGCGTCGAGCATCGCAAGCGAGCGGCACAGGTCCCGCAGGTCAGGGATGGTGGGAAGCTGGCGGGCCACGTCATAGACGGTCACGGGCTCATTCAACCGGATCCCTCTGACATCCACCTCGTCCCTGCCAGCCGAGGGCGTGGTCGCCACCGGTTGACGCCCACGCCGACCGCCGATTCGCCTGGACCGCATGGACGGTCGTGAGGCCCCCTGCCACGTGCACCTGGCTCAGCCTGAGACTCACTTCGACGGCTTCCCACCGTCTCTCGGCTGCCCCCGCGGGTCGCCACCGTACGCGGTCGGCGGAGAGGGACTGCGCGCCGGGCCCCTTTGAAGGCGCTTCGCGCCGCGGCCCGCCCTACGGGGTGGACCACGGACTCCTTCAAACCCTGTCCATAATTACTGTTCGGGGCATTGCCCCATGTGTGTCTGACACAGGTGCGGGGTCGCCCGCGGTGAGGCCCGCACTGCCCGGAAGGTCAGCGCGCGCGGTCGTCGGCTGGCATGGGGGAAGGGGCCTCAGTGGCCCAGGCCAGCAGCATCCGCAGGGCGTCGTGTCGATGGGCTGCCCGGCTCGGCGGCATACGTGATCGAGGCCTGATCGGGGTCGTCCGCTGCGCGCAGGGTCTCGTAGGCCAGTTCCAGATCGCCGACCACCGGATGGTGGAATCGCTTGGTTCCCGAGGTCTTGGCTTCGTTCACTTCAACCGACAGCGTTTGTTCGTGGGTTCCGGCGGCGTTCAGTGATCATCGGCACTCTGGATGTTCACGGGAAATAGCGGCAGCGTCTTGGCCGCCCCGCTCGTCGACCTGCTTCGCAGCACGACGTGATCGTTCAGCGAAAAAGGAGCCGTGCTGTCTGCGGCAGAGGTGACACCATGCGGTGTCATGACAGATGACAGCACCAGTGCGTTTCAGGCGGGCCAGACGGGGCTCATCGTCCGGATCCCGGAGGCGGAGCCGGCCGTCCGCGCGTGGCGTGAACGGCTCGACCCCTCAGCCCAGGCCGGGGTCCCAGCACACGTCACCGTGCTCTTCCCGTTCCTCGACGAGAGCCGAATAGATGCGCTCGTCCACTCCGCTCTCGCGGACGTGCTGGGCAGTCACCAGGCTTTTGACCTCCGGTTCGAGAGCTGTGGACGGCTCCCGGAAGTGCTGTATCTCGTTCCCGAGCCCGACACGCAGTTGCGGCAGCTCACAGAGGCGATCGCTGATCATTGGCCTGAGGCTCCGCCGTATGGTGGCCGGTTTGCCGAGATCGTGCCGCACCTGACCATCGCTCAAGGCCAGGAAGACGCCGTCCTGGAGGAGATCGAGGCCGACCTCGCCGACAAGCTCCCGTTCACGTCTCACGTCTCGTCGATTGAACTCATGGTCCACGACGGCACGAAGTGGCAAGAACGGGCGTCGTTCGCACTCGGAGAATGAAGCAAGTCATGAGGCTTGGCTGGTCCACTGTCCTTTGGAAAGCGGACCAGCAGGGGGCTCCGGTCAGCTGGCCGCGGCTTCAGCTCGGGCTCGTGTGCTGGCGAGGCGGTAGGAGTCGGTGCCGGTCTCGATGATGGTGCCGTTGAAGGTGAGACGGTCGACGATGGCCGCGCAGAGGCGAGGGTCGGTGAACGTCTTGGTCCAACCGCCGAACGACTCGTTCGAGGCGATGGCGACGCTGTTCTTCTCCTCGCGTTCGGTCAGGACCTGGAAGAGGAGTTCGGCGCCGCGCCGGTCGAGTTCCATGTAGCCGAGCTCGTCGATGCAGAGGAGGTCGACGCGGCCGTAGCGGGCGATCGTCTTGGTCAGCTGCTTCTCGTCGGCGGCCTCGACGAGTTCGTTGACGAGCTTCGTCGCCAGCACGTACTTGACCCGGTAGCCGGCCATCGCGGCCTCGGTTCCCAGAGCGATCAGCATGTGGGACTTGCCGGTTCCGGAGTCGCCGATCAGGCAGAGCGGCTGGCTCTTCTTGATCCAATCGCAGCTGGCTAGAGTGTGGATGGCGGCCGCGTCGATGTTCGGGTTCGCGTCGAAGTCGAAGGTCCGCAACGACTTGTCCCGGGGAAAGCCGGCCGCCTTGATCCGCCGCTCCGAACGGCGCCGGGACCGGTCGTCGCACTCGGCCATCAGGAGTTCGGCGAGGAAGCCGCGGTAGGTCATCTGGTCCTTCATCGCCCGATCAGCGATGTCGGCGAACTCGTTCCTGATCGACGGAAGCCGCAACAGGCGGCAGGCGGTGTCGATGGCCGTGTTGGCGGCCTGCTCGGTCAATCCTCGCTGGCGGGGCAGGGTCACTGTGCTTCTCCCTCGCGGTGTTCACCGCCGCTGGCGCGACGGCGTCGGAGCAGTTGGTCGTAGTGGGTCACCGAGGGCAGCGGCCTGGTGTCCGGGGGAAGATGCGCGAGCCGCCACTCGTGCAGAAACGTCACGGTGGCCGCGCCGGCGGGCCCGGCCGGCTCGTCCTCAGCCTGGGCGATCTTGCGGGCTTCCAGCGCGACCGCATCCGCGGTCAGGGCTCCGGCCCGCAGGGCCATCGCGAGTCCGGCGACGAGGTGCTCGTGAGAGACGTGGCGGGCCAGCAGCAGCACCTCGATCAGCGCCCTCGTCCCGGCCGTGTCTCCGTGGGCCTTGACCGCCGCGGCCCACCAGGCGTCATGGACCGGGGTGAACTTGCCCGCCGAGCGAGCCTGTTCGAGCGCGGTCGCGCCGGGGAAAGCACCCGGCTTACGGATCAAAGCCTCCAGGTAGTGGTCCAGATCCAGGCGGCAGCCGCTCTTCGCGATCAAGCGCTCATGCCTGGCCACTTCCACGTTCCGGTCGTAAACCACCAGGTGAGAAGCGTGAAGCACGACCCGGACCCGCTTGCCGATCAGCCGGACCGGCACCGAGTACCGGTTCGTGGGGACCGCGATCTGGCTGTAGCGGTCGACCCTCGGAGTAAACAGCCGGCCCGTCTCGAAAGACTCCTCCGGCAGCGGCATCAACAGCGGCCGTTCGGTCTCGAAGTACTCGTCGATGGTCCGCGGCCGCGAACCGATCCGGCGTCGCCCGTCGTGAAGATCCCACTGGTCGACGAGTTCGTTCAGCTCGGCCAGCGAATCGACCTCGGGCACCGGGGTGAAGTGGTTGCGGCGGAAGTAGCCGATCTGCCCCTCCACTCCGCCCTTCTCGTGGGCGCCCTCGATGCCAGGCCGGCAGTAGAAGCTCTCGATCCCGATCTTCCGTGAGTTCAGGAAATCCGAAGGCTCCAAAGCGCGAACTCAGGGGCCCGAAGGCGACTATGCCTCGTGAGAAAGGCCAGTTCAGACGGCGGAGAAACAGGTGCTGGGTGGCGGACCGGGGTTCCGGTTCAGGCGGAGAACGGACGGGCGTCAGCCCACTCCCAGAATGCGCCGGCCTCTGTGACCTCGCGTTCCATGACCTCGAACAGGTGCGAGGGGTTCGCCTGCGGTGGGACGTCGACTGCGACGTGGCGGTCGCCGTGCCACTCGCTCAGGAGACCGGCTTCCTTGATCGCGTTCTTGATGCGGGCGATTGCCTGGGGTAGCCGCGCCGGGTCCGGGCTGGGCATGAGAAGCATCCGCAGGACACGGTGCCGGGAGAGTCCCACGACCTCCGTGACCTGGTCATCAGCTGAGAGGGCTACGTAGTCTCCGAGTGCGAGACCGTAGGTGCAGAAGGGTATGCAGGCGATGGCGAACGTGCCGTCGTTGAGCGGCTTGAGCCAGAGCTGTTCCATCTGTCCGTCGAGTCCAAACGGCGCCAGGTCGGCGTGGGCGATGTAGTTGCTGGCGGCACGACCGACAGGATCGTCGTGGACGATGAACTCGGTCATGTGCTCCCCTTGCCCGCATGCGCTTCACCGCCATGATGTCCTGGCCTTCTGCCGCGGCCGTCAGCGGGGGTATGGACGTTCATCATCAGTGGGTGATCGGTGCCTGCTCTGCTTCCGATTCGGCCACTGCGCTGGTGTAGCGGAGGCTCGCCTTGGCGCTGAGAGAGAAGACATGTGCGAGGTGGAGGGGGTCCGCGCCGTTGGCGAGGGCCTCTTCGAGAATGCGGTCCTGCCGTAGTCGGTCGACGCCCACGGGCAGGTCCTTGACCAGCCTGTCCATCCAGAACGTGCCCACCGCCGTTGTCGTGGTGGCTGTGTTCCGGCTGACTAGCAGGTGTGGGTTGGTGCTGTTCGGCCAGCGGCGGTGGCGATAGGCGAGGTAGTCGCCGATCGCCTCGGCGGTGTAGTCGTCCAGCGGACGGTTCAGGCCTCCGGGATCAAGCCGGCGTCCGGGTAGGTCCACCTGCTCCAGCAGCATCGCGCGGATCTGGCGGGCGGGCAGTGCATGGATGCCGGACAAGGCCACGACGACCCGAAGGGCCGGATCCTGCGATGCAGCGCGAGCCACGGACTTCACCTCGTCCGCAGTAAGGGACGCGGGGATCTTGATCACCGGCTTGCCGCCCTTGATGCCTCGCATCGGGTTGGCGAAGACCAGCCGCTCAGCCTTGAGGGTGCCGAACAGCGACCGCAAGGCGCTGGCGTCGTAGGCACGATGGGGCCGGTCGGCCAGCCAGCTGGTGATGTCGTCCCGTGTGACCTGCCGCAGGGTTGTGTACGTACCGGCGTACTCGGTCAGGAACGGCAGGATGCCTCTCAGATTCGTGATGACCGTTGCTCGGGCACGTGGCCTGCGACGCGTGGTCCCGTGCCGCAGGATGGCGATCCAGACGTCCAGCTCAGCGCGGACATCTGAGGCAAGGAAGGACAGGTGTTCCTCGCACCAGACGTCGAGCGAGTCGGGCCGGTCGTCGAGGAAGACGTCGAGTTCCTCGAACACCTCCTGGACGTGGTTGGCCGGCACTGCCGTGTGGGTGAGCTGGCTGATGGTTGAGGCCCGGATCCGCTCACCTGGCCGGTGAACCGCGCAGAGAATCCGGATGCCGCGTCGCACTGAGCCGAGAGTGCGGGGCGGCCAGCCGCGCAGCTCCGCGATCCGGGCGGCCCGGGCACTCAAGGACGCGAACAGTTGAGGGTCGAGCGATGGGGACTTGCTGCTGACTCCGCGAAGTTCGCGCGGCATCTCGAACAGCAACCGCTCCGTCCAACGTGGCGGGACACAGTGCGGCCGCGGTGACCACGGTGCCGACGGAAGAGGCTGAGGCTGGGGCCCGCCGCGCGGTCGCAGGGTGCCGATGATGAAGAGCTGGTGTCCTGTGCGGGCGGCTACTGTCAGGTCGACGCGGGTCTTGTTGTCCGGGCCGGCGATCAGACTGGCCTGGCGGCGGCAGAGGCGGCAGATCCCGTCTATCGCGGCGACCTCGCGTGTGCAGACGTCGCAGTGGCGGCTGGTGGCTTTCGAGGTGAAGCCCCAGCACGCTTTGCAGCGAGGACGGTCGATCCAGCCCCACCCAAAGCAGTCCCGGCAGCTACGGGTGGACCAGGGTCGTGATCGCCGGACGGGCGTGCTCATAGCGGCGGCCCCGAGCGACCCGGTCGGTGCTGGTGGGTGATCGGGCTGCCGCCGACGACCTGCTTCTCCGCCTCCAGAGTCGTGGTCTCCTGCCGGACACTGGTCTTCTCCGGGACGAGGAGGTCGGCGGTCGTGCAGTCCAGCACCTCGCAGATGATGTCGAGGTCAGCCAAGCGGACGGTCAGAGGCCGTCCGGACCACAGGTGGGACATCTTGCCGGCGGAGATCACCAATCCGGCGTCCGCCAGCATCCGTTGGAGCTCGGAGGCCTTCCAGATGTCGCGCTGTGCGGCGACCATCCGCAGGTTCCACTTCATCGGCGTGGCCCTCCGAATCGCGTCGCGGCCCGTTGGCCCGCTCGGATCCAGGCATCTTCGACGTGGGACTTCTCAACGTGCACGTAGATCATGGTCGTGTTGAGCCATTCATGTCCGAGGATCTCTTGGATGGCAACGACGTCCATGCCGTTGCGGTAGAGGTCGGAAGCGGCGAAGTGCCGCAGCACATGCGGTGTGAGCTGGCCGACCTGGTGCGGCAGGTGTCGCGTGACCGCCTCGGCGAGCCCGGTCCGCAGAGCATCGTCGGTCACGGCCCTGCTGGAGCCATCGCCGTATCTGCGTTCCGAGGGAAACAGCGGGGCCCGAGGGTCGTTGACCTTGTCGTCGAACTCCCACCGCGGCCCAGTGACCCACCATTCCAGCAGGTCACGGGAGCCGTTGATGAGCGGGACAAGCCGTTCCTTCTTGCCGCGTCCCTGACTTCCTTTGCCCTTGAGGAGGACCTTGCCGAACCGCCCCAAGTCCCAGCGAACGTCGCCGATCCGCAGCAGGCACAGTTCCGAGATCCGCGGACCGATGAGGCTGGCCAGCCGCGAGGCGGTGTAGTTCCGGGCGGCCGGAGCGTACTTGCGTGCCTCTTCCATGTCGGACCGCCAGCCGCCGAAGAGCGCGGTGACTTCCGCTTCCGGCGGCGGGATCCGCAGCCTCGCGGAGGTGCCACCTCGAGGACGGTTCATCTCATCCAGCGGGGACTCGACGACGAAGCCGGTGGCCGCGTGGATGCCGGCCTTGTGTCGTAGTTCGAGGAACTCGAAGAACACGGCGAAGGCCGCGGCCTGGCGGACCTTGGTGCCAGAGGCTGAGTGGCGACGGTGCCGCCCGAAGTACCGATCGAGGTCGTGGGCCTCCATCTCCCACAGAGGCCGGCCGAACCACTCCCGCAGGCCAAGGACGGGTCCGACGTCACCGCGGATGGTGTCGTCGAGGACCCCGGCAGAGGCCCTCGCGAGGACGAACTCAGCCAGCAGATCCTGCTCGAAGGCCGCGACCTCCTCGGAAGTCTCCAGCCGGAGCTCCGGCCGCAGATCGCGCACGACGGCCAGTGCCATCCCGTTCCTCCCCTTCAGCTATCCAGCGACTCCGCCATGACAGCTGAGGAGACTTCAGGATTTCTGAGAAACGAGCAGCAATCACCCGATCGTGTCCACGAGACCGGAAGCCCCAGATCACGCAGTCATCGAGGTCGTGGACGCAGTCGGGAGGCTGCGGGAACCCACGGGAACATGGACAAAGTGCGACCTGAACGCGATCCACCGGTCGGCCTCCACCCTCGCCCGGCTCAGCCCCAGCACCTGGGCGACGGCCGCTTTCAGGTTGTCGTAGCGGACCTTGCTCCGCGGCACCCCGCCCAGCGTCCGCAGCGCGTGCACGTGCCCCTCGAAGAAGGCCTCTTGACCACAAGACGCGAAGACGCGATGGACCGCCTTGCCGGAGTAGGACAAGCGGAAGGAGAACAAATAGCAGGTCACAAGCTCGCCGGCGAGGCGGATGGTCACGTCGCCGAAGTCGACCTCGGCCTCCATGCCCGGCTGGTGGGTCTGCGGGATGAACGCCTCGACCGGGGCCTTCCCCGACTCGACGAGGATCTGAGGCTTCCGGTCCGAGACGTAGCGCCGGACCATTTGGTAGGAGACGTCTGCGGCATGTTCCTCGACCAGGCGGTGGAAGATCCATGTGATCGTGTGCCGCTGCTTGCGCGGTGCGTCCAGATCCGCGTGAAGCATCCCGTCGATCACCGGCTTGTAGGAGTCCAACGCGGTCGGCCTCGGCGGCAGCTGTTTCCTCGGCTCCGGCCAGACCGAGTCCACAGCCTTGCGGACCGTCCGCCACGACACGTTGTACTTGCGCTCGATTTCCCGGATCTTCATGCCGCCGCGGTGGTCACGCCGGATCGACGCGTACAGCTCGACCTTCGACATCTGCGGCATGACCAGGCCCTTTCACCAGGAGCATCCCGATGCTGCCCTGGCAAGCACCCTGGTGACTTCAAAACTCGGTTCTGGCACAGATCTTGGGGAGCCGTTACGGAGCGTCACTTTGATGTTCGAATATGAGGGCCTGGGTCGCGCGAGACCCCGTACGCCTCCGTCTGGCAGCCAGCAGCGATGCTCCGTCAGGTCCTGGCTCGGAGCTGTCGTGGTCGGCTGTGGACGGTGATGGTGCTGGTCATTTTGACCGACGCATGGCTACCTGTTGTGGGAGGAAAAGCATAAAAATACGGTGCCAAGTATCTAGAGCCGTCAACAATGTTCGTATGACCATCACTTCACAGGCCCGCTCGTTCGACGCGGCTGCCGCCAGCTACGCTGCGAACCGTCCTTCATACCCGTCCGAATTGCTCGACGCGGTCGAGGAACTCACCGGCTTCCCCTTGGCGGGCACCCGCATCGCCGACGTCGGGGCCGGCACCGGACTGGCGACGAAACTTCTCCAGGCCCGCGGTGCGGACGTCATCGCTGTCGAGCCCGGTCCCGGGATGGCCTCGGAGTTCCGTCTCAGCCTGCCCGAAGTCCCCCTTGTGATCGGGGACGGCAACAACCTGCCGCTGGCCTCCGCCTCCATCGACGTCCTCACATACGCACAAGCCTGGCACTGGACCGACCAGCGCAAATCCGTCCCAGAAGCGCTCCGAGTCCTGCGCACCGGTGGTGCACTCGCCCTCTGGTGGAACGACTCAGACAGCACCGTTCCCTGGATCGCCGACCAGGACGCACGCTTACGCCGCCTTTTCGGTGCCGACGACAGCCCTCACGACCCCATGGCCCGGTTCCGCGGACTGCCGCCCGACCTCGGCTTCGTCCACCGGCACGTGCCGTGGACCCGGAGCGTTCCTCTCGACATGCATCTCGCCAACCTCGCCAGCTACTCCGACTTCCTCGTCCTCGGCAAGGAAGCGACGAACACCTTTATCGCCAAGGAGCGCGACCTGCTGGCCGAGGTCTTCCCGAACCGGATGATCGAGGAGCACTACGTGGTCAGCTTGGCTGTCGCCAACCGTTGACACAGCGCCGCGACACGCTGGCGACCGCCAGCGGACATGCGGTGCCGTCAATTCTCGGTTCTTGCCCAGAGCTTGGGCAATCGTCGCGGGGTCTATTGGAGCAGGATCATTTTGCGGAGAAGTTCGAATCCGGCTCGGCCGTAGAGCTGTCTCTTGATCTTCTTGATGCGGTTCACGGCTCCCTCGATGCTGCCGGAGTTCCAGTGCAGGGTGAGCCCGGCTGTCACCGCGTCGAGGTCCCGGAGCAGGTGGAGTGCGAAGCCGGTGAGGCCGGGTAGCTGGCTGGCATCGACGGCGTCGATCCAGGCAGGGAGCCTGACGCCGAGGCGACTGCTGAGTATCTCGCCGAAGTCGCGGACATGCCCGGCGGTTGTGTTCAGTTCGGGGCAGCGTGCCAGGACATCCTTCAGGCCGGCGCAGTCGCCTCCGCGCGGCGGGGTGTCGGGTGAGCCAGCCAGTCACCTGGCGCACCGTGGGGGGCCGGGGCAGCGCGCCGGCTGGAGCCCCACGGAGGGTGGCGATGTGGGAGCGGACCATCTGGTAGGTGACGGGCGCGTTGTCGGCAACGAGTTCCCTGTGGAGGTGGGTGGCGCTGGTGCATCCCTCGGCGAATCGCCGCTCCAGGTCGGGCTTGTAGGGGTCCAGCCTGCTGGATCGGGGCCGGTTCTCGCGGATGGTGTCCTGCCAGCGTGTGGCATTCGCGTACCGGAGCACAGTGTTGAGGCCCCAGCCCAGGTGCCGGGCGATCGCCCGGCGTGAGTGACCTTGAGCAAGGAGTTCGTGGACCAGGGCGTGCGCGGCCTTCTTCCGCTCGGCCCGTCGGCCGACGGGCGCTGCGTCGTCCTGCGGCCGACCGGAACCCAGGGTGGCCTCAGGCACCATGCCGCTGGGCGATGGGTTGCGCAGGCAGTCGCGATGGGCGGCGACGCAGGTCTCCACGGCCCGGCCGAGGCCCTGCCACAGATGAAAGCGGTCGGCGACCTGCAGAGCGTCGGGGGCACCGCGGCGGGCGCCCTCGGCGTATGCGCCCGCCCGGTCCCGGCAGATGATCTCCACGCCGGGGTGGCGGATCAGCCAGGCGGCCAGTGGCCCGGCCTCGCGGGTGGGGAGCACATCGACCACGCGATGGTCTTCGACGCTGGTCAAGACGGTGGAGTAGGTCTGGCCGCGACGGATCGCAAAGTCGTCCACGCCCAGCACATGCGGAGTACTGAACTGTGGATCGGGCAGTGCCATGACCCTGCGTAACAAGGTCATCCGTCCCGCACCGAAGCCCAGCTGGGCCGCCAGCCGGGCGCCTGCCCGCCCGGCCAGCGCGAGCCCCACTCGCTCCAGGGCGTGGTTGAGCCGCGTGGTGAACCGTGCATGCGGGACGGCCAGCCGCGAGAACGGCTCGGCGAACGTCCGACGCGGGCAGTCCGCCGACCCGCAGATCAAGCGCCGGACCGTCAGCCGGATCACAAATTCCTGCTCAGCGAGCGGAAGGTCCTTCAGCCGGCGCTGGTATCGGTCGTGTACTCGGTCCGAGAAGCAGCCGCAATCCGGACATGCAGAACCGGCAGCGCGGCCTCTCGCCACCACCTCGACCGTGCCGAACGCGGCCGTAACCGCCTCGACATCCACATCGTCGATCCCCTCGAACACCAGCGAGTCCCAGAACGGTGCATCGGTCCGCATGACCAGCACCATCACCGGCCACAACCGACCGCAGCAGCGACCGGCAGGGACCTGAGGGAGCGTCAATTCTGAGAGCTGGACGACAAGGCGTACGCCGTCTCACGCGAACCCGTCTCCTCGCAATCGAACAACGGGGTAACGCTCCGCGACGACTCCCCAAGATCTGTGCCAGAACCCACAACCCGTGAATAAAGCCAAGGTCTTCTCCTGCACTGGGTGCTGGGCCCACCAGCGACGGAAGTCCTCACCCTTCATCGACAGTTCGCCGATCAGGCTCGCCAATGGAGGGTCCTCGGGGTGCCGTCCTGCGTCCAGGTGGAGGTAGGCCACGTTCCCGCGGGCGCAGGAGGTCCAGTCGGCATACAGTTCCCGGGACGTCTCGTCGAGGAACGTGATTCGGGCGATGTTGCGCTCAGCTGGTCCATGGCCGCGTAGTCGCCGAAGAGTGCGACCGCTGCCGCGTTCCAGGCCAGTATGTCCATGCGTCGGCGCCCATCACTACCGCCGGTATGTCCACCAGATCGTCCAGCAACCGCTGGAGCATACGGGTGTAGTAGTCGACGCTCACTCCGGCGAGCTGCGCGATCTCCTCGCGGCATCGCAGGCCTGCGTCCCGGCGCTGGCCTCCGAAGTCCGTCAGAGGGCAACGTTTTCGAGGTGCAGGAGGGAGCGGCGGGTGCGGAGGAACTCGCCCTGTGGACCCCGGCACCCACCCGATATGACAGCCGGGACATCGGCGTGCCCACAGCCCGCCGAATAAACCGAAACGGTCCGCCAATGAACTGGCGGACCGTCACGAAAGATCGAGGTTAGGGAGTTCCCTCCTGGGTCACACCGATGTGGGTCCAGTCCCCGAACTGTCCAGCCGGAAAGTCCCTCAAGCTGACGAAGTCACCACTGTCATCGAGCTCGCCCGATGCGGCCGCCCGCGTGTCCTTGCTGTAGAAGAAGAGCCTGCGGCGGGCGGGCACGATGTGGGTCCAGTCCCCAAACTGTCCAGCCGGAAAGTCCCTCAAGCTGACGAAGTCACCACTGTCATCGAGCTCGCCCGATGCGGCCGCCCGCGTGTCCTTGCTGTAGAAGAAG
>NZ_JBVIFS010000033.1:59180-71901 GCF_055571215.1 Streptomyces sp. NPDC030995
GAGGCGGGTGAGGTCGCCGCCGGGCGCGATGTGGGTCCAGTCCCCGAACTGTCCAGCCGGAAAGTCCCTCCGGATGGCGAAGTCACCACTGGCATCGAGCTGGCCCGATGCGGCAGCTCGCGTGCCCTTGCTGTAGAAGAAGGGCTGGCCGCCGTCGGGCACGATGTGGGTCCAGTCCCCGAAGTGTCCAGCGGGAAAATCCCGCAAGTTGACGAAGTTACCAATGGCATCGAGCTCGCCCGATGCGGCAGCTCGCGTGCCCTTGCTGTAGAAGAAGAGCTGGCCCCCGGCGGGCACGATGTGGGTCCAGTCCCCGAACTGTCCAGCGGGAAAATCCCGCAAGTTGACGAAGTCACCACTGGCATCGAGCTCGCCCGATGCGGCACCTCGCGTCTGCCTGTTGTAGAAAAACATGGCGTTGCCTCATATTTTCTCTACCGTCGACCCGCCCATGCCGGTGCGGATGCACCAAGGAGATTTCGGCCGGATAGGTCGCCCGGAGTCCACAGGGTCGCCTTGCGTAGGAGGAACCCTCCACGATCACCCCAGAATCGACTGGACCGCACATACGGGATTATTGCTCTCCCGTGGCAAGATCGCATGCGGGTGGGGTCTTGTGGGTGAGAGGTGCCTGGCTCAGGATCTAGCCTCGGGCTTTCACGTGCGGTGGCCGGGCGGTGGTCTCCCAGGCCGGGGGTGTGCTGTTGGTCGAGACGGTCCGCAAGACCGGCCTGGACAACGCGATATCGGCGGCGCTCGCGCCGTGGCGGCGGCCACGGGCGGTGCGCGATCCGGGCAAGATCCTGATCGATGTGGCTCTCACGGTCGCGGTCGGCGGGGACTGCCTGGCGGATGTCGCGATGCTGCGGGCCGAGCCGGCCGTGTTCGGGCCGGTGGCCTCCGACCCGACCGTCTCCCGGCTCATCGACAGGCTCGTGCGGCCGCCCCGAAGGCTCTGGCCGCGATTCGGTCCGCCCGGTCCGAAGTCCATGAACATGTCTGGAAGTTGGCCGGTGTCTCGGCGCCGGACGCCGCGGGCCAGGTGATCGTGGACCTGGACGGGGTGCTGGTCCTGGCCCACTCCGACAAGCAGGACAGGGCCGCGACCTGGAAGAAGACCTACGGCCACCACCCAGTCATGGGCTTCGTCGACCACGGACGCGGCGGCACCGGAGAGCCGGTGGCCGCCTTGCCGCGGCCCGGGAACGCGGGCAGCAACACCGCCGCCGACCACATCACCGCCACCCAGCTCGCCCTGGCCCAGCTCCCCAAACGTCACCGGCGCGGGCGGAACACGCTGATTCGGACCGACTCCGGCGGTGGGACACACGCGTTCGTGACCTGGCTCGCGAAGCGCGGGCGGTGGCTGTCGTATTCGGTCGGTATGACCATCCCCGACGCCGCCCACCAGGCCGTGTTGAAGGTCCCCGCTCCGCCTGGACGCCCGCCGTCGAACCGGGCGGCGAGATCCGCGGCGGTGCCTGGGTCGCCGAGCTCGACGGTGACGTACTGGCGCGCCTCTGGGAACCCCGCCGCCTGCGGCTACGACTGTTCTCCGCCGCCGCACAGCTCGTCACCACCGCCCGCCGCCGGCACCTGAGATTCACCCACCACTGGCCCTGGACCAGCGTGATCACCGGCGCGATCGAGCGACTCGACGCTCTTCCGAACCCCGGCTGACCAGCAACAACCACCCGCCCCAACGAGCAGCACCACCCACCCCGGGATCGTGGAAACCGGCGCACACCCGACGCGGCAGCCGGGCCATCGGCCTGCCCGTCACCGACCCGACAAGCGGAAGCGGGCCGCCGGAGAATCCGACGACCCGTCACGAAGGATCGAGGTCAGGCCGTGTCTCTTAACTCCGGGCACGCGCGAGGGGCTTCGGCCGAGCCTCGTAGAATCGCGGTATGGCATTCATGAGCACTCCGCACTACTGCTTCCTCTGATCGGGAGGCTGTGAGGGCGATGCCGTCCGGCATCGCCCTCCTTGGTGTGCCTGCCGCATGACCCGCGTTTCGGCGCTGCCCGCATCGAGGGCCGACGCCGATCCGTTCCTTCTGGGACGGCCATCTTCTGAGCGCGAGGGCAGGCACGGTCCCTTCCCTTCACCGTTGCCAGGAGTGTCCCATGTCTGTTTCGCTTCCCCCTGCCCTCGACTCGTTCCTCGAACTCCTGCGCTGTCCGACGTGCGGCGCTTGTCTCCACCCCGACCGCGGCGCGCTGCGCTGCCCGGCGGGCCACACCTTCGACATCTCCCGTCATGGCTATGTCAGCCTCCTGACGGGCACCCGCGCCACCAGTGGCGACGACGCGGCCATGGCCCGAGCCCGGGACCGGTTTCTGGCCACTGGCAGGTACGGGCCGATCCGCCGGATCGTGGCTCACCTGGCGGCCGACACCGTATCCGGGCAGAACACCGTGGTGGACGCGGGGTGCGGCACGGGCTACTACCTGGCCGGTGTCCTCGATCAGCTGCCCGATGCCCGCGGTCTGGGCCTGGACACCTCGGTGCGCGCCCTGCGCGCGACGGCCCGTGCCCATGAGCGAGCAGCTGCCGCGACCTGGGACGTGTTCCGTCCCCTCCCGCTGGCCGACGGGATGGCTGACGTCGTGCTGGACGTGTTCGCCCCGCGCAACCCATCCGAGTTTCACCGAGTGCTGCGCCCGGGCGGTCGGCTGGTCGTAGTGCGTCCGACCGGGCGGCACCTGCTTGAATTGCGCAGCCAGGTGTCCGGAATGATCGCGATCGACCCGGCAAAGGAACAGCGCCTGCACCAGGCCCTGGACCCCTTTTTCGAGGCCGGCGACACCCAAATAGTTGAGTACGCCACGTCCTTGACCGGAACGGAGGCACTGGATCTGGTGGGCATGACACCGAGCGCACGCCATCTGAATCGTGCAGACCTGGGCGATGGCGGGCTCGCGCCCGACCATGTCACCGTCTCCGTGCTGGCCACCGCCTACCGGCCTCGGTGACCACCACCTCCGTTATTCGGTTCCGCCGCAAGCCCTGCTGCGCCGGCCGGACCGCAGTGGCGGTCCGGCCGGACGGGGATTCGCTCCGTCCCGGCCGGCTGCCGGGGCGGAGCGAGGGGACGGGGGTCGGCTCAGCGGGTGCTTGCGCGCCGGCGCCGGCGGAGCAGGGCGGCCCCGCCGGCGAGGGCGAGTGCCGCGCTGGAACCGCCGGCGAGTAGCAGGGTGGAGGACGAGGCGTCCTCCGCCTTGCGCTGGGGGTTGTAGCCGCTGGAGTAGCCCTTGGTGTCGTACTCCGAGCCGGGCAGCTTGTCGGCGTAGCGGGCCTTGACCAGTTTCTGGTAGTCGCTGAGCGACACCGATGCCTGGCCGCCGAGTCCTTGCCGGGCCTGGTCGTTGAGGGGCTCGACGGTGGTGAGCTTGAGCTGGTACCAGCCGCGGATCTGCGGTTCGGTGAAGACCAGCGTGCCCACGGTGGCCTTGCCGGCGAATGTGGCGTCGCTGTCGCCGTCGCGCACGGCTGCCAGGTGCCAGCCGCCGCCCTGGGTGGGGGCGAGCATGACGGTGGCGTTGCGGCCGTTGACGGTGGTGCTGAGCGAGGAGACCAGCTGTGTCAGCTTGATCGCCTCGGTGGGCAGTGGTTGGGCGGTGCCCGCGACGAAGCCGGGGGTGATCTCGTTCAGTGCCACCGGGTCCTTGATCGTGAAGGTGGCGAGGCCCTGGCACGGCTCGGCCGTTTCGGGGATCGTCTGCACCGACTCGCCGGCGCCGCCGGTGGGTACCGGAGTGCGCAGGAAGCGGCAGACGGCGTTGCGGACGTCGGTGGACTTCACGGCGTTGAGGGCGGCCTGATAGTCGGGGATGTCGGCCGGGAGAGGGTCCTTGGCCGGGGCCGGGTGGGCCGGACCGACGACGGACAGCAGTGCGGATGCGCTCAGTGCGATGACGATGGACAGGCGGGAGAAGCGAGAGGCCACCCGCTTGCTGGACGTTTCGGTGCCGCTGGTGTCGCGCATGTCGCCTGCCTTAGCGGGAGATGCCGATGCGGGAGTGGGTCCACTTGGACGAGCTGTTGCTCACGTAGTCGTTGTAGTTCCACCACGTGTACGTGGCGGTGTCCGGCCACGGGTCGGCCACAGCGATCGTGTTGTTCGACGTGTCGAAGCCGTAGACCACATTCATGTGGCCGCCACCGGACGTCCACCCGATGCGGGCACCGATCGGCCGGGCCGCCTTGACGTCGGTGTACACCTGGTTGAACGTGGCCGCGCTGCTCAGGCCCGAGCCGGTGTGGGCCATGCCGAGGCTGCTCCAGCCCCTGGCCATGTCGTCGAGCGTGGCGGGCTGGTTGTTGCAGCCGTAGTAGGGCTGGGCCCGGTTGCAGAAGTCCGTCTGTGTGGAGCCGAAGCCCTGGAACTTGGCGATGGTCAGTCCGGAGGCGACCCAGCACCACTGGGTCTTCTCCTGCTTCAGCATGCTGATGGTGTCCTGACCCGCTTCCGCGTGAGCCGTACCTCCCGCGGCCGCGAGCGATCCCAAGGCGGCCAGCGCGATGGCCGACGCCGTGGTTCCGTACCTGAATTTGCCCATGTTCCTGCCTTCCCCTGATGGGTGCAACGAGATGAGCGGGGCAATCTGGCAGGAATATGACAGCGCATCATGTCTCAGTCACATAGGGGTCTTGCAGGAATTTAGCCCTTACTGATTATTTGTCGGGTAATCATGCGACTCGGGTGGGTCCGCGCTCGGAGAGTTGTTCCATCAGCTGGGCGGTGACCGACCCGGGTCTACCCCCGTATTTGCATCTCACGTCGTCTGCCTGCGGAAGCGGCGTGCGCGTCTTCGCTGCCGCGTCGCATCCCGCCTGGTCAGCGATTGCCCGCCCGCCCGGATCAGGTCACACTGGAGTGGATGCAGGTAGTACCGCGTCCAGGCCGGTATCGCCTGTCCCCCATCGCTGCGAGACCGCGGCCGCCCGAGGGGCACTGCCGAAGGCCGCGCAGTTTCCCGCGTCGTGCCGCAATCCCGAGGGAGGGAGGGAGCGGCGCCGCCACCCGGTACCCGCATGCCCGGACCGTCGCGCCGCACACCTCGTGAACAACAACCTGGGCAGAGAAAAGATCTGGAACCCCGAGATCTGGGCAGGGATAGACACAGCCGTCAAGGATGAGATCGGCCAACTGCGCGTGGCCCAGAAGGTTTTCCCCGCCACGCTGGTGCCCGGAGCGGTCACCGTGCCCGACGACAGCGTCGACCTCGAGAACCTGAGGATCACCGAGGGTGCGACGAAACCGTTGATCGAGCTCTCCATCGAATTCTCCATGACCCAGGCCCAGGCCGACAACGAGGAGTCTTTGGGAACCGGCCGGACGCTCGCCAAATTCGCTGCAAAGAACATCGCCATGGCCGAGGACGCGGTCTTCTTCAGGGGCAGCGGCGCCACCCTGCCACCCAGGACCCTGCTGGCGAAGAACAACGGGGCGACAGCGGGCCTCCTGGGAACAGCCGGTCATGCGATGACCGTCGACCGTTCGAAGCAGGAATATCCGGAGTCGATCTTCCAGCAGGTGATCAGCGGCATCAGCCATCTGGTCTCAGAGGGGCAGCCGGGTCCCTACGCGCTGTTCTTGGACACCGACATCTACGGCGACGCCCACAGCCCTCGCGCCCAGACGCTGGTTACGCCCGCCGACCGCATCGTCCCCCTGTTTCCGGGCGGCTTCTGCGCGACCAGTGCGCTCACCGACCAGTCCGCGAAGCCACCGCGGCACGGTCTGCTCGCCTCTCTCGGCGGAGAGCCCACGACGATCTATGTCGGACTCGACGCAGTCACCGCCTTCACGCAGGTGAACAACGAAGGAGACCTGCTTTTCCGTGTCTTCGAGCGCGTGCAGATCGCTACGAGGGATCCCCGCACCCTGGTTGCACTCGAGTTCATCAACTAGGCACGGACTCCGCTGCGGCGGCGTCGGTCGGGGTCACCGGGGAACGGGCAGGGAGGTGCCATGCAGGACCGCGGCCTATGTGTGGGAACGTTCGGGGACGACGTGGTCGGCCTCCAGAATCTGCTTCTCCGCTGCGGTCACGCTGTTCCCCGCGCCGAAGCGGAAAGAGAGTTCTTCGGCCCGGCCACCAGGGCGGCAGTCCGCGCATTCCAGGCGGAACGGCGGTTGACGGTGACCGGTGTGGTCGATGGGAACACCGCGGCCGCGCTGCGCGGGACATCGGTCGCGGGTCCGCCGACCGCCACCGGCGTACGGCGGCCCGCTGCCGGCGTACAGCGGCCCGCTGCCGCATGGTCGGCACCGCCCCATGAGACCCTGTCCAGCCATGGGGATGAGGGCGTCGTCGGATACGTGGATGGGCAGGGTCGCCGATCCCAGGAGCCGGTCCTGTGGTTCGACGGCCGGGAGGAGCTGCCGGCAACAGCGGACTTCGACGGCCTGATCCCGGCAGGCGATCAGGCCGATGACCTCGCGCTGATCGGCAAACGCTGGCGGGAGTGGGGCGCTGGCGACGGGCCGTTCGGACGGCCACTGGGCCCGGAGGAGGAGGTTCCGGGCCGCCCCGGGCGCCTGCAGCGCTTCGAACGCGGGGAGATCTCGTGGTCGCCCGACCAGGACATGGTCGTCAGCGTCTTCCGGCTGCGCAACGAGGTCTGCCTGGACTGGTCCAGACCGCATGCCGATCACGACTACTTCCGGTACGACGTCCAGTGGAACGGCGTGAGCCAAGGGCAGCAGGCCGCCATTGAGGTGCGCTCGCAGGAGCGTGGGCACGTACGGGTCTGGACGAGACTGCAGGGGTTCGGCGAATACACCTTCATCGTCAAGAGCTGCACCGACCCATTCCTGGGGTCCGACGAGTGCTCGGGCTGGACCGTCCCTGTCCGGATTCCGTTCCACCGTTCGGACGAGACGCCCGATCCCGGTGTCCGTCGGGTCACCGGCGTGATCGCCGATCGCTGGCACGAGTTCGGTGCCTGGGCCGGTCCGCTGGGCAAACCGATCGAGGACGAGGTGCTCAATCCGGTCGGCGACATCCGCAGCCAGCGCTTCGAGCGCGGTTCGATCTCGACAGCGCCCGCGTTCGGGCCGGGGATGGTCGTCGCCGCCTATCAGCGGCGCATGCCCGACGGACGCATGTCCGTGGAGGTCGACTGGGGCGGATCCGAGATCAACTACACAGAGTTCCGGGTGGAGATCTGGATCAACGGAGAAAGGTTCACCGAGGATCCGCTACCGCCTCCCAGCCCCACCCTGTGGGCCCGGCCGGGCATCGGCAGCGGTCGGTACGTCCTCCGGGACGATCAGTTCACCGTCACCCTGCCCGACGGGACGAAAACCGGATTCAAGCTCCCGAACGGGCTCTACCAGTTCCATGTGAAACCCGTCCTCCTCGGGAGCGCCGAGGGCAGCGCGCCGCCGGTCCATGTCGTCCTGGAACGTGGATCCGTAGACGCCCACCTCGATCCTCCCGCGGTCGACGGCTCGCCGGCCCATGCCTATGCCAGCCATCGAAGCCGGGTCAGCGCCATCGCCAGGCACGTGGCCGTGAGCAACCCGCTGCATCCGGGCGATCTGTCGGAAGAGGCCGACGAGAACAGGACGATGCACCTCGTCGCCCATCTGCACGCAGCGTCCGCCGACCCCGGCTTCCGTGTCCCGGGCGAGCTCCCGAGCCGCATCCTCACCCATGTGCGCCTGAGGCAGCTCCATCGCGGACACGGACAGGTCGGCACCCGTGTGGACGAAGGGCCCGTGCAACGACCTGGCGACTACGACATGGCACTCAAGGGCCTCGTGGTCATCGCACACCGCTACCGGACCCTGCTGACCGAGGAAGAGATCGAGTTCATCCTCCTGAAGTTCGTGCCCAATGCACTGGCCGGACCGGTCACAGAAAACCTGCACTGGTACGTCTTCCTCACCGAGGACGCCCCGGAGACCGAGAATCACATCCTGATGATCGAAAGCACCAGGTACCTGGTGAACCAGCTCCTGTTCGAGCGACTTGGCGGCGAAAGGTTCGACAATGTCAAGAACGGGGTGACGGGCTGGTTGCTGGATCATCTGCAAACGTTCGCCCGGCACGACTTCCTCGAATTCAACTCCCGCCCCTACCAACGGATGTCGCTCCACGCTCTGTTCAACCTCCACGAATTCGCGAAGGACGAGGAGATCAGGACCGCCGCCCAGATCCTGCTCGACTACGTGTTCGTCAAGTGCGCTGTCTCCAGCAACAGGCAGCGCAGGGTGGCTCCCTTCCGGCGACTCCACGAGCATCTCTACCGGCCGGACAATGAGGGCCACAACCAGCTACGGCGCACCGGCGACTGCGACCAGGTGATCAAATTCTTCGGGACGTACACCGGTCCGATCGCCCGTGACGGCAAACCCGAATCGGAGCTCGTCCCCGAGTGGACGTTCACCCCACTGATTTCCGGGTTGGCTGCCTACCGCCCACCGCCGGCCGCGTACATCATCGCGATGACGCCCCAGCAGCGCCCCACGCAACACCGCTTCCACCACGGAAGACGGCCCCCGCTGTACGAGGCGGACGTCCAGCCCGATGGCGGGGTCGAGGTCTACTACAGCTCCCGGTCGTTTCTGCTGACAGCCGGCGGAATGTACCTCAACAGCGGCTACGGCGCCGATCAACTGCAGGGATTCAAGCAGGTCGCCATCGCCGAATCGACGACACTCATTCCCACCCGAGCGGACGTGACCTTCGCCGAACTCATCCGCTTCGACCGCTACACACCCTGGGACGAACTGCGCTACGCGGTCAACACCGGAGTCCATGAAGGCTTCGCCTGCGGCGCGAACCTGGTCATCCCCAGAAGATGGCTGGACTGCACCCATGCCCCGAACGACGACCCATGGGTCTTCCTCGACCTCGACGCGGGCGAGTGCGGCGCCCTCGGATTCCATGTCGCCGCCTACCGGACGCCGGCCGGGAACCCGGGCGCGCTCGATCGGATCCCACAGAACCTGGGATTCCTGTACGCCGTCGAATCCACCCTGATGCCGTTCGAAGAGTTCAAACAGAAAACGCTCCAGCGAAATCCCACATTCCAGCTGAGCCCCACGCTGCCGACCACCCTTCTCTACGGTCAGGAGTACGTCTTCAGGGCACCTGACGACCGCGACTTCGCCTTCTGGCTCGACACCTACGGGCGAACGATCGAATCCCCGGACCACAAGTACCGGGCCCGCGTCACGAAGATGAACGGTCAGCCGCTCCAGGCAGACCTGCGTTCACTGCCCCTGGTCGAGGGCCCCTACCTCGACTCCCGCCAGGACGGCCCCGATCCTGCAGGGCACGCAGGCTTTCTGCGGATCCGCTGCCCGGGCTTTGAGAACGCTCCGCTGGTCCTGGACTACCGCAACCCCCGCAAGCCCGTCCGGGCCGACAACATGCGCGAGTGCCCTCAGCCGTGGTTCGACCGCGCCCAGGCCCTCCAGACCTACGCACAAGTGCTCCAGCAAGCGAAGAAACACAAAGAGGCCACGGAAGCGGCGCGCGAAGCGGTCGAGATCTACCGGCGACTCACGGGGTTCGACCCCGCGAAGCAGCGCCCGTACCTGGCTCTGGCCCTCCGTTCCCTCGTGGGCGACTACGGCTCGGGGCTGGAGCAACACGAGGCCGCCGCCTACGCAGCGCAGGCCGTCCAGGTGTACGAGGTACTGGCCGGCCTGCGCCCGGACGGCTCTTCCGCTCCCGTGGACTATGGCCGGCTGGACCAAGTCACCCCCAACGTCTACTGGGAATGGCCCTACCTGAACGCGGCTCTGCACCACCTTGCCTTCGTGCATCACAAGGCCGGTGAATACGAGACGGCGACGGCAGTCGCACTCCAGCGAGAGCGACTGTGCGAACGCCTCACCGCGTTCGATGCGGCCAGGTACAAGCCCGAGCTCGGCTCCGCCCTCTTCGACCTGGTGTATTACTTCCACCTCTGGCTGCCCGAGGCCAAGCGCTACGCACAGCAAGGAGTCCGGGTCTACGAAGAGTTGGCCGGCCTGCGCCGAGACGAATCGGCCGAGCCGGTGAACTACGAGCGACTTCACCAGGCGGTCCCCAATGCGTACTGGTCTCAGAACGCTCTGGACGGATCACTGTGGATCCTGGCGATCGTCCACTACCACGCCGCTGAATACGAGACGGGGGCGGCGGTCGCGCTCCAGCGGGTGCGTGTGTGCGAGCGGCTTGCCGCGTTCGATCCCACCCAGTACAGCGCCTACCACGGCTCGGCCCTCGTGTACCTTCTGGCCTACTTCCGAGCCTGGTCGCCGGCGCCGGAGGATCTGGCTCGGCTGGCGGTGCAGATCTATGAGGAGCTGGCCGGGCTGCGTCCTGCCGGTGCCTCCACGCCGGTGGACTACGGGCAACTGGGCCAGGCCACTCCCAACGTGTACTGGGAATGGCCCTACCTCAGCGCGGCGCACTACTACCTGGCCCACGCGCACAACGAGGCCGGGGACCGCGCGGCCGCGGCCCAGGTCATGCTCCGGCGCGTCCGTCTCTATCAGCGCCTGGCGGCGGACGACCCGCAGAAGTACCAGGCGGCGCTGGCACAAGCCCAAGCCGACGCTGCGGCCTTCGGCTGACAGCGACCCGCACGAACCCGGCACGAGGAAGACTCCCTGTGCCGTTACGCCGCCCGTGTGTTCCGGGCACGGCCTGCTTCCAGCCTCTCCCCCGCGTCGTTCCGGGCCTTCCCGCGGCCGCTTCCATCGCCTCGGCGGGCTAGTTGCTGCTCCAGCCGTTCCCGGTGGAGCTTGGCCGCTCCGGCCGCCGGCTCCTTCGTACCGGCCTTCTGCAACGGCCAGCGGAGCCGCTCGAGGCCGACGGCCCGGGGAGCGGGTGCCGGTACCACGCCCGCTGCCGACTCCAGACCAGTGAAACCCAGCAGCGTCTCGGGGGCTTTCATCAGCCGCCCGCTCCCCCACTGGTCGGCAGCTCCTCATCGGCCAGCCGCCGTGGAGGATCTGCTCGACCTCGCGCAGCACGCTCCCACTGACCGGCTGCCCCGCCTCGACGGCCAGAGCCAGGGCCGTGCTGGCCTGCTGCCCGACCACCACATGCTGCTCGTGCGCCAGCTCCCGAAGCCGGCTCCCGTCCAACGTCCGGTGCGCCGTGCGGAGCGCCTCACCCGCGTCCGCTCATCACACGGGACGCGCTACACGAAATTCCACCAGTGGTCGTCACTGAGGGACGCGCTGCACGGATAGGCCCCAAGGCGGAGGTCGTTGGCCGTCCAGGCGAACCCGTCCACGTCCAGACACATCCACTGTCCGGAGTGGTAGCTCTTGGAGTTGACGAGCATGTAGGCGGTGCCGGAGTCGTTCCGGATCGACTGCCAGAGCTGGTTGTCGGCCGTGCTGTTCTGGCAGTAGTAGAGGCTGGCCTTGTCGGCGCTGGTGGGTGCGCCGAAGTTCGGGAAGTCGAGACACAGGCCGGGGCTCTTGACGCTGCGGATCAGGAACCCGTCGACCCCGTTGACGGCGTCGAACATCTGGTTGTCGCCCGCACCCGGCCGACAGTCGTACTGGGTCACCGGCTGCAGGCCGGGAGCGTTGAAGCCGGGGAGGTCGGCGCACTTCCCCGTGGTGAAGTTCTTGAGCACCACGTTGTACACCGACTCC
Source organism: Streptomyces sp. NPDC030995 (assembly GCF_055571215.1). Taxonomy (NCBI): domain Bacteria; kingdom Bacillati; phylum Actinomycetota; class Actinomycetes; order Kitasatosporales; family Streptomycetaceae; genus Streptomyces; species Streptomyces sp. NPDC030995. The sequence goes on from NZ_JBVIFS010000033.1 coordinate 70,808, forward strand.
GCCCTCGCGTGTGCCGGGGCGGTGGCCAGGATCGTGACAGCGATCACGGAGAAGACCGACAGGAGGACCGCCAGAGCGCGCGGGCGGCTGATGCTCTTGCGTAATCGCGGTGGTGCTGCGCTGTTTGGATGGGCGCTGGCTCCGCCAGCACCCTTGCCGACCGGCGGCGCCGCGGCGAGGCGGCTCCCTATCCCCAGCCAAGTGAAACGACCCCGTGAACGTTCAGGGGCCTCTTGGCGAGCCTTCTGGAGTGGGCCCATCCGCTTCCTTGTGCGCCCCCGTACACCCGCGCACGCCCCTACTCGCCCGGCCACACAGCGGCGCATTCCGGACGTTCATACCGCCGGGACCCTGTTCCGTGACAGCGAGCCGGTGATCGGGGCACTCGCGGCAGTGGCTGCATCGTGCAGACCGTGTGACACCACCAGGAAAAGGAGAAAGAGCCATGCTGATCACGGTCACCCGCTCCGGAGGCTTCGCCGGCTTCGAGAAGCTCCGCACACTCGACACCTCGGGCCGCGCGGACGCGGCGGAGCTGGAGGAACTCGCGCAACGGGCCGTCGCCCCCATGGCCGACGGCTACCACTACCGAATCACCGTCGACGACGAGGTGCTAGACCTCCAGGACCCCTGCCTCTCCGACGCCCAGCGAACACTGATCCGCACCGTCCTCGGCGAAGGCGCCTGAGCGGCCCAACGCCGCACAGAGGGTCGGCCAGCACACCCTCAGCCAAGCGATCACAACCCCTGGCCAGCCCTGCCCCCTGCGTTCCGCATGACCTCCCGAGCGGGTGGCTCCCCAGCGGCCGTCGCGGTGGGGTGTGGCATAGGTCAGGTGACCGAGATACGCAACATCGGACGGCTCCGCCGGAATGCGCATCAACGTGCCGTCGGCCTTCAAGGAACGATTACGGGACAGCCCTTCGGCAGGGGTCAGTCGCGGTGCGATCCGCTCGCTTAGAAGCCATCTCATTTGGATGATTGGGTAGGCTGTCGGTCGTGGCGGGGATTGTTGAGCGGCTGGTGCCGGATGAGTTGTGGGAGCTGTTCCAACGGGTGGTGCCGGAGGCGCCATCGCGGCCTCAGGGCGGTGG
>NZ_JBVIFS010000034.1:0-71648 GCF_055571215.1 Streptomyces sp. NPDC030995
CCCCCCCCCCCCCCCCCCCCCCCCCCCCCCCCCCCCCCCCCCCCCCCCCCCCCCCCCCCCCCCCCCCCCCCCCCCCCCCCCCCCCCCCCCCCCCGGGCCGGTCCTTTTCGGTTTCTACGGGGGAGGCGCTGCGGCCTCGCTCAGCCCTCGTCCTCGATCCGGCGCAGCCGCTCCGCGTCACAGGTCCGTGGGCAGGTCGCGCAGGGCCGGGCCGAGTCGAGGGTGTAGTACATGCAGCAGCCGAGCCGGGTGCGGGTCGGGTGCAGGTTCCCCCGACGGTCCGCGAGGCGCCTGAAGTCGGCGCCGCCGGGGAAGGGGGCGATGGCGGTCGGGAGCAGCTCGGTCGCCTCCCGTACCGCGTGCTCCTCCTGGCCGAGGGTGCGCCCGAGGTACCAGATCCCGGAGACGAGGTCGTCGGCGACCATGCCCCACAGGGCGTGGTCCCGGCGCCGGACCCGCGGCCCGATCGCGGCCAGCAGCGGCCGTACGTGATCGGCGACGGCCGCGCGCAGTTCGGCGCGCAGCGCCTCCTCGTCGGCCACCACCCGGGCGCCCGGCAGGTGCGCCGCCGGATCGCCGGGCAGGCATGCGAAACCGGCCCCCGGAACGATCTCGAAGGCGCCCGTGGACAGGTCCACGCGCACCTCGCGGGGGCGGATGCGCGGTACGCGCCGCTCCAGGTACCAGGCGCCGCTCATCAGCAGGCTGACGGACCAGAGGTAGTCGTGCAGGGCGCGGGACGCGGCGACGTCGGGGCGCGGATCGTGCCCGTGGCCCGCCAGGATGCGGGCGGCCTCGGCGGCGATGAAGGCGTCCAGGGCCTGACCGCTCGTGGCCGGTTCGGCCGGTTCGGCGAGTTCCGCGCCGCTGACCCAGCGTCCGGGCCGTGCGGCGGAGGTCGCCACCCGGACGTCCAGCACCTCACAGGCGGCCGTGAGGCGGCCGTACGTTCGCGCGAGCGTGGCGGCGGCGTCCAGAGCGGGCCGTTCGGCCGACGCGACGCGCTGACGTGCGGTCATCGGTTCTCGATCATGTGCGGCACGGAAACTCCGGTACGGGAGAGTAGGTAAGCCTTACCTTAACCCAATGATCTATGATCATGCCGCACGTCAGGTCTCATGTCCCGAACGTGAGTTGAGACTAAGGGTTGGCTAACCTAAGCTGCCTTTGCCGGCGGATGCGGGAATCCGTCGGCACGGAGGCGTGCCGGAAAACATTCACACCACCCACCCCCCACTGCTCAGGATTCGGAAGGGGCTCAGCCCATGCGGTTGTACCTGCTCGCACTCAACCCCACCGATTCGGTCACCGAGGGGTTCCTCCCCGCCGCGGCCCGACTCGGCCTCGACGTGACCGTCCTCACCGACCAGCCCCAGGCGCACCGCCACGCCGGGCCGGACATCGAGGTCCTGGAGTGCGACGTCCGCGACTTCCGCGCGGTCATCAGCCGGATATCGACCCACCACGCGCCCGACGCGGTGTTCACCAACAGTGATCACCTCCAGACCCAGGCGGCCCTGGCCGCCGACTACTTCGGTCTCCCCGCCAAGGACTGGCGGACCGCGCTGCGCGTCAAGGACAAGGCCCAGATGCGCCGCCACCTCGCCGCGAGCGGGCTCGACACGGCGTGGTCGACGGAGCTGTCCGCGGGTCAGGATCCGGCGGTCCTCTCCGCCCTCGACGTGCCCTATCCCTGCGTGGTCAAGCCCCGCGAGGGCGTGGCCAGCGAGGACGTGGTGCTGGTCGAGGGGCTCGAGGAACTCGTCCTGCGCTGCAAGGAGATCCAGGCCCGCCGACCGGAGGCCGCCCTGGTGGTGGAGGAGTACCTGGCCGGCGAACTGTGCAGTCTGGAGACGCTGGGCGACGGACGGGTCCGCCACGTGCTGGGCGGTTTCCGCACCCGGCTGTCGGCGCCCCCGTACTTCATCGAGGAGCGCTGCACCTTCGTCAGCGCCCACCCCGAACCGGTCGTCGAGCAGGTCCTCGCCCAGCTCGACGCCCTCGGCGTCGGATTCGGCATCTGCCACACCGAGTTCGTCGTGAAGGACGGCCGGGCCCGCATCATCGAGGTCAACTACCGGGCCATCGGCGACCAGATCGACCTGATGCTCGCGCGGCTGCTGGAGATCCCGCTGTTCGAGCACGTCCTGCGGACCCACCTCGGAGAGCCGCTGCCCGCCGACCTCGGTGCCCGCACGGATGGCGCCGCCCTCGTCGACTACCCCTGCGCCCAGAGCGCCGGCACGCTCACCTCCGCACCCGAGCCGGTCGACCTCGTCGTAGACGGGGTCGAGCTGACGTACCGTCCGCTGCGCGCGGTGGGGGAGCGGCACGAGCTGTACCACACCAATCGCGACTACATCGGAGTGCTGCGCGCGATCGGCCAGAACCAGAAGACCGTCGACCGGGTCGCCGCCGAGTACCTCGCGGCCCAGCGCTGGGAGATCACCCCGTGACCACGACCGCTCCGGCCGCCATCGTCACGTCCGCCGAAACCACCGAAGCGGAACTGCTGCTCCGCGTCCTCGGCGCGCTCCTGCGCGAGGACGTCGTCGGCCTGCGCACCCGCACCACCGCCGTCGACCGCACGGACGGCCGCTGGCTGCGGCTGCCCGCCGACGACGGCGACGCCCTGCTCCTCCCGGTCGTCGAGGACGGCTACCAGAGCGTGTACGCCGCCCGGCTGCCGCTGCTCGCCCGGGAGTCGGACGGCCGCGAACTGACCACCCACGACGAGGTCCTCGACGCCCTGGGCGCGCTCGCCGACCCCGTCGACCGGGGCGGCTTCGACGCCTTCGCCGAGGAATGCCGTCAGACCCTCGCCACCATGCGGCTGCACGCCGACACCGCGGACGAGGTCGCCGCCGGCCTGGCCGCCGGCACCCTCGCCTCCACCCGTGGCGCCGACCCCGCCGACTGGACCGGGCTCGCGGGCGGGCTCGCGTACGACACCCTCGCCGCGCGCCTCGACCACCCGGTGTACCCCACCGCGCGCGGCCGCTCCGGCCTCGACGAGGACCAACTACGCGCCTACGCGCCGGAGTTCCACCCGCGCTTCGCGATGCGCTGGATCGCCGTGCCGCAGCAGGACCTCACCGTGGCCGGCGGCCCGGCCGCGCTGCCCGCCGTCTGGCCCACGCCCTCCGATCTCGGCCTGCCCGAGCTCGACCACAGCCACCTCGCGCTGCCCGTCCACCCGCTCACCGTCGGCGCGCCGCTGCGCGAGGCCCTGAGCGCCGCGGGCCTGGCCGACCGGGCCGTCCTCGCGGAGCGCCCGTACCTCGACGTCGTCCCCACGCTGTCCATGCGTACGGTCGCCGTCGCCGACGACCCCACCCTGCACATCAAGGTCCCGATGGCCACCGCCACGCTGGGGCTGCGCAACCGCCGGATCATCCGGCCCGGCTTCCTCGCCGACGGGGTCGCGGGCCAGCGCCTGATAGAAGCCGTCGTCGCACGCGAACCGCGGTTCCAGGGCGTGATCCTGCACGCCGACGAGACCGTCTACGCCCACGCCGGGCACGAGCTCCTCGTCGCGCTCTGCCGCCGCTACCCGGCCGGCCTCGAGAACGCGGTCGTCACCCCGCTCGCCGCGCTGCTCGCGGAAGCCCCCGGCGGCCGGCTGCTGATCGACCACCTCGCCGACCGGTTCTACGGCGGTGACCCGATCGCCCTGCTCGACACCTACCTGCGGCTGCTCTTCGACTGGCAGACGACCCTCTTCGGCTACGGCATCGCCCTGGAGTCGCACCAGCAGAACATCTCCCTCGTCCTCGACCACGGCCCGGCCGGACACACCCGCATGCGGCTGCTGCTCAAGGACGACGACAGCCCGCGCGTCAATGCCGCCCGCGTACGCGCGACGCTCGGCGCCGACGCCCCGCTCGGCTTCGACGACGTCCGCGTCCTCTGCGACGACGACCGCCCGCTCACCGACATGTTCACCACGATCACCCTGCACCTGTGCGCCGGTTCGTACGCCTTCGGGCTGGCACGGCACGGCCGCGCCGAGGCCGCGGCCCTGCTGGACCTCGTACGGGACCGCCTCGCCGAGGCCGTCGAACGGCTCGGCACCGGACCCGGCGAGCCCGGCGCCACGCTGCGCGCCCACGTCCTGGACGCCCCGCAGCTGCCCGTCAAGGCCATGGTCAGCGCCGGAACCCTGCTCAGCAAGGAACGCTCGGGCGCCGCCGACATCAACAAGCACTACACCACGGGCCCCAACTACCTGCTGAGAGGGGAGGGTTCACCGTGAGCGCGAGCGCGCCCCCGGACCGCCGCCGCGGGACGGCCTCCCCGGCGGCCGCTCCGGCCGCTCCGGCCTCCCGGGTCGCCCCGGTCGCCCCGGTCGCTCCGGTCGCTCCGGCCGCGGTGGAGGCCCGCCCGGCCCTCGGCCGCAAGCAGGTGCACGCGGTCGCCGGATGCTATTTCGTGGCCTCCTTCGCCGCGCTCGGCCTGCCGCCCTTCCTCACCGAGATCCTCCCCGGACTCGGCGACCGCGACGCCGGCTGGGCCGGCGTGCTCTACATCGTCCCCACCGTCTTCGCAGCCGTCGGCGCCCCCCTGTGGGGGCGGCTCGCCGACCGGTTCGGCCGCAAACGACTGCTGCTGCGCGCCCAGTTGGGCCTGGCGGTCTCCTTCCTGCTGGCCGGCTGGGCCGACTCGATCGCCACCTTCACCGTGGCCCTGGTGCTCCAGGGCATCCTCGGCGGCACCTTCGCCGCCTCCAACGGCTATCTGGGCGCCGGGCTGGAGGGCCCGGACCTGTCCAAGGCCCTGACCCTGATGCAGGGCGCCGCCCGCGCGGCCCTCGTCTTCGCCCCGATCGTGGTGGGCAGTCTGTCGCCCTGGCTGTCCCCGCACCGCCAGTACGCCCTGCTCGCCGTCCTGCCGCTGACGGCCGCGCTGCTGATCGCCGCACTGCCGGAGTCCCGCGGCGGGCGGGCGGAGCCCCGTACCCCCGCGGCCGACGATCCGGCCGACGGCGGCGTGGCACCGGCACCGGCACCGGCGGCGTCGGCTCAGGGCGAGGCCGCCCGCACCGAGCGCGTCACCTCGCTGCACGGCCTGTACGCCCTGGAGTTCGCCTTCGTCTTCTCCACGGTCATCTCCTTCCCGTACCTGATCTCGCTCATAGAGGAGCGGATCCCCGGAACCTCCCCGGTGGTCTCCGGCATCCTCTTCGCCCTGCCCCACCTGTGCTACCTCGCCGCCGCGATGTGGGTGCACTCGGCCTTCCACCGGCGTCCCCGCCTGGGCGTGGCGATCGGCTTCGCCTGCATAGCCCTCGGGCTGGCCGGACACGGACTGGCCCACTCGCTCGCCACCCTGGTCGCCGTCCGGCTGCTGCTCGGCACCGGCCTCACCCTCGGCCTCGTCTGCCTCTCCGTGATGGCCTCCGACTGCGCCAAGGGCCGTGCCCCCGGCGGGCTGTTCGGCTCGATCGAGTTCTTCTCCAAGGCCGGCGCGGTCGTCGCCGGCCTGGCCGCCGCCGCGGGCAACAGCCTGTACGGGCCCACCGCGCCCGTGCTGACCGGCACCGCCGTGGCGCTGGTCACGGTCTGCGCCACCGCCCTCCCGGCCCTGAACCTCCGCTCCCTCAGCTCCCCCCGCTCTCTCCGCACCCGCTGGAGCCGTTGATGTCTCTGACCGATGCACTCGGTACCGCCCCCGCCGCCCCATCCGCCGTTCCCGCCGGGCTGCCCACGGCCGACGAGGCGGTCGCCCACACCCTCCTGAACTGCCTGCTGCGCGAGTTGTCCGGTCCGGAACACCAGACCGCCGTGGCGGACGGGCACCTGCTGCTGTGGCTGCCCCGCCGCGGGGTGCTGCTGCGCGCCGCCCTGCGCCGCACGTCACTGCTGGGCGCGCACCGGTTCACGGGACCGGTGCGGGAGCAGCAGGACGGGGGCTGGGCCGAGCTCGGCTGGCGCCGCCTCGCCGAGTACGTCCAGGACGAGCTGGCCCTGCGGACCGACGTGCGCAACGAGGAGTTCCTGGAGCAGGTCGCCTCCAGCCACCAGGCCGTCTCCGCCGCGCTCGCCGTGCGCGCCGGCCGGCCGGCCACCGGCACCGTGGTCGGGGACGGCGACGGGCTCGCCGCCTACCTGGAGTCCGAGCAGTCCCTCGTCTTCGGTCACCGCTTCCACCCCACCCCCAAGGCCCGCACCGGCGACACCGCCTCCTGGCTCGCGTACGCACCCGAGACCGGCGCCTCCTTCCGGCTGCGCCACCTCGCCGTCCGCGAGCACCTGATCGCGCAGGAGACCGCCGCCGAGGGAGCCGTGCAGGCGCTCGACCGGCTGCGCGCCGATGTCCCCGAGGGCTACCGGCTGCTGCCCGCGCACCCGTGGCAGTACGAGATGCTGAGCGAACACCCGGAGCTGCGCGCGGCGTTCGACCGCGGCGACATCCTGGACCTGGGCACCGGCGGCAAGCCCTTCGCCGCCACCGCCTCGGTGCGCACGCTGTACGACGGGGACACCTTCCTGAAGTTCAGCCTCAACATCCGCATCACCAACTGCCTGCGCAAGAACGCGAGTTACGAACTGTCCGGCGCGGTCGCCCTGACCCGTCTACTGGCCCCGGTCCTCGCCGACCTGGAGACCCGCTTCCCCGGCACCGCCATGCTCCGCGAGCCCGGCTACCGCAGCATCGCCCTGCCCGGCCCCGACGGCACCCCGGACCGTTCGCTCCTCGAAGGCTTCGGCGTGATCGTCCGGGAGGGACTGCTCGCCCGTCTCATGCCGGGCACCACCCCGCTGCTGGCCGCGGCCGTCGCCGACGAGTACCCCACCGGACCGGGCCACATCTCCCGCCTCCTCGGCGGGGCGTCCGGCGGATCGGCGCAGGCCGGCCTCGACTGGTGGGCGGCGTACCTGAAGCTGCTCGTCCCGCCCGTCCTGGCCGCGTACTTCGACCACGGGCTCGTCCTCGAACCGCACCTGCAGAACGTGGTCGTCTGCGTCGACGAGGAGGGCATGCCCGCCCAGGTCCTCTTCCGCGACCTGGAGGGCACCAAGCTCGTCCCCGAGCAGCACGCGGATCTCCTCGCGTCCTTGCCGGCCGACGTCGCGAACCCGATGACGTACGACGCCCAGCGCGGGTGGGACCGGGTCGTCTACTGCCTGTTCGTCAACCACATCGCCGAGGTGCTCGCCGCCCTCGCCGACCTGCATCCGCAGTCCGAGGCCGCCCTGTGGGCCCAGGTCCGCGCCACCCTCCAGACGTACGCCGACCGGCACGGCTGCCCGCCGCGCCTGGCCGCCCTGCTCGCGGGGGTGCCGCTGCCCGCCAAGGCCAACCTGCTCACCCGCTGGGAGCGCAAGGCCGACCGCGACGCCGGCTACGTCCGGCTCGCCTCCCCGCTCGCCGAGGACGTGCTGTCCCAGGTGCTTCAGCAGCAGGCCGACGGCGACCACGACCACGATCACGACACCCGGAGCGCCCGATGACCACCCCGACCCCCGCGGTGCGCGATCGCCTGCTCTCCCTCGGCGAGGCCGAACTGCCCGCCTACATCTACGACTTGACGGCGCTGCGCGAGCACGCCGCCGCCGTACGGGCCGCTCTCCCGGAGCGGGTCGAGCTGTACTACGCGGCCAAGGCCAACCCGGAGGCGGAGATCCTGGCCGCCCTCGGCCCGTACGTCGACGGCTACGAGGTCTCCTCCGGCGGCGAACTCGCCCATGTGGCCAAGGCGATGCCGGGCCGCCCGCTGGCCCTCAGCGGCCCGGGCAAGACCCCGGCCGAGCTCACGACCGCCCTCGAACTGGGCGTGGAGCGCTTCCACGTCGAGAGCCTGCACGAGCTCCGCATGCTGGCCGCTCTCGCCGCCCGCACCGTCCCCGGCGCACCGGGGGCATCGGGCGCATCCGGCGCATCGGGCCGCCCGTACCGCCCCGGGGTCCTGCTCCGCTTCAACCTCCCGCTCGCCGCCGCCTCCCTGGAAGGCAGCTCGCTGACCATGGGAGGCCGGCCGACCCCCTTCGGGTTCGACCCGGATGAGGCGGACACGGCCGTCCGCCTGCTCACCGACGGCACCTACCCGCAGCTGGAGCTGCTGGGCGTGCACGCCCACCTGGCCAGCGGCCTCGACGCCCCCGAACAGCTCGCGGTCGCCGGGTCCGTCGTGGGCTGGGCGGCCGACCTCGCCGCGCGGCACCGGATCCGGATCGCCGAAGTCAACGTGGGCGGCGGCATGAGCGTCGACTACGCGGCCCCGGAGCACCGCTTCGACTGGGCGGCGTACGGGGCGGGCCTCGGCCGGCTCGCGGACGCGCATCCGGAGCTCACCCTGCGGATCGAGCCGGGGCGCGCGGTGACCGCGTACTGCGGCTGGTACGCCACGGAGGTGCTGGACGTGAAGCACAGCCACGGCGAGGAGTTCGCCGTGGTCCGCGGCGGCACCCACCACATGCGCACCCCTGCGACCAAGGGCCACGACCAGCCCTGCAGCGTCGTTCCCGTGGACGAGTGGCCGCACCCCTGGCCCAGGCCCGCCGCCGGTACGGAGCGGGTCACCCTCACCGGCCAGCTCTGCACCCCGAAGGACCTGCTGGCCCGCAACGTGCCCGCGCCCGGTCTGCGGGCCGGGGACCGCGTGGCCTTCGGGCTCGCGGGCGCCTACGCGTGGAACATCTCGCACCACGACTTCCTGATGCACCCGCGGCCCGGCTTCCACTTCCTGACACGGGATGTGCCTAGTTTGTCGTGACATGACGGTTCACGCCGAAGATCACGGGGTTCCGGGCCGGCGCCGGCTGGTCCGGGTGGCCCTGACGGGTGCGGTCGCCGTGGGGGCCGGGCTGGTGGCGGGTCCCCCCGCGACCCGGCCCGGCTCCCGTGCCGGGGGAGCGAACGGGGCGCGGCCCGGCACGCCCGAGTCCGCGCTGCGGGAGCTGGTGGCGGGGAACGTGCGGTGGCGGACCCTCCACGAGCGACATCCCGACGAGACCCGCACGGTGCGCCAGACGCTGGTCCGCGGCCAGCATCCGTTCGCCGCCGTCCTCGGCTGCGTCGACTCCCGCGTTCCTCCGGAGCTGATCTTCGACCAGGGCCTCGGCGACCTGCTGACCGTACGGTCGGCGGGCGAGGTCCTGGACGAGGCGGTGCTCGGGAGCATCACCTACGGCGTCCTGGAGCTGGGCATCCCGCTGGTCGTCGTCCTGGGACACCAGTCGTGCGGGGCCGTCGCCGCGGCGGTACGGGCCGCGGAGGGCGGAGCGCCGCTGCCGGGGCACATGCAGTACCTGGTCGATCAGATCCGGCCCGCGATCGACCGTACGCTCCGGGGCGCCGCCCGCGTCGACGCGGCGATCACCGCGAACGTGCGGCGCGTGCGGTCGCGGCTGGCCGCGGAGGCCGAGCTGGCGGCCAAGGTCAGGGCCGGGGAACTGGCCGTCGTCGGAGCCCGGTACGAACTCACCAGTCAGCGGGTGCGCCGCATCCACTGACCGGCCGAATCCCAGTTCGTCAGCGCCGGGTGGACCGTGCCGCACGTCCGGGTGATTGTTCTGCGCCCAGGCACCTTTCGGCGTTGAAGGCACTTGTGGGCAGCGAGAGTTGACTCATGATCATCGACTCTGACCCGATGCCCGACCCGATGCCCGACGCAGTTCCGGGCCCCTCGGGCGGGCCGACGCCTGCGCCCGCCCGCCGGCCGTCCCGCCGTACCGTCATCGCCGGCGCGGGCGCCGCCGCGGTGGCGGGAGCCGGTGCGCTCACCGTCGCCGCCGCGTCCGCCGGGGCCGTGAAGGCCCCGTCCGGCGCCACGAGCGCCGACTGGGAGACCTGCCTCACCATCGCCCGGGCCATCCTCGTGCGGGACGACGACGACCAGCCTCTGGTGCCGCGCTACGCGGACGTCCTCCTGAAGAACGGTCTGCCCCGCTCCCGCCGCCCCGGCAAGAAGGTACTGGTCGTCGGCGCCGGGCCCGCCGGGCTCACCGCCGCCCACCTGCTGCGCGAGGCCGGGCACAAGGTCACGGTCATCGAGGCGAACGCGAACCGGGTGGGCGGCCGGATCAAGACCTTCCGCACCGGTGGCCACGAGAGGTCCACCGCCCCCTTCGCCGACCCGAAGCAGTACGCCGAGGCCGGCGCCATGCGCATCCCCGACAGCCACCCGCTGGTCACCGGCCTGATCGACGGTCTCGGCCTCAAGCGCAGGCGCTTCCACCTCGTCGACGTCGACGGGGCCGGCCGCCCCGCGTACCGCACGTGGATCTACGTCAACGGCGTCCGCGTCCGCCGCGCCGACTACGCGAGCAACCCGCAGGCCCTCAACCGCTCCTTCGGGGTCCCCGCCGCGTACGAATCCCTGCCCGCCTCCCAGATCGTGCGCAATGCCTTCGCTCCCGTGCGGAAAGAGATCGAGGGCAAGAAGGACAAGGAGCTCGTCGAGGGCTGGGCCCGCGTCATCCAGCGCTACGGCCACATGTCGATGTTCCGCTACCTCACCGAGGAGGCGAAGCTCGACGAGCGCACGATCGACCTGATCGGCACCGTCGAGAACCTCACCTCCCGGCTGCACCTCGCCTTCGTTCACAGCTTCATCGGGGCCTCGCTGATCAGCCCCGACACCGCCTTCTTCGAACTGCCCGGCGGCACGGCCACGTTGGCCGACGCGCTCTACGCCCGCGTCGACGACCTCGTACGGCTCGACCGCCGCGCCACCCGCATCACGCACGGAGAGGGCAAGGTCACCGTCGAGACCGTCTCCGAGGGCCGTAACGGCCCCGTGGAGCGGGAGACCTTCACCGCCGACACCGCGATCATCACCGTCCCCTTCTCCGGGCTGCGCCACATCCCGGTCGCGCCCGCGCTCTCGTACGGCAAGCGGCGCGCCATCACCGAACTGCACTACGACGCCGCCACCAAGGTGCTGCTGGAGTTCAGCCGCCGCTGGTGGGAGTTCGACGAGGCCGACTGGAAGCGCGAACTGGAGGCGGTGAAGCCCGGCCTGCACCGCAGCTACCAGACCGCGCGGACCCCGGAGGACGGGAGCCTGCTGGGCGCCCACCCCTCCGTGCCCAAGGGCCACATCTCCGCGGCCCAGCGCGCCCACTACGCCGCCTGCCGACCCGTCACCCGTGACCAGCCCGAGGCGGCCGGAGTCATCGGCGGCGGCTCGGCGACCGACAACCCGAACCGCTTCATGTTCCAGCCCTCCTACCCCGTCGAGGGCAGCAGCGGTGGGGTGGTCCTCGCCTCCTACAGCTGGTCGGACGACGCCCTGAAGTGGGACTCCCTGGACGACGCGGAGCGCTACCCGCGCGCGCTCGCCGGGGTCCAGGCGGTGTTCGGGCAGCGGATCGAGGTGTTCTACACCGGCGTGGGGCGCACCCAGTCCTGGATGCGCGACCCGTACGCCTACGGCGAGGCCTCCGTACTGCTGCCCGGCCAGCACACCGAGCTCTTCCCCCACGTCCGCAAGGCCGAAGGCAACCTGCACTTCGCCGGGTGCCACACCTCCATCAAGCCGGCGTGGATCGAAGGCGCCCTGGAATCCGCGGTACGGACCGCCCTGGAGGTCCACTCGGCGCCGTGAGCGGCGCAGGGCCGCGCCGGCCGGGACCCGCGGGGAACGGCCGGCGCGGCTCAGCTCTCGGCGAGCACGATCAGCCAGTCCTGGTCGGTGAAGCGGACCCGCTGCCGCTTGTCGGGGTTGATCCGTACGCCGTAGGCGGGGCCCGTGGCGGCCTGCGAGCGCAGCCGGTATCCGACCGCGCATTCCCGGCGGCGGCGCGCGGACTCGACGAGGGTGGCGAAGGTGACCTCGCGATCGGCCCGGACGTAGTCCGTCACCGGCTTCAGGTAGAGCTCGTTCCCCTCCGCCCTGAACAACTCCTCGAACACATCGGCCAGATAGCGGCTCTCCGAGATCTGGGTCATGAGGAGACTGATCAGCCGGCCGCTGACGATGAAGTCGGCGCCCTCCCGGGTGGGGGCGAGCAGCCGGTTGCCGTCGTCGGCCATCTCGGTGGTCAGCGCGAGTTCCCGGTGTGCGGCCTCCCCGATGGCCCGCAGATGCAGCAGCGTGACCAGCGTTCTGTCGTCCGTCCCGGCTCCGGTCTCCGCCTCCGCTTCCCGCGCCGGAGCGAGGGCGGCCGTGGGCTCGCGGCCCGTCTCGCCGATGACGATCACGCTGTCGTACGACGGCACGTCCAGCTTGGCCAGCATCCCGGGATCGGTGATGTCCCCGCTGTGGAAGGTCACTTCGAGCCGGGTCCGCGCCATCGCGAGGCCGCGGGCGCCGTACAGCCCCGCATCGTCGCCGAGAGCGACGACGTCCAGGGTGGTTCCGTGGCCCACGTACTCGTCGAGCTGCTCCAGGATCAGTGGAGCGCGGCGGTTCCAGCCGAGGAGGAGCAGGCGTTCGGCGCGCGGGGTCCTGGGGAGGGCGGTGACGATCGCCTCCTCCTCGACGCAGGAGGCCGCGTCCGCCCGAACGGCCGTGTCGTCGTCCTGCGAGATGAGGATGATCAGGTCGCTCGGGCCGATCGTCGTACCGGAGTCCGGGTTGAGCGCGACGGCGCCGTCGGCGCGCAGCAGGCCGACCACCGAGGAGGTGGTGAACGACAGCAGGGCCTCGCCGAAGGTGCGTCCCGCGAGGTCCCGGGCCGCGGCGGTGTAGAACTCGTCGCCCTCGAAGTTCAGCAACTCCTGGTAGACGAGGGAGAGTCCGGGCTGGCGGGCGGTCTGGACGAGGAGCCGGGCGATGATGTCGTCCACGCACAGGACGTGCCCGCCGGACCCGGCGGCCAGCTTGGCGGTGAGGTGGTTGCGGGTGTCCCGGACGGCCGCGACCACCACGGCGTCACCGGCCTCGGGGGCGGCGGCCGCGTCGAGGGCGAGCAGCGTCTTCACCACGTGGGCGTCGCCCCCCTCCCCGTCCGGAGGCAGGACGAGCACGGCCTTCGCGGTCTGCGGACTCACCCTGGCCAGCACCGCGGGGTCGGTGGTCGGCCCGTTGCGGCAGATGATCCTCATCGGGCCGGTGTCCGTGACACCCGTGGAGATCTCGTCCTCCATCTCGACCTTGTCCATCGGAGCCAGGATGGCGATGGCCGACCGGCGCTGGTTGGCGTTGGCCGCCACCAGCTCCCCGACCACCGGGAAGATCTGGTCGGACCATCCCAGCACGACCGTGTGCCCGGCCTCCAGGACGGTGGAGTGGCCGCGGCGCAGCAGCATGATGCGCCGGTTGATGCCGGTGGTGATCAGACTGACCAGCGTCGACACGAACAGCAGGGCGACCAGGGCGAGCGCCACCGAGGCCAGCACGTAGAGGGGAGAGCCGACCGCGCCCCCGATCTTGAGCGTCTGCCCGACACTCACCCACACCGCGGTGAGCCGGCCCGAGAGGGTCGTCGGGGCGGACCGGTCGGCCCAGACGAGCACCGTGCTCGCCGGGACCACGACGGCCAGGCAGGCCAGGGCGAACCAGCCGATGAGCGCGGTGGTTCCCCCTGCCACCAGGTTGTCGAACCGGTACCGGAGGCGCAGCCGGAGGGGCCTCACGTGCTGCTGCGCCATCCGAACTCCCTCATATCGACCGTTTGTTAACCCGCCAGGATCCGATCGGTTACGGGTGAGTTCTCCCGGCTCCGGGAACGCCTCGGCCGATGGAGAGCTGATCTACGGTTCACCGCGCCCTTCGAGGAGGCCGAGCAGGACGCCGCGCAGGAGGGTGTCGGTCGTCGCCGTGGGCCGGCCCGTGATGCCGGAGCGGAACAGCGCCGACCCCTCCATGAGCATCACGAAGACCTCGGCACGGGAGCGCGCGGCGGCGGGGGTCAGGCCGGGTGAGTGGCCGCGGATGAACTCGGCCACGTGCCCGGCGTAGGCGACGTAGAACGCGCGGACCGCCTCGGCGGCGTCCTCGTCGTGCGCGGCCATGGACCAGACCTCGGTGAACAGCCGTACCAGGGGCAGGTTTTCGTGGTCGCGGAGCACGGTGTCCAGGACGGCCGCGGCACCCGGGTCCGCATCCGCATCCGTATCCGAATCCGTATCCGAATCCGTACGGGCATCGCCCGCGTCCGCGAGTCCGGCCACGCGCGCCAGGGAGGCGGCGAGGACGCGGTCGAGCAGCGCCGCCAGCAGGTCGGAGCGGGCCGGGAAGTAGTACTGGAGGTGGCCGAGCCGGACGCCCGCCGCGTCGGCGACCGCGCGCATCGTGAGCTCGGCGCCGCCCGAGGAGCTCAGGATCCGTTCCGCGGCGTCCAGCAGGGCCGTACGTCGCTGGTGGCCCTTCGGGGTCGGCCCGCCCGGCGCCCCCGCGCTCATGCGGCGGCCTCGCTCCGCGCCGCCGGGCCGAGCTCGACCTGGACACCGTGTGCCGCGAGCAGGCCGGCCGCGCGGACCGGATCCGGATGCTGTTCGGGGAAGACCACGCCCTCGGGGGCCGGGGCCCCGTCGGTGCCCAGGACCCGGTGGAGCCCCAGGAGCGCCCCGACCGCGGTCAGATGGCTCTGCCCGCGCCGGTCGGTGACGGTCGCGGTGCGGCCGCTGCCCTGGTGGGAGACGTCGATGCGCAGCCGGGCCGTACCGCCGTCTCCGGGGGAGTGGAGCAGGGCGCGGCGGGCCGGAGCCCAGCGCTCGCCGCCGGCCCAGCGGAAGAAGCCCGTGCCCCGCAGAGCCAGCAGCGCGCGGGTGGCGGACGGGGAGCTGAAGCCGATCCGGGTGACCGCGGTGGAGGTGCCCAGGGTCAGCGGGAGGGTGAACTGCTCGGGGGTGTCGATGCGGGCGACCCGCACGGGTGTGTCGCCGATGAGCACCGTACGGGCGTCCGTGAGGGGGGAGGCGAACCGGCGCCGGCCGTCGTCGACCACCTCGAATTCAACGCCGAGCCGGTCCATGAACTCCACGGAGTCCGCGCCCGACCGGTCGGCCATGTCCCACCGCACGGCGATCTCGACCTGTTCGGCGCCGCCCAGTTCGGCGGCGAGCGACGCGGCGACCAGGCTGCTGACCCCGCCCATCCAGGCCGAGGACAGCAGCACGGGGGCGGTGGGCCGGAGCAGCGCGGCCACGGTGACCGCGCGCTGGAGCCGGGCCGTCCACCGGGTGATGTCGACGTAGGGGACACCGCCCGCGACGGCGGCGCGCAGTACGCGGTCCTCGGGGTCGTTCACCGAGTTGATCACGGCCCGCACGTCGGCCCGGAAGGGTGCGGGCGCACCGAGGTCCCAGGCGCGGACCTCGGCTCCGAGTTCGGCAGCGAGGGCGCGGCCGCGCTCGGGCGAACGGCCGGTCAACAGGGTCGGGGTGGCGAGCGCGACCATGCGGGCGATCTCGGCGCCGACGGTTCCGTATCCGCCGGTGATCAGGACGGGGGCGGACGGGTCGTGCCGTAGGGCATCAGTCATGACGCAGACTCTAGGTCATCTGACCTAGAAATGGGAGGGTGTGCTTGTTGCGTGGCCGGTCGCCGTCGCGGCCGCGGGTCAGGAATCCAGGGCCGAGATGACCTCTGCGGTGGTGCTGACCTTGCCGATGCGCGGGAAGATCTTGCCGAAGCTGTGGGCGTGGGAATCGGCGTCGATGTCAGCGGTGGCGTCCTCCGCGAAGACCAGGTCGTAGCTGAGCTCCCACGCCGTGCGGGCGGTGGATTCGACGCCGACGCTGGTGGAGATGCCGGCCAGCACGATGCGGTGGATGCCGCGGCGGCGCAGCTGGAGGTCGAGCTCGGTGCCGGTGAAGGCGCCCCAGTGGCGCTTGGTGACGACCACGTCGGCGAGGGCGGCGAGTTCGGCGGGGATCTCGGAGAACGCGGCGGGCGGGGCGGCGGCCGGACCCGGGCGGTCCACGTTGGCGGTGGGCAGGTCGCCGCCGTCGGGCGACCAGGCCACCTTGACCAGGACCACGGGCAGCCGGTGGGCGCGGAACGCCGCCGCGAGCTCGATGCCCTTCTCGAGGATGTCGGGGGCGGGCTTGGCGGTGGGCAGGGCCAGGATGCCCGTCTGGAGGTCGATGAGGACCAGGGCGGTGTCCTGGCCGAGGGTGAGGCGGTTCGGGTCGGCGGTCATCTTCCCGACGTTATGGGACATTTGGTCAAGCCTGCAACGCCATACAATGGGAACGTGAGTACGAATACGGGGGAGTCCCGGCCCGCCCTGACCCCGGCACTGACCGGGGCGGAGCTGGCGCGCTGGTACTGGACGCTGGCCGAGCTGAGCGCGCTGGCGCGGGAGATGGGCCTGTCGGCCGGAGGTGGCAAGGCCGCCGTCACGGCCCGGCTCGCCGCCGCGCTCGACGGTCTCCCCGCCCCCGCCGCCCCGCCCGCCCCCGCGGCCCGCCGCGCCGGGCGACAGCTCGCCGCCCCGGTCGACGGCGCGACCGTGATCCCACAGGGACAGCGGTGCAGCCAGGTGCTGCGGGAGTTCTTCGTACGGGAGATCGGCCCCGGGTTCCACTTCGACGCCTTCATGCGGGAGTACGTCGCCCAGCATGCGGGCCACACCCTCGCCGAGGCCGTCGCCCACTGGCACGACACCCGCACGCAGGCAGCCGAACCCCAGGAGGTGGGTGCCCAGTTCGACTTCAACCGGTTCCTGCGCGCCTGGCACGCCCGGCACCCCGGCGGCGCCCGCACCGAGGCCCTCGCCGCCTGGCAGGCCCACCGGGCCCGCCCCCGCGACTGAGCCACGAGGTCCGGGTCAAGGGGTCACACGCCCGGGCGGGGCTCAGGCGGCCGGTTTCGTCGTGGCCACGGTCCGTGGTGCGGGTTCCGCAGAGGGGTCCGCCGGTTCCGGCAGACGTCGGGCCAGCGCCCACGCGAGGACGGGCAGGGCGGCCAGCGGCAGCAGGGCGGTGTGCAGCGAGGCGGCGTCCGCGGCGGCGCCGATGAGCGGGCT
Source organism: Streptomyces sp. NPDC030995 (assembly GCF_055571215.1). Taxonomy (NCBI): domain Bacteria; kingdom Bacillati; phylum Actinomycetota; class Actinomycetes; order Kitasatosporales; family Streptomycetaceae; genus Streptomyces; species Streptomyces sp. NPDC030995. The sequence continues at coordinate 16,863 of NZ_JBVIFS010000034.1, forward strand.
CGCGAGGCCGCCGACGCTGACGGTCAGGCCGAGGGTGACCCCGCTGGCCGTGCCCATGCGCGTCGGGAGGTAGTCCTGGCCGAGGGTGACCTGGAGGGAGAAGGGCACGTACAGCGCGACGGCGGCGAGCGCCGCGCAGACGTACACCAGCGGCAGTGGCAGAAAGAGGATCCCGGCCACGGCGGGCACGGCGGCGGCATAGGCCCGCCGGACGGTGGTCACCCGGCCCCACCGCCCGGCCAGCCGGCCGCCGAGCAGGGTGCCGCCGGCGCTGCCCGCGAAGAGGGCGAACAGGGCCACGGCTCCCGCGGTTTCACCGCCGCCGCGCTCGCGTACGTACAGGGCGACGAAGGTGCTGAGGCCGGTGAAGACGACGGACCGGACGATCACGACCAGGGACAGCCGCAGGAAGGCCGGCCGGTTCTCCTCCGGGGCGGCCACGGGGGCCGCGGCCGGCCGGTCGGCGGGGGAGGCGGCCGCTCCGGTCCGGGCGGGCGGCCGGCTCAGGAGCACGCCGAGCGCGGCGGGGAGGGCCAGCAGCCACCAGCCGGCCGGACCGGGCACCGCCAGGGCGGCGGCGACCAGCAGCGGCGCGCAGGCGAAGCCGATGTTGCCGCCGAGCGCGAACCAGCTCATCGCCGTGTGCCCGGCCCCGCCCACCGTGGCGCGGACCAGCCGGGCGGCCGCCGGGTGGTAGGCGGCGACGCCCAGCCCGGAGAGGGCCACGGCGGCCACCGTCGCCGCGTAGCCGGCGTCCAGCCCGACCAGCGCGATGCCGGTCCCGGCGGCGGCTGTGGCCAGCGGTATCAGCCACGGCATCGGTCGACGGTCGGTCAGGATTCCGAAGAGCGGCTGGACCACGGAGGAGAGCAAGGAGGCGGCGAGCACGATGCCGGAGGCGGCGGCGTACCCGTACGCACGCTCCGCCACGAGGAAGGGCACGAGCGCGGCGACGGCGCCCTGGTAGACGTCCACACAGGAGTGGCCGGCCGAGAAGGCGGCGGTGCGGCGCCGCAGCGGGGTTGTTCGCATCTCTGGTTTCACCGATCGAGGATCGCCCTCGCCGGGAGCGTGCCGCTTCCGATAAATTGCCGGGTGATGCAGAAAATCCGCCAGCAGGGCCAGCAGGGCACACAGGGCCGGCCAGGCCAACAGGGCCAACAGGACCGCGCCGCCCACCGGGACCGCGCGGGCATCCGCCACACCCCGCGAGCCGCGACCAGCATCCGCGAGCTCGACACCGACGTCGGGATCGACCCGCACCACCACGACGACCACCAGATCGCCTACGCCGGCTCCGGGGTGCTGTCCATCACCACCGACGCCGGGACCTGGGTGGCCCCCGCGACCCGGGCCCTGTGGATCCCGGCCGGGACGGTGCACGCGCACCGCGGGTTCGGCCGTGCCGACCTGCACTCCGTGGGCCTGCCGACCCGCCTCAACCCGCTGGCCCTGGACGCCCCGGCCGTCATCGCCGTCGGCCCGCTGCTGCGCGAGCTGATCCTCGCCTACACCCGGGCCCCCGAGGAGGACAGTCCCGAACGGCGCAGGCTGCTCGCGGTGCTCCTCGACCAGCTGCGGGCCTCGCCGTTGCAGCCCCTGCACCTGCCCGCCCCCGCCGACCCGCGGCTCGCCGCGGTGTGCGCGCTGCTGCACGAGGATCCCGCCGACCCGAGGGGGCTGGCGGCGCTCGCCACGGCCTCGGGGGCCGGGGCCGGCGAGCGGACGCTGAGCAGGCTGTTCCGCGCCGAGCTGGGCATGACCTTCCCGCAGTGGCGCACCCAGCTGCGGCTGCACCGGGCGCTGCGCCTGCTGGCCGAGGGCACCCCGGTGACCGCCGTCGCGCACCGCTGCGGGTGGTCGTCCGCGAGCGCGTTCATCGACGTCTTCCGCAGGGCCTTCGGGCAGACGCCCGGAGCCTACGGGCGGCCGTAGCGCAGGAGTACGACCCCGTTGCCGAAGGTGCGCGTGCTTTCGAGGCGCAGCGGCACCCGGCCGCTGTCGACGGGCGGGAACAGGGGCTTGCCGCGGCCGATCCGCACCGGGTGCACACAGATGTGGTACGCGTCCACCAGGTCCTGGCGCAGGAAGGCGGCGGCGAGGTCCGCGCCGCTCAGGGCCATGTCGCCGCCGGGTTCCGCCTTGAGAGCGGCGACCTCCGCCGGAACGACGTCCCGGACGATCGTGGTGTTCCAGTCGGCCTGCTTCAGGGTGCGCGAGTAGACGTACTTCGGCATGTCCCGCCAGATGCCGGCGAACTCGGCCATGGGCCCGGCGTTCGCGGGGTCGGCGTCGGCCGTCGGCCAGAAGTCGGCCATCAGCTCGTGCGTGACGCGGCCGCTCAGGAAGGCGCCCATCGTGCGGAGTTCGTCGTTGAAGTACTGGTGCAGCTCGTCGTCCACGACGTGCCAGTCGATCTCGCGTTCGGGACCTTCGATGTATCCGTCAAGGGACACCCCCATCATGAGAATGATCTTCCGCATACCGGCTGAGCCTACGCCGCGGCCATACTGATCGCTGTGAATGCCGAAGACGACACCGCCGCGAACACCGTCCTGCTCCACATCGAGGGCCGGACCGGGGTGGTCACCCTCAACCGCCCCAAGGCCCTCAACGCGCTCACCCACCCCATGGTGCTGCGGATCGACGAGGCCCTCGCCGCCTGGGCCGGAGACCCCGCCGTCCACCAGGTCCTGATCCGGGGGGCCGGCGAGCGCGGCCTGTGCGCGGGCGGGGACATCCGGGCCATCCACGACGACGCCAAGGCGGGGAACACCGCCTCCGCCGGCTTCTGGCGCGACGAGTACCGGCTCAACGCCCGCATCGCCCGCTACCCCAAGCCGTACGTCGCCCTCATGGACGGCATCGTCATGGGCGGCGGCGTCGGGATCTCGGCCCACGGCGGCGTCCGCATCGTCACCGAGCGCTCCCGCGTCGCCATGCCCGAGACCGGCATCGGCTTCGTCCCCGACGTCGGCGGGACCTGGCTGCTCGCCCGCGCGCCCGGCCTGCTCGGCACCCACCTCGCCCTCACCGGCGCCGCGGTCGGCGCCGCCGACGCGCTGCTGTGCGGGCTCGCCGACCACTTCGTCCCGGCCCACCGGCTCCCGGAGCTCACCGCCGAACTCGGCGCGGCCCCCGCCCACGAGGTGGTGCCGCGGTACGCCGCCACGCCCGAGCCCGGTCAACTCGCCGACCGGCGGCCCTGGATCGACCACTGCTACGCGGCGGACACCGTCGAGCAGATCGTGGACCGGCTGCTCGACCAGGGCGAGCCGGCGGCCAAGGAGGCCGCCGAGACCATCCTGGCCAAGTCCCCGACCGCCCTCAAGGTCACCCTCGCCGCCGTCCGCCGGGCCGCGGACCTCGGCACGCTGGAACGGGCGCTGGCCCAGGAGTTCCGGGTCTCCTGCAACGCGCTGAGCTCGCCCGACCTCGTGGAGGGCATCCGGGCCCAGGTCATCGACAAGGACCGCTCCCCGCGCTGGGACCCGCCCACCCTGGCCGAGGTCACCGGCGCGGACGTGGAGCGGTTCTTCGCCCCGCTCGGGGAGGACCGCGAACTACGCCTGCCCGAGGGCGACTTCAGCCGCGGCTGAGCCGGACCTCCAAGCCGCCGGAGGCTCAGCGGTAGCCGGAGGCGTCCGCCGGGAGGCCCGGGTCCTGGACCTCGACCATGTAGCGCCAGGCGTCCGGGCGGCTGCCGTCGAGGTCCGTGAAGCCGTAGACCCGCGCGAGCTGCCCGCTGGACAGGGACTGGCCGTTCCAGCGCGCCACCTCCGGGTCCGCGGCGAGCGCCGCGACCGCCCGGCCCACGTACGACGGGGTCTCCGAGATGCCGAAGTGCGGGACCTTGGCCAGGGCGTCCCGCCAGTTCGCCTCCGTCACGCCGAAGTTGTCCAGCATCATCTCCGAGCGCAGCCAGCCCGGGGTCAGCGCCACCGCCGTGGCCCCGCGCGGCCCCAGCTCGTGCCCCAGCGCGAACGCCATCCGCAGCACGGAGGACTTGGCGATGTCGTAGAAGAACGACACCCGGTAGCGGCTCGCGTTGTACTCGGCGGTGCCGTCCGTCATCTCCACCACCAGCCCGCCCGGCTCGCGCAGCAGCAGAGGCGCGGCGAAATGGCTGGTGATGGCGTGGGTCTCCACGGCCAGCCGCATCAGCCGCAGGCCCTTGTCCAGGTCGTGCTCCCAGACCGTGCTGTCCCACTCGAAGAGCAGCTCCCCGCCCCAGACGTCGTTCACCAGGACGTCCAGGCGCCCCTGCTCGGTATCGATCCGCCGGACCAGCGACTCCACCTCACCCGGCACCAGATGGTCGGCGACCACGGCGATCCCCCGACCGCCCGCCGCGGTGACCAGCTCGGCCGTCTCCTCGATCGTCTCGGGCCGGTCGTACTCCGAGCGCCTGCCCCGGGTACTGCGCCCCGACACGTACACGGTCGCGCCCTGCGCGCCCAACTGGACCGCGATGCCCCGGCCCGCGCCGCGCGTCGCCCCGGCCACGAGGGCCACCCTGCCTTCGAGAGTCCGCTGTGTTTCCGGCATGCCCCGACCCTACGACGTCCCCCTCGCCCGCGGCCCGCCGAACACGGCGACCGCCACCAAGGACAGCAGCAGCCCGCCCGCCGCCAGGCCCAGCGCCGGGCCCGGTCCCCACAGGGTCCAGGCCGCCCCGAAGAGCAGGGAACCCCCGAACCGGGCCAGCGCCTGCGCCGTCTGCAGCACCGCGAGCCCGGTGGTGCGCAGCTCGGCCGGGAGCAGCGGTCCGGCGGCGGCCATCAGCACCCCGTCGGTGGCCGCGTAGAACAGGCCGAGCAGCGTGAGCACGCCGATGACCAGCACCGCCCCGGCCGGCACCGGGGCCAGGAGCAGCAGGCAGCCGGCGAGCAGCAGCACGTGCCCGCCGAGGAAGACCCGGTGGCGGCCCAGCCGGTCGGCGAGCCGGCCGACGGGCAGCGCGGCCAGCAGGAACACGGCCGCCGTGCCCACGGGCAGCAGCGGGAAGTACCCGGCGGACAGTGCGAGCCGACGCTGGAGCAGCAGATAGAGGAAGGCGTCGCCGACGGTGAACAGGCCGAGCACGGCGGCGGTCAGGCACAGCCGGCGCAGGCCGGGGAGCCTCAGGAGCGTGGCGACGGGGGGCAGCGGAGCCCGGGTGGCGGCGGCGGACGGCGCGGGCGCGGGTGCCTCCCGTACGAAGAGCGCGAGCAGCACCACCCCCAGTACGGCGATGCAGCAGCTCACCGTGAACACGGCCTCGTACCCGTCCACCGCCACCCACAGCACCCCGAACGCGGCCAGCGGCCCCAGCAGCGCGCCCGCCGTGTCCAGCGCGCGGTGCACCCCGAAGGCGCGGCCCTGCTCCTCCGGGGGACAGGACAGCGAGATCAGCGCGTCGCGCGGGGCGGTGCGCAGCCCCTTGCCGGTCCGGTCGGCGGCGAGCACCGCCGCCACCGACCAGGGGGTGGTCGCGGCGAGCAGCGCCGCCTTGCACACGGCGGACAGCGCGTAGCCGGCGCCCGCGACGAGCTTGCGGCGACGGGTGCGGTCCGCGATCCGGCCGCCCGCGAGCCGCAGCAGCGCGGTGGCGCCCTGGTGAAGACCGTCCAGGGCGCCGAACGCGAGCGGGGACATACCGAGTCCGGCCATCAGGTACAGCGGCAGGACGGCGGTGACCATCTCCGCGGAGACGTCCGTGACCAGGCTGACCAGTCCGAGCGCGAACACCGTGCCGGGGACGGCCCGCAGCGGGCCTTTCGGAGCCGGGGTTTCCCCGGCGATGTCCGCGGCGCGGCTGGTCGACAGGTACACGGATGCCTCCCTCAGAACCAGTTGACGGTGAGCGGGAACGCGGCGGTCACGGTCGCGCCCGTGGAGTCGGTGGCGGTCGCGGTGATCTGGAGCGTGCCGCTGCCCCAGGGCTTGCCGGAGATGCGTCCGGATCCGGCGTCGACCGTCAGGCCCCAGGGCAGGCCGGTGGCCGCGTACCGGTACGGAGGCTTGCCGCCGGTGGCGGTGAGCTGGATCGTGCAGGACTGGTTGAACTTGCAGGTCTGCGGGCCGGGGTTGGCCAGCTTCAGGTCACCGGTGGTCGGGGTGGGGGTCGGAGTGGGCGTCGGGGTCGGAGTAGGGGTCGGAGTGGGCGTGGGCGTGGGGGTCGGTGTGGGTGTGGGGTCCGTCGAGGCGTCGAACACCTCGCTGATCGGCTGGACGTTGGCCGCGTTGCCCGCGTGCGTCGCCGTACCGAAGAGGTCCTCGAAGGTCCGCAGCAGGTGGTGGTGGTTGAAGGCCGTCGTGTACGTGCCCGTCTTGACCTTGGCGCCGTAGAAGACGGTGGCGATCTGGTTCGAGCCCAGGTAGTTGTCCTCGTCCCAAGTGAGGACCAGCAGACTGTTGTTGGCCTTCGCCCATTGCGCGTAGGCATCGATGTTGTTCTTCGTCCAGGTGTCCCCCGTGCCGACCGAGCACGAGTGCATGTCGTTGCACTGGTTGGGGACGATGAAGGAGAGGTCCGGCAGCGCCCCGAAGTTGTTCTGCGGGAACTGCGTCCAGGTCTTCCCGGTGTTCAGCGGCACGTTCTTGAAGGCGAACCACGGGTTGTGCTTCTGCGCGTACTGCCCGTTCGTGCAGGCTGTGGACCCCTCGCTCGGCAGGTCCTCGTTGTACGTCGCGAAGGTCTTGCCGGCCGCGATCAGCTCCTGGCCGAGGTTCGGCGCCGTCATCGACTGCGGCGTGTAGCAGCCGTCGCCCGTGATGCCCTGCGTGGCGCCGGAGAAGAGGTTGAAGTAGTTCGGCTGGCTGGGGTGGGTCAGCGCCTTCATGCCGGTCAGGCTCGCGCCGCCGTTCGCCAGCTGGTTGATGTACGGGGCGTTCGCGCTGCCGATGATCTCCCCGTACTGCTTGTTCTCGTACACGACGACCACCACGTGGTCGTACGCCGGCAGCGCGGCCGCGGTCGCCGCGGCGGCCTGGGCCGTCCCGGCGGCGGTGGTTCCCTCCGCCGCCTGCGAGTTGGCCACGGTGAAGGCGCCCAGCAGGCCGATCGTGCCGAGTCCGGCCACGAGCGCCGACCAGCGGGCCCGGCGTCTGAGCCCGGCCCTGGGTGAGGGGGTGGACATGGGTGATTCCTCCTTGTTGTGGGTCCTGCGGCCCGGTGTCATTCCTCGCGCCGCGCCGCACCGGCCACGGCGATGTTCAGGAAGCGCGGTACGGGCCGCCCCCGGTCGCGGAAGTCCTCCGCGACCGCGGCCCGCACCGCCGTCAGTCGTGCCTCGGGCAGCAGCACCAGCGCACTGCGCCCCGCTTCCGGCCCGGGCGGCCACGCGCACTGCGCCCCGGCCCGCTGGGCCCGGGCCAGGGCGCGCTTCAGCTGCCCGGGCCGGTCCGCGGCCTCGCCGCGCACGGCCACCAGCACCAGCCGCGCTCCCGAGGAGGCCGGGTCGAAGGCGACGTACCGCCGGCGCCGCCGGGGCTCCGCACCCAGCAGCAGGGCCCGCCCGGGCCGGGCGAAGAACACCGCCCGGCGCAGCCCGTCGTCCCCGTCCGGCAGCGCGTCGGCCAGCAGCCGGGCCAACTGCGCACGATCGGGCTCGGCGCGGTCGGGCCGCGCGCGGTCCGGCCGCCGCTCGCCCGCCCCCGTGTGTACGTCGGCCACCGCCAGCGCCACCGCGCACTCGGCGGGCTCCGCCGTGGCCAGCCCGGCTGCCCCCGTGAGCGAGCCCTGTACGTGCAGGTCGGTCCCGCCCCGGCCGTAACCGGCCCGGGCCAGCGCCCGCAGCACGGCGTACGGCCGCACGGCCCAGTCGGGGGCGTCGGGCGGCGGCCCGGTCAGGGTCAGCGGCAGATCGCAGCTGTCCGCGGGATGGGCGAGGGAACTGAGCCGCACCAGCCCGTCGGTGCGCGGGGCCGCGGCGGCGGCCGTGGGCCAGCCCGCCGCCGCGACCAGCCCGGGGGAGCCCAGGTGGAAGGCGTACGGGGCGCTCCACACGGCCGCCGGGGGCCGCCCGTGCGCGGCCTCCAGGGCGTAGGCGACGAGCCGGAAGAGCGGATCGGCGGTGGCCCGCCGCGCCAGGCCGCCGCCTCCGGCGGGGTCGCCGAGTTCCGCTGCGCCCGTGCCCGTGCCCGTGCCCGTGCCCGTGCCCGTGCCTGTGCCTGTGCTGCCCGTGCGGGCCGCGGCCGTCATCGGACGTCCTTGCGGGCCAGCATCCGGTAGGCGTTCCCGCCGTCCGTACGCCGCGCCGCCACCGTGCGCAGCGCGTCGAGCACCGCCGCGCCGGCGAAGGCCGGCAGCGCGGCCACCCGTACGGCGCCGGCGAGGGCCCGGGCGCGGGGCGTGGCCGGGGGACCCCACGGCCGGTCCGGGTCCGGGGCCAGCCGTGTCGCCGTGAGGGCCACCGCGCCGAAGAAGTCGTTGCCCTGGTGGGCGGGGCCGTGCTCCTCGGTCAGGACGGTGAACCCCCGGTCGGCCAGCGCCTCCCGCAGGTTCGCGGCGGGCACCAGGTGCTGGTGCTGGGGCTGGAACCAGGGCAGCCACGCCGGGCCGAGGAGCCGCGCCATCCGTGACTCCGGATCGGGCAACTCGATGGTCAGGTACCCGCCGGGGGCGAGCACGGCCGCCGCCGCGTCGAGCTCGGCGAGCGGATCCCGGGTGTGCTCCAGATAGTGGTACATGCTGACCACCTCGTACTGGCCCGCCAGTTTCGACGCGAACTCCGGGAACTGGCCCTGGTATCCGGTCTCCACCCAGCCGCGGCGCTCGGCCTCGCGGACCCCGTCGCCCATGTCGAGCCCGTCGAACCGGGTCCGCGGCCAGACGGCCCGCGCCGCATTGCAGAAGTGGCCGTGCCCGGTGCCCACATCGAGCCAGGACGCCGGGTCGGTGTGCGGGAGGAGCATCTCGGCCCGCCCCCGGTAGGCGGCGCCGAGCCTGCCGAAGACCGTGCCCGCGCCCTCGCCGCCGCGCCCGTCGTAGAAGTCACGGTAGTAGAACTCCAGCCCCTCCAGGGTCAGTCGGGGGTTCTGGAAGACGTGCCCGCAGGCCTCGCACTGCTCCAGGGTGAACCGGCCGGGCTTGCCCTGGAGCAGGTCGGGCACGCGGACCCGGACGGTGAGCCGGCGGGAGCCGCACCACGGGCAGTCCGGGCGGCGCGGCTCCAGGAACTGCTCGGTGCCCGCGGCCAGTTCCTCCCGGTAGGCGGCGGCCCGCGCGGCGTCCGCGGCGGAGTCCCGGCCGGACGGGATCCGCCCGGCGGCCGCTGCCGTACGCAGGGCGGCGCCGAGGGAGCGCGCCGGCCGGGCGGCGGTGGCCCGGGCCAGATCGGCGGGCCGCAGCGGGGAGTCCGGCCCGCCGAGGGCCAGGTACGGCTGGAGCCAGTACAGCCCGGCTGCGGCGGCGCCCCACCGGCCCTGGCGCGCGGCGACCCCCGCCAGCAGCGCGAGCCCGCCGAGCTGCGCGGCGGCCAGCGCCCCCGGCGGCAGCCCCTGGGCCCGCAGCTCGGCGGCCCGGGCCGGCCCCCCGGTCTCCTCGGGTCTTCCGCAGCTCAGGCCGGGGGCGATGGCCAGGCCCGTGGCGTCGGCGGCGTACTCCTTCAAACGGCGGGTGAGCGCGAGGAGTTCGGCCGGACCGGGGCGCGATCCGCCTGGATCCACCCCGGCCCGTGCCAGCACCTCCTCGGCGACGAGCACGGCGAACCCGGCCCCGCGCCCCTCGCCGAGCCGGTCCTGCCGGTAACGGGCGGGGTCGACCAGGCGCAGCAGCCCCAGCGCCCGCTCGGTGGCCAGGTCCGCGGGCAGCAGGTCCAGCACCCGCAGCCCCTCCCGCTCGGCGTGCGCGCAGGCGGCGAGGAAGGTGGCCGCGTCGGGCTCGACCCCCCGGGCGGTGAGCAGCCGCCAGCCGGCGGCGCGCGGCACGCCGGCCGCCGCGGCGGCCGGACTCACCGGCAGCACGGGGATCGCCCGCAGCCGGCGTCCGGCGCGTACGGTGCCCGCGCCGAGCGCGGCCAGCAACACCGCGGAGGTCCACCGGACCCGGGAACGCGGGGGTGGGGTCATAGCTTCTCCAACCGGTCGGCCGCGGCGGCGGCCCCGCCCGCCGCGGCGAATGAGGCCTGGATCCGCCGGGCGGCCCGGCGGGGGCCGGGGTCGTCCAGCACGGCCGTGAGCGCGTCACGCAGTTCCTCGGCCCGGGTCCGGCCGAACCGCACCCGGACCCCGGCCCCGGCCCGCACCACCTGCTGGGCCACGATCGGCTGGTCGTCCCGGATCGGGGCGACGACGAGCGGCAGCCCGTACGCGAGGGTCTCGCAGACGGTGTTGTGGCCGCCGTGGCACACCACCGCGTCCAGGTGCGGCAACAGTTCGAGCTGCGGCACCCGTTCCTGGAGCAGTACGTGCTCCGGCGCGGGCCCGACCAGTGCGGAGGGCGCCGCCAGCACCAACTGGACGTCTTCGGCGAGCCGTTCGGCGGCCCCCAGCACGGCGCGGTAGAAGCGCCCCCCGGCCTCCTGGTTGAGGGTGCCCAGGGACACGAGCACCCGTCGCCGCGCCGGGTCGAGGCGCTGCCAGGGGAATCCGGGCTGGTCCGGCCGGGCCCCGAAGGCCGGGCCGACGTAGGCGTGGTGCGGCGGCGGATCCCCGGCCGTTCCCACGAGCTCGGGAGTGGAGAACACCAGCACCAGCCGCTCCGAGAACCGCGGGTCCCAGTCCGCGTCCGACGCCTCCCCGAACTCCGCGAGCAGGCCGGAGAGCTGCCCGGCCACCCACTCCCCGACCTTCGGGAAGTCCGCGAAGGGCCGGGTGAGTTCGGCCGATGTGCTGGCGGACGTCACCCAGGGGACGCCGAGCCGCCGCGCCACCAGCGCTCCGGCCAGGGCCTGCTGGTCGGCGACCATCACGTCCGGACCGAAGGCGCGCACGGCTCGAGTCACCCCCGGCACCATCGCCCGGGCCAGCGGCACCAGCGTCTCCTCCCACAGGAACCGCAGTGCCCCGACCCCGCGCAGATCCCGCCAGCGTTCGTGGAGCGCCGGATAGCCCTCTCCGCCCGCCTCCTCGCCGGCCGGCAGGATCCGGGCCCGCGCGGGCAGCAGCCGGGCCAGCGGCTCGGCCGGCCCCGTCCAGGCGACCTCGTGCCCCCGGGCGGCCAGTTCGGCCCCGACGGCCACGGTCGGATTGACGTGCCCCGCCAGCGGCGGCACGGTGAACAGCACCCTCATGGGACCAGCGCTCCCACCCGCGGCCGCGCCGCCACCACGGCCGTCGCGTCGAGATGGGCGAGCACGGCTTCCCGTAGGGCCCCGCTGCTCTCCTTCAGGACGTCGTGCCCCAGCCCCGGCAGGATCCGCAGCGCGCCGTGCGGGGCGTGGCGGGCCAGTTCCCGGGCGCCGGGGACCAGTTCGGAGTGCTCGCCGCAGATGATCAGCACCGGGCAGCGCAGCCGGGCGTAGTCGGCCGGGGCGAAGGTGCGGCTCGCGGCGATGTCGTCGATGAGCGAGGTGCGGTTGAGGAGGTCGTCGGCGATGGCCGTGAGGTTGGCGGCCTTGCGCAGGCGCAGGGTGAGCAGCTCGGCGGGTACCGGGCTGTCCTCCAGGCTGAGCGCGGCGGCCGACAGGGTGTCCAGCATGTTCTCCACCCAGGCTCCGCCGAGCGGGGGTTCGAGGAGCGTGAGCCCCGTGACGAGGTCGGGCCGGGCCAGGGCGGCGTGCAGGGCGAGGGTCCCGCCGTAGCTGTTGCCGACCAGGTGGACCGGGCGCCGCCCGAGGTCCAGCGCGCCGAGCAGCGCGAGGAGGTCCCGTACGGCGGTGCGGCTGTCGTAGCCGGCGGCCGGACGCTCGGTGCGGCCGTGGCCGCGCAGATCGTAGAGGACGGCCTCGTGCCCGGACCGGGCCACCGGCATGGCCAGAGGACAGTAGAAGGAGGACAGGTTGTCGACGACCAGTCCGTGCAGGAAGACGACGACGGGCCGGTCGGGGGCGTCGGCGCCGGCGGTGGCCGGGAGCCGCTGGACGTGGAAGCGCAGGGATCCCGCGCGTACGAAGGCCATGGCGGGCTCAGCCGACGGTGGCGGCGGAGGCGGCGGACGCGGCGGTGGCGGCGGAGGTCGCCGGGGCGGTCGCCGTACGGGCGAGGGAGGCGTGCGTGATCCGGCCGATGTGCGTGACGAGTTCACCGACGGACATGGCCAGGATGGCGTCCATGTCCTTCTCCGCAAGGAAGCCCATCAGGTCCACCTCGGCTCCGTAGCGGTGGTGGAGCAGCTCGGCGAGGGCGACGAACTCGATGCTCTCCAGGGCGAGATCCTCGTTGAACGTCGTCTTCATCGTGACCTCCTCGGCGAGCAGGTACTCGTCGCCGACGATCTCCACGAGCATGCGGGTGATCTCGGCGAGGATGTCAGGTGCCATGACGGGTCTCCGTGAGGGGGAAGGGGACGGGGGAGGGCGCCGCCGGGTGGGCGGTCCAGGCGACGACGTGGTCGAGCGCGGGGTCGGTCGTCAGGGTGGTGGGCGCGGTGGCGGTGAGCCGTGCGGTCCGGACCGGGTACCGGTGCCCGCCCGGGGAGGTCACCAGCAGGCCGCCGGAATCCGGGTCGTCGGCCACCCGCCAGTCCCGCGGCCGGCCGCGCAGCCCGTCGCCCTCCGCCTTGGCGGCGGCCTCCTTGGCACACCACAGGGCGGTGAGCGCGGCCGCCAGGCCGGCGCCCTCACGGGCCGCGAGCCGTTCGGCGAGGCGGAGTTCGTCAGGCCCGAGGGCGATGCGGATGAGTGCGTCCGGGTCGCCGGTCACCGGCTCCACGTCGATGCCGACCGACCGGGCGGGGTGGGCCAGCGCGACCGCGAGCCGGTCCTTGTGGGCGATCGACAGCCGGAAACCGCGGGTCAGCGGACCCTCGGCCAGCGGCCGGCCGGCCGGGTCGTTGCCCACCGGCACCTCCACCGGGAACACCGGCCCCGCCCCGGCGTCCCACAGCAGCCCGCGCAACGCGTCCTTGGCCGCGATCCGGCCCAGCAGCCAGGGCGCCCGGGCGCGCGGCGACAGCCGCTCGTAGGCCGCCCGTTCGGCGGCGCCGAGGTAGCGGCGCATCACCAGCTCCTGCGAGGCGGGATCGCTCCAGCGTCGCCGGGCCAGGCACCAGCCCTCCGGCCGGGGTTCGCCGATGCCGCACACCTCGGGGGTGAACTTCATCGGCCAGACCCGCTCGTCGGCGCCGAACCGGCGGTACGTCCACCCCTCGATCCGCGCCCACACCTCCCCGGTGGCGCGGCGCAGTTCGAGGTCGCCGCGCACCGTGACCTCGTGCACCTCCCGGATCCGGGCCGTCGCGGCGACCAGCTCCCGCGGGGCCGGCGGGGGGCCGCAGAACCGGATGCGGTCCACGGTGGCCGGGAACACCAGCCGGTCCACCGGGAGCCGCAGCTGCATCCAGTGACCGAACAGCTGCCCGGCGGCGTCGAGCAGCGCGCCCGGGTCGGGCAGAGCCCGCAGGACCCCCTGGATGCCGTCCGAGCCGACGGCCCGCACCTCGTGGACCCCCGCGAAGCGGGGCCCGTGGAACATCCAGCGGTCGCGGTAGAGCGCCGCGGCGCTGACGGGGGCGGCCCCGGGGTCGCGCAGGGGAGTGTCGTCGGGCGCGGACGGCTGCGCGTACCGCTCGCCGAACAGCACGACCACGGAGGCGTACTCCCCGAGGGCGACGCGCATCCGGCCGGGCCCGTCACCGACGGCGGTGACCTCGACGTCGATGTCGACGGCCGGCTCGACGGCGAGCCACCGCAGGGCCCGTACGTCCTCGTAGCCGACGACGGCGAGGCCGGGCGGGGCGTGGCGCCGGGCGGCGTCCGCGGCCAGCTCCAGCATGGTGGTCATGGGCACGACGGGGAACCGGTCGGAGTCCTCCGGCCAGCCGTCGGGCTGGAGGTACACGCAGTGGTCCCGTACGTAGGGCAGCGCGGCGAGCGAGATCCGCAGGCGTTCCTTCCCCGTGGCCCTTCCCGAACCGCGGCTGCCCGGGTCTGGCGCGGCCGCCGACCAGGCCTCGGTGACGCTCCGGGCGGCCGCGCCCGTTTCGGCGAGGACCGCGTCCAGGGCGGACAGCAGAACGGGCCGAGTGCCGGGTGGCTCCGCCGGTGTGGGCGGTGTGGGCGGTGTGGGCGGTGTCGGCCGTGTCGGTGTCAGGAGGCCGGAGAGGGAGGCCCGGGACGCCTCGCCGAGCCGGACCAGCGGCGAACCCAGGTCCAGCGACACGACACGGCCGGAGCCGGAGCCGGAGCCTGGGCCGGCGGCACGGCCGGAGCCGCTGCCGGTGGGTGCGGGCGGGTGGCCGAGGCGGCCGGCCGCCGGGCCGGAGGAGTCCGTCGAGCCGCCCGCAGTGGCATCGGCCGAGCCGCCCGCATCGGCCTCCGCCAGGCGGTCCCAGCGCGGGGTGTGTCCCTCCGCCCACAGCGCGGCGCAGGTGCGGTTGAGCGCCGCCAGGCCGGAGAGCCGGGGAGAGGAGGTGGACACCGCGAGGTGCGGGCGTTCGCGCAGGGTGTCCTCGACGAATCCCGGCAGGCTCCCGGGGCCGAGCGTGACGAAGCTGCGCACGCCCTCCTCCTCGTACAGCCGCAGCGTCAACTCCCGGAAGCGGACCGGCTCAAGGAGGTGGCGCACCACCAACTCCCGTACGTCACCGGGCGCGGAGGGGAACGGCGCACACGTGGTCGCCGACCAGACGGGCAGGGAACCGGCCCGCAGCGGCAGCCGTCCGAAGGCGGCGCGGACCTGGCCCAGGTACGGCTCCCACATCGGGGTGTGGAAGCCCGAACGGAACGGCAGCTCCTGGCCGAGCACCCCGTCGGCGCGCAACCGCGCGACCACGGCGGCCACTTGGTCCGGATCGCCACAGATCACCGACTGGTGCGGGCAGTTGTCGTGGCTCACCACGACCCGGTCCATGCCGTGGAGCGCCGCCTCCGCCCGCCGGGCACCGCAGCCCAGCGCCGCGTACACGAGATCCGGGACCAGCAGGTCGCCGGGCCGCAGTGAGTCCAGGAAGGTGTCGGCGGCCTCCTGCGGATACATCCCGGCGGCCACCATCGCCGCCCACTCGCCCAGGCTGTGGCCCGCCAGCACGTCCGGCTCGATGCCGAGCCCGGGCAGGACCCGGGCGAAGAAGCGGCCCGTGGCGATCGCGTCCAGGGCCCGCTCCACCAGGGACGAGCCGCGGGTGAGCCGGGGCGCCGCCAGCGCGAGCCGGTCCGCCACGTCGTCCACCACGGGCGCGAACTCCGGCTCCAGGCCCGGGAACAGGAACGCCACCCGGCCGCCCAGCGGCTGCGGCGTGAACCACACGTCGCCACGGCCCCGCCACGGCCGGCCGCGCGCCACCGCCTTCGCGGCCAGCGCGAGCCGTTGTGGCGTCGGCCCGACCACCGCGACCCGGCAGGGCCCGTCACCGCCGGACACCGGGGAACCGGAAGCCAGCCTGGCCGACAGCTCCCCGGGCGTGTCCGCGCCGATCAGGAGTACGCCGCCCCCCGCGACCGGCCCGACGGGCGCGGCCGCGGCCCCCAGCGGCAGGAAGCGCCGCACCGCAGCCGCCGGGCGTGCCCCCGACCCGGTTCGGGCCGCCGGGGCCTCCTCCAGCACCACGTGCGCGTTGATCCCGCCGAAGCCGAAGGCGTTGACCCCGGCCCGGCGGGGCTCCCGCCCGCGCTCCCACGGCTCCGCCGCCGCCAGGGGCCGCATCCGGGTCCGTGCCAGGTCCGCGTGCGGCTCCTCCAAGTGCAGGGTCGGCGGCAGCACCCCCTCGTGCACGGAGAGGGCGGCCTTGATGAGCCCCGCCATGCCCGAGGCCTGCATGGTGTGCCCGAGCATCGACTTCACCGAGCCGAAGCCGATCCCGGGCCGGCCCCCCGGCTCGGGCGGGCCGAACACCTGGGCCAGCGTGTCCAGTTCGGCCGCGTCCCCGACCGGGGTACCGGTGCCGTGTGCCTCCAGCAGCCCGAGCGCGCCCGGCGCCCGCGGATCCAGACCGGCCTCCCGCCAGGCCCGCTCCAGCGCCTGCACCTGGCCCGCGACGAGGGGGCTCATCAGGCTCGCCGCGCGGCCGTCCCCGGCCACGCCCGTCCCGCGGATCACCGCGTACACGCGGTCGCCGTCCCGCTCCGCGTCCGCCAGCCGCTTCAGCAGCACCACCCCGGTGCCCTCGGACAGCAGGGTCCCGTCGGCCCGGCGGTCGAAGGGCCGGATCCGTTCGCTCGGGCTGAGCGCCCGCAACTGCGTGAACACGCTCCACAGCGTCGCGATGTGGCAGTGGTGGACGGCCCCGGCGACCACCGCGTCGCAGCGCCCCGTGGCCAGGAGCCCCACCGCCTGGTCCACCGCCAGCAGCGAGGAGGCGCAGGCCGCGTCCAGGGTGTAGGCGGGGCCGCGGAAGTCCAGCCGGTTCGCCGTCCGGGCGGCGGTGAAACTCGGCACCAGCCCGATCGACGCCTCCGGCCGCTCCGGACCGAGCGCCTCCTGGAACGCCGACCGCACCGCTGCGATCCGCCGCTCGCCCAGCTCCGGCGCCAGCTCCCGCAGGGTCTGCGCCAACTGGTGAGCCGTACGCACCCGTTGGTCCAGCCGCGCCGTGGCCACGCCCATGAACCCGCCGCGCCCCAGCACCACCCCGATCCGCGAGCGGTCGCCCGGCAGCCGCTCCTCACCGCCCGCGTCGGCGATGGCCTCGGCCGTCGCGTGCAGGGCCAGCATCTGATCCGGCTCGGCGCCCTCCACGGCGGCCGGCATGATCCCGAACCGGGTCGGGTCGAAGGCGGCGAGGCCGTCGACGAAGCCGCCGCGCCGGCAGTAGAACCGGTCGCCGCTCGCCGGGCCGGTGGCGCCGTCCGGGTCGTAGTACACCTCCGGATCCCAGCGGCCCGGGGGGACGTCGCCGATGGAGTCCGTACCGGCGAAGAGATTGCGCCGGTACCCGGCCAGGTCGGCGGCCCCCGGGAAGACGGCGCCCATCCCGACGATCGCGGCGTCCGTCGGGCGGGGCCCGCGCCGCTGCGGCTCACTCATCGCCGCCGCCCTCCCGCGCCATCAGGACCACCTGTACGTCGGTCCCGTGCGCGAGTTCGTCGAGGAACGCGCCGGTGCCCGCGTCCGGGGCGATGAGCGGGATGCCGCGCCGGGCGTACGCACGCTCCAGCTCGGGGGTGACCATCCCGCCCGCCTCCGCCGCCCAGGGGCCCCAGTCGACGGACAGCACGCGGCCCGGGAAGGACTCCGCCCAGGTGTGGGCGAGGCCGTCGAGGGCGTCGTTGGCCGCGGCGTAGTCGCTCTGGCCGCGGTTGCCGTACACGCCGGCGACGCTGCCGAACAGCGCCAGGAATCGCGGCGCGGGCGCCGTGCCGTGCTCGGCCGCCGCGGCGGCCAGGTGGCGGGCGCCGGTCACCTTGGTGGTGAACACCTCGGCGAAGTCGGCCGGTTGCTTGTCGCGCAGCAGTCCGTCACGCAGGATCCCGGCGCCGTGCACGATGCCGTCGAGCCGGCCGTGCCGGGCCCGGACGTCGGCGACCACGGCCCGTACGGCCCGCTCGTCGGTGACGTCCGCGCAGTGGTAGCGGACGGAGGCCGCCGCCGTGGCGAGGGCGGCCAGGGTGGCCCGTACCTCGCGCTCGGCGAGGATCCGCGTGGCCGTCGCCTCGATCTCGACGGGTGTACGGAGCCCTGCGGCGATCAGGGCCGCGCGCAGCGCGACCCGGTCCTGGGCCTGCCCGAAGTCATCGGCTTCGGCGGGGGGTTGGGGTGTGCGCCCGATCAGCTCGACGTGGCATCCGGTGGCGCGGGCCAGTGCGAGGGCCGTGCGGGCGGTGATCCCGCGGGCCCCGCCCGTGAGGAGGACCACCGAGTCCCGGTCGAGGGGCCGTCTGGCTCCCGCCGGGGTGGCGAGCGGAGCGGGTATCGGGCTGCGGGTGATGCGGGTTCCTTCGGCCGTGTACCCGACGGAAGCGGGGCCGTCGGGTGCGTCGTTGCTCAGCTCGGCGAGGAGCTGCGCCGCGAGCTGTTCGGGGGCCTCCTTGGGGTGGATCTGCACCGCGCGGATCAGCGTGCCGGGGAATTCGAGGGCCGCGCTGCGGGCGAAGCCGTGCAGGCCGACGCCGGGAGTGCCGGGGGTGCCGGGCATGGTGACGAGGAGCAGGCGGTGCGTCCCGCCGGTCAGCGTGCGCCGCAGCCCCGGGAAGGCGTCGGGCAGCACGGGCTCGGATCCCGGCCGCAGGGCGGTCAGATCGACGATCCCGTCGAACCCGGGCTCGGGGTCGGGCAGGACCTTCGCCTCGGCGCCCAGCGCGTCCAGGGCCGCGACGAGGGTGAGTGCCAGGCCCTGGCCGTCCTCGACGATGCCGATGCGCAGGCCGCGGAGGGCGTCCGGGTCCGTGGCCGCCAGTGGTACGGGGACCGTGTCCACCCGGAGCCGGGTGACCGGGGGTGCGGCGGGCGCCGGGGGCGCGGGGGGCGCGGCGGGCGCGGCGGAGTCCGGGGCGGGGGCCGGGGGGTCGGGCGTGTGGGAGGTGACCCAGTCGACGATTCCGCGCAGGGTCTTGATCCGGGACAGTTCCTCGACCGCGGACTCGGTGGAGCCGCCCGGGTCTTGGGGGAGGCCGATCCGGTCGGCCAGGGCCCCGATGATCTCCACGCGCTTGATGGAGTCGATGGAGAGGTCCGCTTCGAGATCGAGTTCGGGGTCGAGCATGTCCCGGGGGTATCCGGTCCGGGTGTGGACGATCTCCAGGACGGCTTCCATGACCTGCTCGGCGGTACGGGGGGTGGGAGCGGCTGCGGTGGGGGCGGTTCCGTCGGGGCCGGGCGCGCGCCGGGGCGTCTCCTCGGGCGCCGAACGTGGCGAGGGGTCGGGGATTGCGGCGGTGTTGTGTTCGGCGCCCTGCGGGGATCGCCCCGACACGCTCCCGGCCCCGCCGGAACCGCCCGGGCCGTCGGGCCAGGGCCGCTCACCCGCAGGCGTGCCCAGGTAGCCGAGCATGATGTGCCGCTGGGCCTCTACCAGTTCGCGGGTGCTGCGGAGGTATTCCAGGACTGCCTCCTCGCGCCGGTCCGATGAGGGAGAGGGGCTTGAAGCCGAAGTCCCACCCGCCGGCATCGTTGGAGGCACCCGGCGGGCCGGTTGGAGGCCTCCTTCGACCGGGGTGCCCTCCGCGGTGCGGACCAGGTGGCCGTCCACCAGCCAGCCCGGTCGGCGCGGAGCGCGGTCCGGGAGGGGGGAGGTCCGGCCGCGGAACAGCGCCTCCGGCGCGATCGGCACGCCCGCCGCGGTCAGCTCCGCCAGCGCCGTGACCAGCCGGACCAGGCCGTGCTCGCCCGGCACGTCCAGCGGCACCACCGTGTGCGGGCGGTCGGACAGGATCCGGCCGATGAGGGAGCTGAGCACCCGCCCGGGCCCCGTTTCCACGAAGGTCCGGACTCCGGCCGCGTACATGGCCTCCACCTGGTCCACGAACCGGACCGGCTCCGCGACCTGGCGGGCCGCAAGGCCTCGTACGTCGTCGGTGGATGGTGAGTAGGGGGCGGCCGTGGTGTTCGACCAGACGGGGATGCGGGGGGCGGATACTTCCGTCGCCGCCAGTTCTGCGGTGAGGGCGGTCGCCGCTTCTGCCACCACTTTGCTGTGGAAGGCGCAGGCCACGGGGATCGGTTCCGCGGACAGGCCCGTCTCGCGCAGCTCCGACACCGCCGTGGCGACGGCCGCGGTCGGGCCCGAGATCACGCACTGCCGGGGGGCGTTGTGGTTCGCCACCACGCACCCGGCGCCGGCCGCGATCTCCCGTACCTCGTCCGGCGCGGCGGACACCGCCGCCATCGTCCCGGGATCCGCCCCGGCGGCCGCCAGGATCGCCTCGGCCCGGCGCGCACTCAGCCGCAGCAGGCTCTCGGTGTCGTAGACGCCCGCCGCCCACAGCGCGGTGAGCTCCCCGTACGAGTGCCCGGCCACGCAGTCCGGCCTTACGCCCAGCTCGCCGAGCAGCAGGTGCGCCGCCGCCCCCGCCAGCCCGAGGGCCGGCTGGGCAACCCGGGTGTCGGTGACCGCCGTCCGCTGCTCCGCCCGCCCTTGTGCGGTGAAGGCCGCCGGGGGGAACATCGCCGACACCACCGGCGTCGGCGCCGAGTCCAGGAGCCCGCGCAGGGCCGGGAATGCCATGAACAACTCACCGAGCATTCCGGGTCGTTGGCTGCCCTGGCCGGGGAAGAGGAACGCTGTCAGGCCCGGGTCCGCCGCGTCCCCCGTCACGTGGACCCCTGGGCCCGGGGTGAAGGACCGGGCCCGTTCCAGCCGGGTCGCCAGTTCGTCGAGGTCGGCGGCCACGACCGCCACCTGGACCGGGCCGGAGTCCGCGGCGGCCTCCGCCGCCAGGTCGCGGAGGGGCCAGGGGCGCCCGGCCATGTCGTTCTCCTCCAGTCGGGCCGCCAGCCGCGCCATCGCCCGGCCGGCGGCCTTCCGGTCCGCGCCGCGGAAGCAGAGCAGCTCGGCGGGCCACTCCTCCAGGCCGTGCCGGGGCTCCGGGGAGCCCCCGTAACCGGCCAGCACCGCGTGATAGTTGGTGCCGCCGAAGCCGAAGGCGCTCACCCCCGCGATCCGCCGCTCCGCGGGCACCGCCCAGGGCCGGGCCTCGGTGTCGAAGGAGAAGGGGCTGGTCTCCGCGTGCCAGGCCGGGTTCGGTGTGTCGATGTGCAGGGTCGGTGGCCGCACCCCCGCGTGGACGGCCCGGGCCGCCTTGATCAGCCCGGCCAGCCCGGCGGCGCACTTGGTGTGCCCGAGCTGGGATTTCACGGAGCCCAGGGCGCAGGACCCGGCCGCCGCCCCGGAGGCGGTGAACAGATCGCTCAGCACGGCCAGTTCGGTGCTGTCGCCGACCACCGTGCCCGTGCCGTGCGCCTCGATCAGGCCCACCTCGCCGGGGGCGATGCCGGCCCGCGCGTAGGCCCGTTCCAGGGCCCGTCGCTGGCCTTCCGGCCGGGGAGCGGTCAGGCCGAGGGACCGGCCGTCGCTGGCGGCGCCGACGGCCTTGATCACGGCGTACACCCGGTCGCCGTCCCGCTCCGCGTCCGCGAGCCGCTTCAGGACGAGCGCGCCCACCCCCTCGCCGAGGGCGATCCCGTCGGCGGCCGCGTCGAAGGGCCGGCAGCGGCCGCCGGGGGACAGGGCGCGGACGGAGGAGAACATCAGGTAGTCGTTGATGCCGTTGTGCACGTCGGCGCCGCCGCAGATCACCATGTCGCTGTCCCGGTCGCGCAGTTGCCGGCAGGCCAGGTCCAGGGCGGCGAGGGAGGAGGCGCAGGCGGCGTCGACCGTGCAGTTCGCGCCCCCGAGGTCGAGGCGGTTGGCGACCCGGCCCGCGATGACGTTGGCGAGGATCCCGGGGAACGAGTCCTCGGTGAGCCGCGGCAGTTGCTCGTCCAGGGCGGGCGGGAGCTCGCCCAGGTAGGCGGGGTGCAGGGCGCGCAGCCCGTACGCGCCGGCCAGTTCGGTACCGGCCTCCGCGCCGAAGACCACCGAGGTCCGGCTGCGGTCGAAGGCGCGGTCCTTGCCGTAGCCCGCGTCGCCGAGGGCTCGCGCGGAGATCTCCAGGGCCAGCAGCTGGACCGGCTCGATCCCGGCGAGGGAGGCGGGCGGGATGCCGTGCGCGAGGGCGTCGAAGGGCACCGGGCCGAGGAATCCGCCCCAGCGGGAGGGGGTGCGCTCGCCGGCCCGGGCCGGGTCGGGGTCGTAGTAGAGCTCCGGGTCCCAGCGCTCGGCCGGCACCTCGGTCACGGCGTCCGTCCCGGCGAGGACCATGGCCCAGTAGGCGGCGAGGTCCGGGGCGCCGGGGTAGGCGCAGGCCATGCCGACGATGGCGATGTCGAGCGGGTCGCCCGCCGGTGCCTCGGCCGGGGTGAACTCGCGGGCCCGCCGCTCCAGAACCCGCGTCGCCCCCTCGGTCACCTGGGCGTGCAGCGCCGCAACGGTGGTGGTCGAGGACCGCAGGGTCGCGGCTTGCCCGAGCATGAACAACCCCTCGCTGTACTGCTGCTCCTCGGACACGGCCTGCAGCCGGTCCCCGCCCGAGGGGTCCGCCGCGTCGGCGCCCGACTCGCCCGGCCGGGCGGAGTCATCCGGCCCGGCCCGCCGCAGGCCCTTGGCGGCGATGCGCAGGCGGCCCAGGTTCAGGCGTTCCAGCTCCTCCCAGACCTCCCGCGGCGCGGCCCCGCTCTCCGCGAGCCGCCGCCGGGTGGCCTCGAAGGTCTCGGCGTACGGGGTGGCCGCGCAGCGGGTGGCGTGCCCGGGCGCGGTCCGCAGCAGCACCGTGTCCGCGCACTGCACCGCCGCCCGCTGGAAGCCCGGCAGTACCGCGCCCGCCGCCACGGCCTCCTCGGTGAACAGGTACGCGGTGCCCATCAGCACCCCTACCCGCGCCCCCCGCTCGGCCAGCGGAGCCGCGGCCGCCACCGCCATCGCGGCGGACCGCTCGTCGTGGATCCCGCCCGCGAACAGCAGGTCCAGGGCCGCTGGTTCGGGGCAGGACAGCAGTCGCTCGATCTGCTCCTCCCACAGCGGGAACGAGGCGCGCGGCCCGACGTGTCCGCCGCACTCCAGCCCCTCGAAGACGAACCGCCGGGCGCCCTCGGCGAGATACCGCTCCAGCAGGCCCGGCGAGGGCACGTGCAGATGGGTCCGGATCCCGGCCGCCTCCAGCGGGGCCGCCTGCGCCGGGGTGCCCCCGGCGATGACGGCGTGCGGCGGGCGGGCCGCGGTCACGGCCGCCAGTTGCTCCCGCCGCAGCTCGGGCGGGGCGAAGCCGAGCAGACCCACGCCCCACGGGCGCTCCCCGAGCCGTTCGGCGGTTTCGGCCAGGAGCCGGCGTACGTCGGGGCCCTCCATGACCGCGAGGGCCAGGTACGGGACCCCGCCCGCGGCGGCCACCGCCTCTGCGAAGGCCGCCTGGTCGCTGACCCGGGTCATCGGCCCCTGGGCGACGGGGAGCGGCCGCCCGAGGGGGCGGGCCCGTACGGCCGCCGCCAGGTGCCCGGGGATGGCCGCCCGTACGGCCTGGAGGACGCCGCCGGTGGTCCGGTACCGGGCGGCCAGCCGGGCCGCCGAGGCCCCGTCCTGCCCGACGGGCAGGAGCTGCGCGCGCAGGTCTCGGGAGCCGAGCAGGGCGGGCACCGGACCCTCGGGGGGTGTCAGGTCGGGGCGCGCGAACACCCGGTGGCCGTCGGCCAGTCGGGTTTCTGAGCCGTCCATCGTCCGCAGCGCGGCCGCCACTTCCCGCGTCAGTCCGTCCTCGCCCTCGGCGGTCAGGGCCAGTTGTACGTCGAGCAGCACCCCGGCGGCTCCGCCCGCGACGGCCGCGGCCGCGGTGTGCGGGCCGATCCCGCCGTAGGCCCGTACGGGTACGCGGATTCCGGGGTCCCCGACCAGCTGCTGGAGCAGCACGAAGGTGGTGGCCCCGCCCACCCGGCCGCCGGCCTCGTGGCCCTTGGCGACGAGCGAGCCCGCCCCGGCGGCCACGGCGGTGGTGGCCTCCGCCAGGCTGGTGACCTCCGCCCACACCCGGGGCCGCCCGGCCGCCGCGGCCCACGCGGCCACCTGCTCGGGGGTGTGCGAGGCGGGGTCGGCGAGCAGGACCGTGTCCACCTCGGCGGGCAGCTCCTCGGGCCGGGCCGGGCAGCCGGCTGGCACCCGCACTCCGTACCGGCCACCGCTGCCGAGCCGGCGGCCCAGCTCCGCGAAACCGCGCCGCGCGGCGCTCGCGTCCCGGCCGAGGTCGAGCAGCCCGAGGGCCCCGGCGCGTTCGGCGGCGGTCACGATCCGCGGGTGGGGCTCCTCGAAGGGGCTGACCGCGACGACGAGGTCACGGGTGGCGGCGGACTGCGGGGGCTGGGGGCTCACGGGCGCTCCTCTTCCAGTGCTGTGTGACATGGCGCAGTGCAGGACGGAAGAACGGAAGAACGGGAGAACGGAAATGCGGGGAGGCGACAGGGGGTGGGGGCGCGGCTCTCTCGCACATCGGCAGGGCGGCCCGCCGCCGGGACGGCGGGCTTGAACAGTGGTCAAACACCCTCACGCCGCGATGCATCGTGCGGTGGCCGTCGTGCACTGTCAACAGCCATGCGGAGTACGGTGCTTCGTATCATCGGTGCACGCGGACCGGCCGGGCCGCACCCCGGGCGGAGCCACGGCGGACCCCGGCCCCGCCGGTGGCCTGCGGCGATTCCCGCCCGGGCGGGCCGCCCCCGGAGCCCCTCGCAGGGCGCCGCATCCCCGCGGGCATGCCGCACGGGCATGCGTAGCCGCCGACCGGGCATGAAAGCCACGCCGGAGCCGGTCAGTTGTTCACCTGACGAGCCCTTACAGGTACAGCCTCACGCGGTTACCGTCCGGTCATGACCCCCACCCTCGCGCAGCTCCGCTACCTCGTCGCCGTCGCAGACTGCCGTTCCATCACGGGCGCCGCCGCCTCGGTCTTCGTCGCCCAGTCCGCCCTGTCCCGGGCCGTCCAGGCCATGGAACGCGATCTCGGAGTCGAACTTCTCGCCCGCCGGGGAAGGGGGGTGGACCTCACACCGGAGGGGGCCCGGGTCGTCCGGCTGGCCCGCACCGTACTCAACGCGGTGGAGGCCATCGACGACATCGGGACCCCGCACGGCAAGGACAGCCGGGCCGTCCTGACCCTCGTCAGCACCCCCACCCTCGCCCTGGACCTGGCCACCGACCTGGTCGCGGCCTTCACCGAGCGGCACCCGACCGTCGACGTCCGGCTCCAGCAGCACGACAGCAGGGAGGCCCTGGTCGAGGAACTCAACCAGGGACGCTCGGAGTTGGCCCTGGTCGACCTGCCCGTCGACAAGGAGCTCTCCACCCACTACATCCAGGAGCGCGAGGTGGTGCTGATCTCGCCACTCGGCTCCCGGCTGCCCCACCCGATGCCGTTCCGCATGCTCGACGGGCTGCCGATGGTGCTGCCCACCCCGGGCACCGGCCGGCGCACCGAGATGGAGGCCATGTTCAGCTGCCTCGGAGTGCGGCCCGTCCCCTCCCTGGAGGTCGACGAACGCCTTGCCTGGGTGACGGGCGTGACGGACGGCCGAGGCTCGCTCATCTGGTACCGCGACGTGGTGTTGAGAGCCTTCGGCAGCCGGGCCGAGATCCGGTCCTTCACGCCGCCCCTGCTGCGGCCGGTGGGCATCGTGCACGCCAGGCGCCCGCTGAGCCGCGCGGCCCGCGCCTTCATCGCGCAGGCCGGGCACAAGGCGCCCGTACGGGAGCCGGTGCGCTGACCGAGGCATGCCCTCGCGGCATTGAACGATGCTCGAACGGGAGGTGATTGGCCCTGGTGCCATGGACTGACGCCCCATCACATTGTGGGCATGTCCCCACTCCTCACACCCCCAAGGGCCGCCGCCCTCGCGACCGCGGCCCTCGCCACGATCCTGCCCGCCGTCGCCTGGATGGCCAGTGCGACCGCCTCCTCGGCCCCGTCCGCCGCGGTGGTGGCCGCCGAAGCCCTGGCGCCGGAGAAGAAGTGCACCCTCCCCGGCGGCCTCGCCGAGCTGAGCGGCCTCGCCATGAGCCGCAAGCACCCCGGCGTGTTCTACGCCGTCAACGACAGCGGGAACACCAACCAGGTCTTCGCCATCGACTGCAACAGCGCCACCGGCCGGCTGCTGGCCACCTTCACCGTCTCCGGCGTCGGCAACACCGACTGGGAAGGCCTGGCGCTCGGCAAGGACGCCACGGGCGGCCCGGCGATCCTGGTCGGCGACATCGGGGACAACTTCAGCGGGCGCGCCGAGATCACCGTGCACAGCTTCGCCGAGCCCGATCAGCTCGCCAACGCCACGGTCACGCCGGTGACCTACCGCTTCGCCTACGCCGACGGAAAGCACGACGCCGAGTCCCTCCTCGCGGATCCCGTCACCGGCCGGCTCTCCATCGCGAGCAAGCTCATCGGAGCCCCCGGCCAGCTGTACCAGGCCCCGCTGCCGCCGGTGACCGGCCAGGTCAACACCCTCACCGCGGTCCGGCCCGGCCCCGTGTTCGCCACGGACGGCGCGTTCTCGCCGTCGGGTGCCTCGTACACCCTGCGCAGCGGCGGCCCCATGGGGGCCAACACCGCCTCCGTGTACGACACCGCAGGGGTCAAGCTCGCGGACGTCGCCCTGCCGGCCCAGTCGCAGGGCGAGACGGTGACGTACCTCGACTGCGCGAACCTGCTCGTCGGGTCGGAGAACGACACCCAGATCTGGAAGGTGCCGCTGCCACCGGAGGCCACCCCGGGCTGCGGTACC
The DNA here is from genome assembly GCF_055571215.1 of Streptomyces sp. NPDC030995. Taxonomy (NCBI): domain Bacteria; kingdom Bacillati; phylum Actinomycetota; class Actinomycetes; order Kitasatosporales; family Streptomycetaceae; genus Streptomyces; species Streptomyces sp. NPDC030995. The sequence goes on from NZ_JBVIFS010000034.1 coordinate 43,173, forward strand.
ACGCCCACCCCGACGCCCACCCCGACGCCGACCCCGACCCCCACACCGACCCCCACGCCCACTCCGACCCCGACGCCCACACCCACCCCGACCCCCACCCCCGGTGGCCTGAAACTCACCAACCCCGGGCCCCAGACGTGCAAGTTCAACCAGCCCTGCACCATCCAGCTCGCCACCACCGGCGCAAAGCCCCCCGTCCGGTACGCCGTCACGGGCCTGCCCTGGGGACTGACCCTCGACAGCGCCACCGGACGCATCACCGGCAAGCCCTGGGGCAGCGGAACGGTCCAGGTCACCGCCACCGCGAACGACTCCACCGGAGCCACCGCGGGCACCACCTTCGCGCTGACCCTCAGCTGGTTCTGACGAGGAACCGGGGCGGACTTGTCCAACCCGCCACCGAAGCCGCACTGTTGACCGGTATGCGTCCATCAGGTCAGGAGAGCCGGCTTGTCGTCCCACATCGAACCCGTCCCGCACGCCTCGGACACCTCGCACGCCTCGGGCACCCCGCACGTGATCGACCCCGCCGGTGGCTGCCCGCACGCCCTCAACGCCCGGCTGCGCGCCGAGCAGGGCGCGGTGGCGCAGGTCGTGCTCCCCGGCGGGGTGCCCGGCGCGGTCGTCCTGGGGCACGACGCGCTCAAGGAGTTCCTCGCCCACCCCGACGTGGCCAAGGACGCCCGGCACTTCCCGGCCCTGCACGACGGCACCATCCCCGCCGACTGGCCGCTGCGGGTCTTCGCCAACGCCCAGGGCATGCACACGGCCGACGACGCCGACCACCGCCGGCTGCGTTCGCTGGTCGGCAAGGCCTTCACGGCCCGCCAGGTGGAGCGCCTGCGGCCGCGCGTCGAGGAGCTGACCGCCGAGCTCCTCGACGACCTTGGCCGGGCCGCGGCCGAGGCCTCCGACGGGGTCGCCGACCTGTACGCGCACTTCGCGCTCCCGCTCCCCATGAACGTCATCTGCGAGCTGCTCGGCGTGGACCCCGAGCACCGGGGGCGGCTGCACCACCTGACCAACACGGTGATCATCGCGACCGACATCACGCCGGCCGAGAAGATGGCCGCCCTCCAGGAGCTCGTCGCTCTGATCGGCACGATCGCGGCCACCCGGCGCGCCGATCCGGGGGAGGACCTCACCAGCGCCCTGATAGCCGCCCGCGAGGACGACGGCGACCGGCTCAGCGAGGCCGAACTCATCGGCACCATGCGGCTGATGCTCGTCGCCGGCCACGAGACGACCCTCAATCTCGTCACCAACGCGGTCCGCGCCCTGTGTGCCCACCGCGATCAGCTCGCCCTCGTCCTGGACGGCAAGGCGACGTGGTCGGACGTGGTGGACGAGACCCTGCGCTGGGACGGTCCGGTCAGCTGGTTCCCCTTCCGCTACCCCACCCGCGACCTGACCGTGGACGGCACCGTGATCCCGCAGGGCACCCCGGTGCTCGCCGGATACACCGCGGCCGGCCGCGACGAGGCCTTCCACGGCCCGGACGCCGACCGTTTCGACATCACGCGTCCCACGGCCGCCCGCCATCTCTCCTTCGGCCACGGCGCCCACTACTGCATGGGCGCCCCGCTCGCTCGGCTCGAGGCCACGATCGCGCTGGAACGGCTCTTCACCCGCTTCCCGGACCTCGATCTCGTGGTCTCCGAGGCCGAACTCCCGCATCAGCGCAGCTTCATCAGCAACAACGTCCAGTCGCTGCCGGTCCGCCTGGTCAGGGAGTAGAGGAGCGACCGCCCGCCGGGGCCGGACCCGGCGGGCGGCCCGTCACTCCAGGTTCAGGGGCCGCTCAGGGGCCAGGTGGTTGGCGATCGCCTGCAGGACGTTCGAGCTGGCGTTCTGGACGGTGCTGCCGAGGCCCTGCGTCGCCACCGTCGCGATGGCGATCTTCTTGGACGGGAGGTACGCGACCGTGCCCGCGTAGCCGGCGAAGGAGGGATTCTGGATGATCCAGGTGTTCTGCACCGGCAGACCCAGGGCGAACCCGGTGTCACCCTTGACTTTGACGACCGGTGTGAGCTGAAGCTTGTGCGACTCGGGCGTCAGCAGCTTCCCCTCGCCGATCGCCGCGAAGGACTTCGCCATGTCCTCCAGCGTTCCGGTCATCACCGCGCCCTCCGCCACCGTCCACGACGGGTTCCAGTAGGTGGCGTCCTCGAACACGCCCCGCTCGTTGTCGAAGCCGTGGAGCACCGGCGCGGGGATCTCCGCCTTGGACGAGATGTCGGTGTGGGTCAGGCCCAGCGGCCCCAGGACGTCCTCGCGCATCACCTCGGCCAGGGGCTTCCCCTTCACCTTCGAAATGATGTCGCCCAGGAGCACCCAGTTGGCGTGCGAGTAGGCGAAGCCCGAACCGGGGGGCCGTACCAGGGGCTTGGAGACCGCGATCCGTACGCGCTCCTCCGACGTCCACGTCCGGAAGGGGTTCTTGTAGAGCTCGGCGATGAAGGTCTTGTCCGTGACGTAGTCCGCGTACCCGGAGGAGGCGGAGGACAGCATCTTCAGCGTGATCTCGTCCGCGTGCGGAAGGTCCGGGCGCCAGCGGGAGAGCTTGTCGTCGAGCTTGACCTTGCCCTCGTCCACGAGCCTGAGCAGTGCGGTCGTCATATAGGGAATCGCGACCGAGCCGATGCGGAAGCGCATGTCCGTCGTCGCGGGGAAGCCCGTCATCGTCTCCCCGGCTGCGGCGGACGAGACGCGTTCACCGTCGACCCACACCTCGGCCATCGCCGCCGTCAGCTTGTACTTCTTGAGCGCGTCGGCCACCTGCTGCTTGGTGAAGTCCGCCGCATCGGCCGGAAGGCACGTGTCGCCTCGGGAGACCTGGCCGGCCGGGCATTCCTGCTGGGCGCTCTCGGCCCGGCTGAGCGTACAGCCGCCCGCCAGCGAAGCACCCAGAAGAAGGCTCAGGCAGCTGAGGGTGAGGGTCTTGGAACGACGCACGGTGGTGCCTCCATACAGGTCGAAGGCGGACGTTCCCCCACTCGCGATTGCAGGCCTCGTCACGGACGCTAGCCGGGGGTGGCGCCCGCCGCACTCCGGAGGCCTTCCGGGAGTGACGGCGCCCGACGGCGTCTACCGGGCGCTCGGCGGCGCCAGTTCCGTGCTCAGCCAGCCCAGCGCGTCCGGGTACATCCCGATCCAGGTCTGGAAGTTGTGGCCGCCGGCCGGGCGGACCAGCGTCTTGACCCGGACCCCGCTGCCCGCCGCGGCCGCGGCCTCGGCGAAGGCCGCCAGCTGCCGGGGCGGACTGTCCTTGTCCTGCGCGGACGTGGCGAGGAACAGCCCGACGTCCGCCTTACGCGTGTGCTCGACCAGCCACATCGGGCTGTTGCGCTCGCGCAGCGTCGGATCGGCCAGCACCTCCGGGTCGCCCGTCAGCGGGTCCGGATCCAGGGCCGCGCCCGCCCGGAACACCTTCGGGTACTGGAGCGGCAGCTTCGCCGCGCAGAAGCCGCCCGTCGAGACGCCCATCAGCCCCCAGCCGCGCGGGGAGGGCAGCGTACGGAAGTTCCGCGCGACCAGCTCCGGCACGTCCTGCGCGAGCCAGTCGGCGATCTTGCGCTGCGGGGTGTTGCTGCAGTCGGTGTTCACCCCGCCCGGGTAGATCTCGGGGATCACCACGATGAAGGGGTGCGCCGCGCCCAGCTTCACCAGCTCGGCCAGCGCGCCGGGCATGTCGCCGAGGTCGATCCAGGTGCGCGGCGTGCCCGGGTAGCCGTGCAGCAGCATCAGCACCGGGAAGCGGGTCCGGTCCGCGCCCGGCGCGCTGTACTCCGGGGGAGTCCACACGGTGACCTGCCCGGAGAGCTTCGAGTGCGAGCCCCGGAAGAAGGTGGTCCGGGTGCCGTCCCCGCCCTGCGTGAAGGTGGCCCGGCCCACCGGCGGTCCGGTCGTCGCGCCCGCCTCCTGCGCGGTGTCGGTGCCCAGCAGGTCGTTCCAGGAGGAGTAGAGCCCGTAGCTGCCGTTGATCCAGGTGGCCACCACACAGATGGCGGTGAGCTGGCACAGCCCGATCATCAGCACCCGTGCGGGCCACCGCACCCACCCCGGGCCGGGGATCCGGTTCCACAGGAGCAGCGCGGCGAGCATGGCGAGCGCGGTGACGACGAACAGCGCGACGAGGAAGGAGGTACTGGTCAGCTCCACCGGCGTCCCGCCCCCTCGGGCAGCGACCGTACGGACCCGGCCCCTTCGGGCAGCGGCCGCACGCGCACCGTGACCACGTGCCAGCCGGTCGCCCCGTCGGGGACGGTCCCGGTGCGTTCGCCCGTCTGGACGGCGCCCGTGCCGTCCGTGGCACGCACCTCCAGGGTGTGCCGGCCGGGAGTCGCCTCCCACGGCCACACCCACTGGCGCCAGGTGTCGTTCCCGTCGGCCGCCCCGAGCCGCGCCTCCTGCCAGGGACCCGCGTCCACCCGTACCTCCACCCGCTCGATCCCCCGGTGCTGCGCCCACGCCACCCCGGCGACCGCCACCCGGCCCGGGGCCAGATCGGCGTGCGGTCGCGGGGTGTCGATCCGCGACTGCGTCTTCACCGGGGCCTGCTGCGCCCAGGACCGGCGCACCCAGTACGCGTCGTACGCGGCGAAGGTGGTCAGCCGCAGCTCGGTCAGCCACTTGCAGGCGGAGACGTACCCGTACAGGCCCGGGACGACCATCCGGACCGGGAACCCGTGCGCGAAGGGCAGCGGCTCGCCGTTCATCCCGACGGCCAGCAGCGCGTCCCGGCCGTCCATGACGGCCTCGACGGGTGTCCCGATGGTCATGCCGTCCACCGAACGCGCCACCAGCTGGTCGGCGGGACCCCCTTGGGACGGCGGCCGTACGCCCGCCTCGCGCAGCAGGTCCGCGAGGCGTACGCCGAGCCAGCGGGCGTTGCCCGCGTACGGGCCCCCGACCTCGTTGGACACGCAGGTGAGGGTGATGTCGTGTTCGACCAGCGGGCGGGCCAGCAGCTTCCGCAGGTCGAGGGTGAGCGGCCGGGTCACCCCCTCGCCGTGGATGCGCAGGTGCCAGGTGTCCGCGTCCACGCGCGGGACGACCAGGGCGGTGTCCACCCGGTAGAAGTCCCGGTTGGGGGTGAGGAAGGGGGACAGCCCGGGGACCTTCAGGTCCGCCCCGGCGGGCACCGGTGGCGCGGGCACGGCGGGCCGGGGGAGTACGAAACGGGCCCGGGAGGCGGTCGCCCCCGCCGAGCCGTGGGCGCCGAGCCGCCGCCCGGCGAAGCCGACCGCGGCCGAGAAGGCCAGCGTCGCGGCGACCAGCCGGCCGAAGCCGCGCCGGTCCATCGCCCAGGTCCCTCCGGGCGGTGCGCCGGCCGGCCGGGGCCGGTTCGCTGCCCTGACCAGCAGGTACAGCGCGCAGGCCGAGCCCGCCGCGCCCACCAGCGACGGCAGCGCGTCCTGCCAGGACGCCTCCGGCCGGCTGAGCGCGGCCGCGGCGCCGACCAGCCCGAAGCCGGCCGCGATCGCGATCCCGCCGGGCAGGTGGCGTACGGCCAGCATCCCGGCCCCCGCGGCGACGGCGGCCAGTACCGTGATGATGCCGAGGGCCAGCACCAGCTTGTCGGCGGTGCCGAACAGCCGGATCGCCCACTCCCGCAGCCCTACGGGAGTCAGGTCGACGACGGCCCCGCCGACGGCGGTGACGGGCGCCGCCTCGGGCCGTACGGCCGCCGCGGCCAGTTCCGCCAGCGCCAGCCCGGCGCACGCGGCGACCACCCCGCTGACGGCGCCGAGCAGGTACCGCGGGCGTTCCGGGTTCCCCGGCCGCCGCGGGCGCTCGGCGGCGGCCCGGGGACGGGTCATCCGGCCGCCGGGGGCAGGGCCGCGGCGATTCCGGCCGCGAGGGTGTACGGGTTCCCGCTCGGCCGGTTCGGGTGCCGGGTGGTCCGCCCGGCCCATTCCTCCTCGAACGCGGGCCAGTCGATCTGCCGCGGCTGCGTCCCCGAGACCAGTGCCTCCTCCAGCGAATCGAAGTACAGCGCCCACCGCCGGGCGTACAACTCCGAGACCAGGCCGCTCCATTCGCGGTTCGCGTAGTCGTGCAGGAAACCGCCCTCGCTGGTGCTGCGGCGGCCCCACACGCTGAGGAGCGAGCGGGCGTCGTACTCGTACCGGTCCTGCTCGGCCCGGTCGTCGCCCCAGGAGCGGGCCTTGGTCAGCCAGGTGCCGAGGAGGAAGTTCGGGTCGGCGCCGGTGATCGCGTCCAACCTCCGCTCGCCGTCGCGCCATTCGGCGGTCAGCTCACGGAAGCGGTTCAGGTCCTTGGCCTGGTACGCCGTCTTGATCTTCGGGAGCAGCACCCGCGAGTGGTTGGCGAGGGCCTGCCGGGCGCTGTCCACCAGGTCGAACCGGTAGGCGCTGGAGCCCCGCAGCTCCGGATCCACCTTGAGCAGGTGGTCCAGGGCACGGCGCACCGAACCGGCCTGATAGCGCATCGACTTGGGGCTCCAGTACGCCGCCCCCACCGCGCTCAGGCCTGGCCGCGCGGTGAACAGGCTGTCCTGCGACTCCGACCAGAGCCCCGAGGAGGTGCTGTACGGCCCCTTGCGCAGCTCCTCCCAGGCCGCGGCGGCCTCGGCGTCCGGCCGGCCGTAGCGGCGGGCCGCGAAATCGGCGAACCACGCGCGCTGGTCGATCGGTCCGGTCTCCCAGGCCAGGTCGGTGAAGAGGTCGAAGGCCGCCGGATTGGTCCCGGTGGCCTCCGGCAGGTAGGCGATCCCGGTGAGCGCGCTGTTGCTCTTGTCGCGCCAGGGGCCGAACCGCTCGATCCACACGGAGGTGTTCGCGCCGATCGTGGTGTGCCCGCCGAAGTTGTAGATGGTGCCCATGGCGTACGGCGCGCCGCCCCAACGGGTCTCGCGGTCCAGGCGGTTGTACCGGTCGGACAGCCCGTCCAGGATCAGCACCTTCGAGGTGTCCACCCCGGCGAGGAGTTCCGCGGTCGGGTCGTCCTGCCAGCCCAGCACCGCCCACAGCGCGCCCGGGTGGGAGGCGTGCAGGGCGTCCTGGATGGCTCCCGCGGCGGAGCCCACGTCGACGGAGCCGGTCTGGCCGCCCTCGTGCAGCGGGCTCATCCGGTACATCGTGCTGTCCCCGAACACCGCGCGCTGCTCCGCGTAGTACGCGGCGGCCAGCTTCCCGAACACCGGCGAGGCGGGATCCAGCCAGTCCGGGCGGTCGAAGCCCGCCCAGTCGCCCTGCGCCACGGTGGCCGCCCCCGGGTTGCGGGCGGCGAACTCAGGCGGCACGGTGCCGAAGAAGCCGGGCAGCACCGGGGTCATGCCGAGGCCGCGCAGCTGCTCGGCGATCCGTCCGCCCAGCTCGGCGCGCTCGCGCATCAGCCGCTCGGAGACCGGCCCGCCGAAACCGCTCAGGTTCTGCAGCAGCCACCAGCTCTGGTGGCCGGGGCCGGGGATCCACTGCCGCAGCTCCTCGGCGGAGTAGCCGAAGTCCTGGAGCGCCCGGTAGTACGGATACTCGGCGCCCACCTGCACGAACACCTCGTTGATGCCGTGCAGGGCGAGCAGGTCGATCTGCCGCTGGTGCTCCTCGAAGGTGCGGTACGGGCCGGAGTACCCGTCGTCGGTGTCGTTGAGCGCGTACCGGTGCGGGACCTGCGCCCTGCGGGTGACCGCCGCGGGCACGCCCGGCAGCCGGTCGGGCAGCATGCCGATGCTGTCGCCGGGCCAGCCGATGTCGGCCCCGGCGACGTGCTGGAGGTACCAGCCGACCCCCGTGAGCAGGGTGGCTCCGGTGCTGCCGCGCACGATGATCGCGCCGGCGGTCCCGGACACCGTGAAGGCGTCTTCGGCGGCGGCCGTGTCGGGCACCAGGGTGAACTGCCCGGCGTGCCGCGGGAGCAGCCGCTCCAGGGCGGCCCGCGCGGGCCCGGTGTCAAAGGTCCCGGGCGCCCCCGGCCGCGCGACGGCCGTGACGTCGGCACGTACGGGCGCCCCCGCCCCCGGGGCGGTGGCCCCGGGGGCCGGCCCCGCACAGAGCAGGGCCAGCAGCGCCGCGGGAAGAGCGGCGAGGGCCACCGGGCGGGGGGCGGGCAGGCGGCGTCCGCTTCGTTGCATCGGGTTCGTCATCCGTCGGCTAGGGGGTGTCTTGTCGGTCAGACCGGCAGGGCCCAGGCCTGGTCGACCCGGTGGTCGCCGCAGGGGGCCAGCCGCAGCCGCTCGGCCGGGGCGCCCGGGGTGGCCACCAGGGCCGGAGCCGTCAGGCACAGTCCGCTCGCCTGCTCGATCAGGGCCCCGTCGCGGCGGTGCTCCCAGCTCTGGCCGGGCTGCTCCGCCGGCCGGGGCGCGCAGTCGGCCAGCTCCACCACGCCGTCCTCGCCCGCCGAGAGGCACTCGCCGGCCAGCCGCAGGCGCTCGTCGACGCCGAGGGTCCACCGCTGGTCGGGGGCGCCGGTGCACGCGGCGAGCACGACCGCGCCGACGCCCGTGGTGTTGGCCCCGTCCGCGCACGTGACGCCGTTGCCGACGATCTGCCCGGTCGGCACGGCCTCGGCGCAGCCGCCGCCCGGGGTGAGCCGCCAGACGCCGGTGTCGTGGGCGCCGACCTTCCCGGTCAACGTGCCGGAGAGCTCACGCCGTTGCCCGCTCCACAGGTCCTGCGCGTCGGCCGTGCAGGACGGCAGCCCGACCTCGGCGAGCGGCACCGCGATCTCGCGGGCGGAGGCGGAGCGGTTGAGCACGGCCACCGCGCGGTCGCCGTTGGCGAGGTCGCGGACCAGGATCTCGAAGGTCGCGTTGGAGGAGACCACGGCGCCCTGACGGCCCATCGGGTCCTGGTCGAGCTCGATCATCCGGGTGTTGCCGAGCGCCGCGATCCCGGCCTGGTTCAGCTTGGCGACCTCGGAGGACAGGATGAACGGGGCCGCCATCATGGCCCAGAGGGCGACCTGGCTGCGGCTCTCCGCCGCCGTGAGCCCGGGGGCGCCCGCGATCAGGAAGTCGGGGTCGTTCCAGTTGCCGGGGCCCGCGTACCGGCCGAGCCAGCGGTTGTAGCCGTAGTTGCCCAGTACCGAACTCCACCGCGAAGTGGCGGGCGTGGCCGGGTTGTAGACCTTGATGTCCCGGCCCTCGCGCCACAGCTGGCCGGTCTCGCCGACCCAGCCGAGGACCTTGTGCCAGTCGGAGCCGCCCCATTCGCCCTGCTGGAAGTAGGCGGGCGCGGAGGCCGACAGGACCATGTCCCGGCCGCTGGTCCGAAGGGCGTTCGCGACGGCGTTGTACGCGTCGCGGTAGGCCTGCTCCTTGGTCCTGCCCTCCGGGACCCACAGGTTGCAGCCGTCCATCTTGACGTAGTCCACCTTCCAGGAGGCGAACTGCCGGGCGTCCTGCGCGTAGTGGTCCGCGCCGCCGCCCTGGGGGGCTCCACTGCCGGGGTACTTCTCGCAGGTGAGGGAGCCGGCGTCCTCGTAGATGCCGAACTTCAGGCCCTTGGCGTGCAGGTACTCGCCGAGCCAGGCCATGCCGTGCGGGAACTTCGCCGTGTCGACGACCAGATTGCCCTGCGCGTCCCTGCTCTTGGTCATCCAGCAGTCGTCGACGGTCACCGTGTCGTAGCCCTTGGCGGCGAGCCCGGTGGACACGAGCGCGTCGGCGTTGGCGACCACCTTGGCCTCGTCGATGTCGCACATGTAGTGGGCCCAGTTGTTCCAGCCCATGGGCGGGGTGAGCGCGAGCGGGGTGTCCGAGGTCGCCCGGGGCTCGGCCGCGACCGGGGCGGGGGAGAGCGCGAGGGCGAACAGCGCGGCCGCGGTCAGGCAGGGGAGCGTTGCACGCAGGCGAAGCGGCACGGAGTCTCCTTGACGTGGGGGCAGTCGTGCGCCCAGTGCAGCGATACGACTACCCACTGTCAACATAGGTCGCTGATTGTCGGCCGATCACCAGCAATATGGCTGCAATAGATGTCACACGAAAGTGGCGATACGTCGTATGTGACGTCGGATGATACGGTGTATCTCATGCCGAGAAGATCACCCGCCCTCGATCTGGCGACCCCCGAGGCCATCGCCGTCGCCGCCCTGCGGATCCTCGACGAGGAGGGGCCGGGGCACCTGAGCTTCCGCACCCTCGCCGACCGGCTCGGCATCTCCCACGCCACCGTCCAGCGCCGCTGCGTCGACCTCGCCGGGCTGCTCGACCTGTGCACCGAGCACCTGGCCGCGCAGCTCCCCGAGATCCCCGCCGGCACGGACTGGGCGCAGGCCACCGAGCAGCGCTTCCGCGCGCTGTACCTGCTGCTCACCGCCCACCCCGGACTGCTGGTGCTGCGCGGCGGCCGGCCCTGGCTCGGGCGGCAGTTGCTGGCCCGGCTCGTCGAGCCCGCCCTCGCCGACAGCGTGGCCGCGGGGATGACCGCGGCCGAGGCGATGACCGTCTACCGCCGCATGTACCTGCTCACGCTGGGCAGCGCGGCCTTCGTGGACCACCGGGATCCGGCCGGAGCCACCGCCGCCTCGCGGGCGGCCCTGGCCGCGCTGGATCCGGAGCGCTTCCCCGTGCTCTCCGGCGGACTGGCCGACGTACTGCCCGCCCTGACCGACCACGAGGTGTACTACGGCGCCCTGCGCCAGCTGATCGAGGCGGCCCGGCCGTCGTCCGAGCCGGCCGCCTGAATGCCCGCGGCCCGAGCCCCGCCGCCTGAATGCCCGCAGCCCGAAAGCCCGCCGCTTGAACGCCCGCCGCCCGAAAGGCAGTCCGACCATGGAACAGCAGCTCGACTACGCAGCCGTACGCGCCGCCGCCGACCGGATCGCGGGAGGGATACGGCCCGTCGCCGTGGTCCCGGCGGCCGAGGGGGTCTGGTACGCGCTGGAGCACCTCCAGCACACCGGTTCCTTCAAGGCCCGCGGCGCCCGCAACTTCCTCGCCGCCCACCACCGGGCCGGCACGCTGCCGGCCGCGGGAGTCACCATCGCCTCCGGCGGCAACGCCGGGCTCGCCTGCGCCTGGGCGGCCCGCACGCTGTCCGTGCCCGCGACCGTGTTCCTGCCCGAGAGCGCCCCGCGGGTGAAGGTGGACCGGCTGCGCGGATACGGGGCCGAGGTCCGGCTCGTCGGCGACCGGTACGCCGAAGCCCTGGCCGCCTGCCGGGAGTTCGCCGCCGACAGCGGCGCCCTGAGCAGCCACGCCTACGACCACCCGCTCATCGCGGCGGGCGCCGGGACACTGTTCGACGAGATCCGGGCCGCCCTGCCCGGGCTGGACACCGTGGTCGTCGCGGTCGGCGGCGGCGGACTGTTCGCCGGGGTCGCCACCGCGGCGCGCGAACACGACGTACGGGTGATCGCGGCCGAGCCGGAGAACTGCCGGGCCCTGAACGCGGCCCTGACGGCCGGCCGGGTCGTGGACGTGGCCGTGGACTCCGTGGCCGCCGACTCGCTGGGGGCCACCCGGGTCTCGGCGGACGCACTGGCCGCCGCGCAGGAGAAGAACGTACGGTCGGTCCTCGTGCCCGACGCGGCGATCACGGCTGCCCGGCGCGCGCTCTGGGAGGAGCACCGGATCGTGGTCGAGGCGGGCGCGGCCACCGCCCTCGCGGCGCTGCGCTGCGCGCCGCAGCCACTGGGCGAGCGCGTCGCCGTCATCCTCTGCGGAGCGAACACGGACCCCGGCGACCTGGTGCCGTGACCCCCGGGGCCTGAGGGACCAGACCCTGGCCGTGCCTGCCGTCGGCGCGCGCCACTCATCGGTCCTCGCCGGCTTCGTCAGTCCTCGTCGTCCTCGCCCTCGCGGACGACCACGACGGTGCTGGTGGAGTACTGGACGACCTGCTGGCTCACCGAGCCCAGCAGGGCGCCCTTGAAACCGCCGTACCCGCGGGTGCCGACCACGGTCAGGTCCGCCTCCTTCGAGGCGTCGACCAGCACCTGGGCCGCGGTTCCCTGCTCGACGCGACGGAACACCGGCACGCCCGGCGAGGCGCCGACGGCCGCGGCGACGGTGTCCGCCAGCTTCCGCCGGGCCGTCTCCTCGGCGCTCACCGCCTCACCGTCGGAGGCCTGCTCGGGCGCCGCGCCGACCGCGAAGGGATTGCGGTTCCACTCCCAGGCCATCACGGCGTGCACCCGGCCGCCCATCATCCCGGCCTGCGCGACCGCCCAGCGCAGGGCCTCCTTGGAATGGTTCGAACCGTCCACGCCGACGACGATCAGAGGCTCGATGGTGTGCTCGCTCACGGTGGTTCCTCTCGCTTCGCCCGAATAGTCGATCTCCTCCCTGTATACCCCGAACAGGGGGTCCGACCTCGAACGACGATCGTTGCGGGAGCCGACGACTTTCGAGGACAGCCCGCGGCATCCGGTCCTTGTGAGGGTGTGGGAGTCCAGGCGATCGCCGCCGGACGCGAAACGACACGGAGGAACGGGCGTGGCTCAGCGCAAGGGTTGTCTGATCGGGTGCGGCGTGGCGCTGGTAGTGGGCGTCGGCCTCCTCGTGGCCGTGGTCTTCGGCATGGGGAAGGTCCTCGACATGGCCGACAAGACCCTGGTCGACCCCAAGGTCTACGAGGCCGCGAAGGTCGGCGACGCGGAGAGCGAGGTCCGCGGCAAGCTCCCCTCGGGCGAGAGCTTCGTCAAGAGCGCCCTCAAGGAGGGCGGCCCGGCCGAGCCCGAGGGCAGCACGTGTGCCTGGTACCTCTCCAGTGGTGACAGCAAGAACGGCAAGGAGACCGTGCTCCGCTTCTGCTTCAAGGACGGAAAGCTCGCAGAAAAGACCGAGTACCCGATGTAGCAGTCCTGCCACTGCTACCGCTACCGCCACCGCCCCCGCGCCCCGCCGCGGCGAGCCGGAGCCCCGCGAGCGGCAGGGCGATCCGGGCGGCGGTGCGAACGGGGAGCCGGGCGGCCCGCGCGTCGATCCAGGTGAGTACGGAGGCCTGCTCGTCCGCGCCGCACAGCGAGAGGTGGAAGACGAGCTGCCGCCAAGCGCACTCCGTGTGCTTGGCGGTGGCCCGGGGGCGGGTCGCGGCGGCGAACGCGCCTCGGGCCAGGTCGCCCCAGTCGGGCCCGGGGGCGATGCCCGCGTACCGGACCAGGGTGGCGAGGTTGAACGTGGTGAGGATGCGGGCCTGTTCGGTGACGGCCGGGTCCATGGTCAGGGTCGGGCTCGGCCGCCAGTGGTGCGGCTGGGGCATGAGCACGGGACGGCCGGCGCGCTCGGCGCACAGTCGCGAGATGCCGTCCCGGTCGTCCGCTTCCGCCAGGTCCCGCACCGCGGCGTAGTCGATGCCGTAGTAACGCTCGTACAGGGTGCCGCGCAGCAGTGCGGCGGCGTTCCAGGCCGCGTCGAGAAGGCGTGGAGAGGCCGCCCCGCTGAAATCGTCCGCGAAGGGCTCCAGGAGGATGGGCGTAGCCAGCTCCGCCCGGACGGCGAGCTGGGACATCATGTACAGGAGGCGGGTGGGCAGTCCGGTGCCCGGGAAGACCCGCAGGGACGTTTCGGTCAGCCACGTGAGGGCCGTGAGGGCCCGAACCGCCGGTTCGTGCCGGTGCCACCGGTCGACCGCGCGGACCCAGGGCAGGTCGGACACCGCTACGTGGTACGCCGCCGGGAGCCACACGTTCGTGACGTGGCGCCGGGGACGGTGGACGGCCGCCATCAGGGTGCGCAGGGACGCGTCGGCGTAGCCCTGGGCGTGGTGCGTCGCGATCAGCTGGGGCGCCAGTTCGGCCAGCACCTCCGCGGAGGGGATCGCCCCGTGCTCCAGCAGTACCTCCAAAGGCGCATCGAGGGCGCCGACGACGACCTCGCGCACCGACGCCGGTATCGCGGTCCCGGCGGGCAAGCCGCTCTCCGAGGCCTCCTCGGCGGTCACCGGGCCGAGGAGCGGCCCGAGCTGGGCCTGCGGCAGCCCCCGGTCCACGGGGTGGGCGGAGAGCCGGCGCAGCACCAGCGCGGCCAACTCGTGGTGCGTGGGCCGGTCCGGCTGTCGCGGTCGGTCCCGCCTGGCGGCCGTCGAGGTCACGGCATGCCGCAGCAGGCCGGCCTGCCGGGGCGCCAACTCCCGGCCTGCGAGGATCGCTTCCAGTGCGCGGCGCAGGATCGAGGCGTTCGACTTGGGGTCGAGGTGCTTGGTGCAGCGGGTGTGGGCGGCCGCCAGGGTTCGGTAGCGCTCCAACAGGGTGGCGCCGGCGGCATTCCACTCCGGGCCGTCCGTGTCGGTGCGCAGCCAGTGGGCGAGCAGCTCGTCCTCGAAGGGCCGCCACACCGTGAGGGCCTCGCGCTGCGCCTCGACGCCCGCGTGGGGCTTCCGGCGGGCCAGCAGGGCGGCGGCCTCGCCGACGGTACGGCGGTGTGCGAGGTCCGGGCCGGGGGAGGGGAGCTTCGCGGGCCGCGGGGCGAAGCGGACTTCGTGGGAGTGGGGCCGTAGCTCCTCGACGAGTTCCGCCGCGCCGGAGCCGTCGCCGGCGCGCAGCAGCCAGGCCATGGTGAGCAGCGCGGCCTCCTCGGGTGCGCGTACCTCGTACCGTCCGCTGTCCAGCAACGACCGCAGCCAGGCGAGGCCTTCGTCCGTGAGGCAGTGGTCGAAGGCGTCGCTCAGGGTCAGGTCCGCGAGGGGATCGTTCTCGTCCATTGCCGGCGTGGCAGGTCCTGCCCCTGCGCCCTCCGACTGTGCAGGTCGGTGCTCTGGCTGCTGAGCTACACGCCGTTGTGGGTGAAACCTAGATGTCCGAAGACTGCTCGCACAACCACGTTCCCCGCGCTCTGCCGCCGGTCAGCCGCAGTCGCGCACCGAGCACAGCTCGACCCCCCTGACGCCGGGCAGTTGAGCGATCTGCTGCTTCAGCCGTCCACGCTGCTCCTCGGGGAGGTCGTCGGGAAAACGGACGTGCAGCAAGAGGGCGCCGCTCGGCCCCGATCCGTAGACCGCCGTCGCCCCGTACGGCCGCAGTCGTTCATTGGCGTCCCTGAGCCCGTCGCGGAACCACCCGGGATCGGTTTCCGCGCGGTACGTGTGCGGCCGGGCCATCGCGGGGCCGACGTAGAGGTGCCAGGCGAAGTAGGCGGTCAGCGCCACGACTCCCGCGATCACCAGGGCGCCGACCACACCCGAGACCCACGCGGCGACCCGGCGCTTGCGCGGATCCCCGAGCGCGGCCAACAGGAGGAGGAGCGCCGAGGGCCAGAACAGGAACAGGCCCAAGAAGACACCCAGCACTCCCACGGGGATCAGCGAGAATCCCACGATCGCGCAGCCGCACACGAAGGACTTCGCGCGGCGCACGAAGAACAAGGGAGCCGATACGCACGCACCGGTCGTGACGTACAGGGCGGCAACGTATTCGTTCTGCAGGCCCCACAGCACGATGGGCAGAGCGGCGAGCACGGCGCCCACCGCGAGGGCCCGCTGCACCTTGTGGGCCGGGTGGACCCGCGCATCGCTTTCCTGTCCGGCACTCATGGCCGCCCCCTCAAAATCCTGAACGCGTTCAACTGAACGCGTTCAACCTAGCAGACCCGCTGTGGGGGTGGTGGCGGGGCCGGGGTCGCCACCGGCGCTAAACCGCTTTGGCGGCCGACTGGTAAAGCGCATTAGTGCATGCCCTCGCGAACCGTCGATAAAGAGTCACATCCTGACGGCCGACCAGCTTCGTTATCGAATCGATATCATGCTCAACGGCCTTGGAACTAAAGCGCATTAGTGCAGGTGGGGGGCGCAGGGATCCAGCCCTCGGGGGCGTGTGCGACGCCGCCGTGCCATTCCACACCTATGCGTCACCGGCCACCGCCTCCCCTGCCTCATTGACGAGGTCTTGCTTTCCGGCGACCGTGGGCACGCCTCCGGCAATGAGGCCGGACATCTGCGAAGGCGGCGACGATGACTCGTTCGAACCCGACCCGGATCGCTGTTGCCACGGTGGTGGCCGGAGCCCTCCTCTCGACCGCCGCGTGCGGCCTGAGCGGCGGCGCCGGCGACGCCAAGGAGGCGGAGAAGACGGGCAAGGTGGCCGGTGAGATCACCTTCCGGACCCTCCAGCTCAAGCCCACGTTCACCGCGTACGTGCAGGCGGTCATCGACGCCTTCGAGAAGAAGTACCCCGAGGTCAAGGTCAAGTGGGAGGACGTCCCCGGCGACGGCTACAACGAGAAGCTGGTCGCCGACGCGCAGGCCGGCGCCCTCCCGGACGTGGTCAACCTGTCCACCGACTCCTTCCAGCTCCTTGCCGACCGGGGCATGCTCGCCGACGTCGCCAAGCTCGACGGGGCCGTCGCCAAGGAGTACGTGCCGGGCGCCTGGGAGCAGTTCAAACTGCCCGGCAAGGGCGACAGCGTGTACGCGTACCCGTGGTACGTGACCCCGGAGATCCTCACCTACAACAGAGAGCTCTTCGAGAAGGCCGGCCTGAACCCGGCCGAGCCGCCGACCGGCGTGGAGCAGTTCTTCGACTACGCCGAGCAGATCGCCGCCAAGTCCGGCGGCCAGTATTCCGCCTTCATGGCCGACCCCAAGGGCCGGCTGCCCGGGGACTGGCAGAAGATGGGCATCCCGATCCTCAGCGAGCAGCAGGACCGGTTCACCTTCGACACCGACCAGGCCGTCGCCTGGGTGGAGCGGATGAAGGACCTGTACGCCAAGGGCGCCATGCCCAAGGAGTCCCTGCTCAAGTCCGACGACATCAACCAGCTCTACGGCAGCGGCAAGCTCGTCTTCGGTCCCGGCTCCCCGGGTTTCGTCAAGGACATCAAGCAGAACGCCCCGCAGGTCTACGCGAAGACCCAGGTCGCGGGAGCCGTCACCGGCAAGCTCGGCCACATCGGCATCTACGCGCAGTCGCTCGGCATCAAGAAGGACACCAAGCACCCCGACGCGGCGGCCGAGTTCGCGAAGTGGGTCACCAACGGCCCCAACCAGGTGGAGTTCTCCAGGAAGGCCACCATCTACCCGTCCAACGCCCAGGGCCTCGCCGACCCGTACTTCGCGGACAAGGGCGACGGCAAGGACGCGGAGACCCTCGCCCGCGCGGTCGGAGCCGAGCAGCTGAAGACCGCCGCGCTGGACGCCAATACCCCCGTCCAGTGGACCAATCAGGTCGGTGATGCCGTCGTACGCGAGGTGCAGAAGGCCATCACGGGCGAGCAGGACCCCCGGACGGCGGTGAAGAAGGCCCAGGAGGCGGCGAACAAGCTCCTCTCCAACGCGGCCGCGAAGTGACCGCCACCCGCGTTCCGGCCCCCGCGCCCGCCGGCCCCGACGACGGCCCCGACGCCCGCGCCGACGCCGGCCCCGACGCCGGCACCGTGGCGAAGCAGCGAAGCCGCCGCGAGAAGCGTCGCCGCAGAGCGTCCCTGCGGGCCATGGAGGCCGAGACGGGACTGCGCCACCGCAAGTGGTGGACCCCGTACCTCTTCCTCGCCCCGGGCCTGGCGATGGTGACGCTGTTCAGCCTCTGGCCGTTCGTCAACACCGTCATCCTCTCCTTCACCGACGCCCAGATCCTGCGCGGTGGCACCTTCGTCGGCCTCGACAACTACCGCCGCGCCTTCGACGACCCCGACTTCTGGGTCGCGACCGGCAACAGCGTGGCGTACCTCGCCGTCGTCGTGCCGTGCCTGGTCTTCCTGCCGCTGGCCCTCGCGGTCCTCGTCCAGACCAAGATCCCCGGCATCGGGTTCTTCCGCTCCGCCTTCTACACGCCGGTGATCGCCTCCGCCGTGGTCGTCGGGCTGATCTGGCAGTGGGTGCTGCGCAGCGACGGCCTCGTCAACACCGTCTTCCAGAAGCTGAACATCATCTCCGAGCCGATCCCGTTCCTCACGGACAGCACGATGCTGCTGGTCTCCGCGATGATCGTGACCGTGTGGAAGGGCCTCGGCTACTACATGGTCTTCTACCTGGCGGCCCTCGGGAACGTCCCCGCCTCCCTCCACGAGGCGGCCGCGATCGACGGCGCCGGCCCCGTCCGCCGCTTCTTCAGCATCACCGTCCCCCAGGTGAAGCCGATGATGCTGCTGGTCGGCACCCTCTCCGCCATCTCGGCGCTGCGCGTCTTCACCGAGATCTACATCCTCGGAGGCGAGAGCGGCGGCCCGGGCGGCGGCGCCCGCACCCTCCCCTTCCTCATCCGGCAGGTCGGCCTCGGCTTCTCCGGCGAGACCGGCTACGCCTCCGCCATCTCCATCCTGCTGTTCCTCCTGACGCTGGTCTTCAGCCTGCTGGGCCGCCGTCTGTCGAAGGGAGACGAGAGTTGAGGCGCCACTGGATCGGCCGGGCCGGCCGGTACGCCACGCTGGTGACGATGCTCGTGGTCATGCTGGGCCCGATCGTCTGGCAGTTCCTGACCTCGATCCGCGGCCGCACCGAGAACGTGTACGACGGCGTGCTGCCCTCGCAGCCCACCCTCGACAACTACGCCCGGGTCGCCGACTCCTTCCCCCTGCTCCAGTACGTCGGCAACACCCTCACCGTCGCCGTCCTCGCGATCACCTCGAACATGCTCTTCTCGGCGATGGGCGGATACGCCCTCTCCAGGGCCGCCTGGAAGGGGCGTCAGGTGGTCTTCACCGTGCTGGTGGCGACCCTGATGTTCCCCTTCGAGTCCGTGATGATCTCGATGTTCCTCACGGTCCGCGAGATGGGCCTGGTCGACACCCTCATCGGCGTCTGGCTGCCCGGCGCGGTCTCCGTGCTCAACATCATGATCATGCGGGCGTCCTTCCTGGCCGTGCCCAAGGAGGTCGAGGAGGCCGCGGTCCTGGACGGCGCGGGCGAATGGACCCGCTTCACCCGCGTGTTCCTCCCCGCCGCCAAGGGCGCCCTGGCCGTCGTCTGCATCACCAGCTTCATGGGCGCCTGGGACGACTTCCTCTGGCCCCTGCTGGTCCTCACCGACAGCGACAACTACACCCTTCAGCTGGGCCTGAAGACCCTGGCGGGCGCCACCACCGTCAACGACCAGCGGCTCATCGCCGCAGGCGCGATGGCCGCGCTCATCCCGATGATGCTCCTCTTCTTCGCCCTCCAGCGTTTCTTCTTCAAGGGCGTGGGCGAGGGAGCCGTCAAGACCTGAGCCGCCCCCGCCACCCCGCCCGTACCGACCACGCCTCCCAGGAGCAGCCGTCATGCACGACGACCGCAGCATCACCGAACACCGCCTCCGCCGGGTCCTCAAGGAGCGCATCAAGCCCGCCGTCCACTCCCACCCCGTCCCGCTGACCGTCGAGCGCTGGGAGGCCCCGGACGAACCCGTCCCCGTGGCCGAGGGCCTGGCCGCGACGTACGAGCCCTGCGCGATCGGCGACCCCTGGGGCCCGGCCTGGGGAACCACCTGGTTCAAGGTCACCGGCACCGTCCCCGCGGAGTGGGCCGGCCGCACCGTGGAGGCCGTCCTCGACCTCGGCTTCGACCGGATGATGCCCGGCTTCCAGTGCGAGGGCCTGGTCCACCGGGCCGACGGCGGCGAGATCAAGGCACTGAACCCGTACAACGACTGGGTGCGCGTGGCCGACCGGGCCGAGGGCGGCGAGCAGGTCCACTGGTACGTCGAGGCCGCCTCCAATCCGGTCCTGGTCGACCACGCGGTCACGTACGAGGGCGACAAGCGGACCAGCGGGGACCAGCCCCTCTACCGGCTCGCCCGGATGGACCTCACCGTCTTCGACACCGAGGTCTGGGAGCTGGTCCAGGACCTCGAAGTCCTCTACGACCTGATGACGCAGCTCGACACCAAGGACGCCCGGCGGTACGAGATCCTGCGCGCCCTCGAATCCGCCCTGGACGAGGTGGACCTGACGGACGTCCCCGGCACGGCGTCCGCCGCCCGCGAACACCTCGCCGGGGTGCTCGCCGCCCCTGCCCACGCCTCCGCGCACCGGATCAGCGCGGTCGGCCACGCCCACATCGATTCGGCGTGGCTGTGGCCGCTGCGCGAGACGGTGCGCAAGGTCTCCCGTACGGCGTCCAACATGGTCAACCTGATGGACGAGCACCCCGAGTTCGTCTTCGCGATGTCACAGGCGCAGCAGCTCGACTGGATCAAGACCTACCGGCCCGAGCTCTTCGAGCGCGTCAAGAAGAAGATCGTCGACGGGCAGTTCGTGCCGGTCGGCGGGATGTGGGTGGAGTCCGACACCAACATGGTCGGCGGCGAGGCCATGGCCCGCCAGTTCCTCTACGGCAAGAAGTTCTTCCTCGACGAGTTCGGCATCGAGACGCACAACGTGTGGCTTCCCGACTCCTTCGGCTACACCGCCGCGATGCCGCAGATCGTCAAGCTCTCCGGCTCCCGGTGGTTCCTGACCCAGAAGATCTCCTGGTCCCAGGTCAACAAGTTCCCCCACCACACCTTCTGGTGGGAGGGCATCGACGGCACCCGCGTCTTCACGCACTTCCCGCCCGTGGACACGTACAACTCCGACCTCGGCGGCGCCCAGATGGCGCACGCCGCCCGCAACTACCGGGAGAAGGGCCGGGGTTCACGCTCGCTGGCCCCCTTCGGCTGGGGTGACGGCGGTGGCGGCCCCACCCGCGAGCAGCTCGCCCGCGCCAGGCGGCAGCGGGACCTCGAAGGCTCCCCGCGGGTGGAGATCGAGCGGCCGGACGCCTTCTTCGAGAAGGCCCACGCCGAGTACGAGGACGCGCCCGTCTGGGCCGGCGAGCTCTACCTGGAGCTGCACCGCGGCACCTACACCTCCCAGGCCAAGACCAAGCAGGGCAATCGCCGCAGCGAATCGCTGCTGCGCGAGGCCGAGTTGTGGGCGGCGACGGCCGCGGTGCGCGTCCCGGGCTTCGACTACCCGTACGAGGACCTGGAGCGGATCTGGAAGACGGTACTGCTGCACCAGTTCCACGACATCCTGCCGGGCTCCTCCATCGCCTGGGTGCACCGCGAGGCGCGCGAGACGTACGGATCCGTGGCGCAGGAGCTGCGGGGCATCACCCTCGCCGCGCAGCAGGCGCTCGCGGGGGAGGGCGCGCAGGAGCTGGTCTTCAACTGTGCCCCGCACACCCGGCGCGGCATCCCGGCGGGCGGCGCGGGCCGCCCGGCCGAGGCCGGGCAGCCGGTCACGGTCGAGGAGCGGCACGGCGGCGGGCACGTCCTGGCGAACGGCCGGCTGCTGGTGGAGATCGACGGCCGGGGCCTGATCGTCTCCGCCTACGACCTGGAGGCGCGCCGGGAGTCGCTGGCCCCCGGGGCCGCGGCGAACCTGCTCCAGATCCACCCCGACTTCCCCAACATGTGGGACGCCTGGGACATCGACGAGTTCTACCGCAACAAGGTCACGGACCTCGTGGAGCTGGACGGGCTGGAGGTCACCGAAAGCGGCCCGCGATCGGTGACCGTACGCGTGACCCGCTCCTTCGGCGCCTCGAAGGCGGTCCAGTCCGTCACCCTGCGGGCCGGCGCCAAGACCGTCGACATCGTCACGGACGTGGAATGGCACGAGACGGAGAAGTTCCTCAAGGCGGCCTTCCCGCTGGACGTGAAGGCCGAACGGACCGCCTCCGAGACGCAGTTCGGTCACGTCCACCGGGGCACCCACACCAACACCTCCTGGGAGGCGGCCAAGTTCGAGATCTGCGCCCACCGCTGGATCCACGCGGAGGAGCCCGGCTGGGGCGTCGCGCTGCTCAACGACTCCACGTACGGCCACGACGTGACCCGCGCCGTGCGGGCCGACGGCGGCCAGACCACCACGATCCGGCTCTCCCTCCTGCGGGCCCCGCGCTACCCCGACCCGGAGACCGACCAGGGCCGCCACACCCTGCGCTACTCCCTCGCCCCGGGCGCGGGGATCGGGGACGCGGTCCGCGAGGGCCACGCCCTGAACCTGCCGGAGCGCGCCCTGACCGGCGCGGCCCCGGTCGCCCCGCTGCTGGCCGTGGACAACGACGCGGTCGTCGTCGAGTCGGTCAAGCTCGCCGAGGACCGCGGCGGCGACGTCATCGTCCGCCTCTACGAGTCCCGCGGCGGCCGCGCCACGGCCACCCTCGCCGCGGACTTCCCGCTCGCGGCGGCGGTCGAGAGCGACCTGCTCGAACGCCCCCTGGACGGATCGGCCGTCGCCGCCCCGACGGCCGACGGCACGGTCCGCCTCACCCTGCGCCCGTTCCAGATCCTCACGGTCCGCCTCCACCGGGCCTGACCTTCCGCGGGCGTGAACTCCGCCACAAGCGGTGCCCGCCTCCCCTGGAATCCGGGGGAGGCGGGCACCACCCGGTTTTGCACCTAGTTGCAAAACCAGGCCTCCCTCGCTAGAACAGGTTCATCACCCCCCGCGCGAGGAGGCGCCCCCATGAGTTCCCAGAGCCGGTACCCGCACCTGCTGAGCCCCCTGGACCTCGGTTTCACCACCCTGCCGAACCGCGTGATCATGGGGTCCATGCACACCGGCCTCGAAGAGCACGAGGGCGGCTTCGAGCGGCTCGCCGCCTTCTACGCCGAGCGCGCCCGCGGCGGGGCCGGGCTCATCGTCACCGGCGGCATCGCGCCCAACGACGCGGGCCGGCCCTTCGAGGGCGGCTCCCGCCTCACCACCGAGGACGAGGCCGCCGAGCACCGGGTGATCACCGAGGCGGTGCACGCCGAGGGCGGGAAGATCGCGATGCAGATCCTCCACTTCGGCCGCTACGCCTACCACAAGGACCTGGTCGCCCCCAGCGCCCTCCAGGCCCCCATCAGCCCCTTCGTACCGAACGAGCTCACCGACATCGAGGTCGAGCGCACCGTCGAGGACTTCGTCCGCGCGGCCCGCCTCGCCAAGCTCGCGGGCTACGACGGCGTCGAGATCATGGGCTCCGAGGGCTACCTGATCAACGAGTTCATCGCCGCCGCCACCAACAGGCGCACCGACCGCTGGGGCGGCGCCTACGAGAACCGCGTCCGCTTCCCGCTGGAGATCGTCCGCCGCACCCGCGCGGCCGTCGGCGAGGACTTCATCCTCATCTACCGCCTCTCCATGCTCGACCTGATCCCCGGCGGATCCACCCTCGACGAGGTCGTCCACCTCGCCAAGGAGGTCGAGGCGGCCGGCGCCACCATCATCAACACCGGCATCGGCTGGCACGAGGCCCGCATCCCCACCATCGCCACCTCCGTCCCGCGCGGCGCCTACACCTGGGTCACCAAGCGGCTGATGGGCGCGGTGAGCATCCCGCTCGTCACCAGCAACCGCATCAACACCCCGGAGATCGCCGAGGAGTTGCTCGCCGACGGCCGCGCCGACCTGGTGTCGCTGGCCCGTCCCTTCCTCGCCGACGCCGACTTCGTCGCCAAGGCCGCCGCCGGGCGCTCCGAGACCATCAACACCTGCATCGGCTGCAACCAGGCCTGCCTGGACCACACCTTCAGCGGCAAGATCACCAGCTGCCTGGTCAACCCGCGCGCCTGCCACGAGACCGAACTCGTGCTGTCCGCGACCCAGTTGAAGAAGCGCGTCGCCGTCGTCGGCGCCGGCCCGGCCGGACTCGCCTGCGCCGTCTCCGCTGCCGGACGCGGCCACGCCGTCACCCTCTTCGAGGCCTCCGGCCACATCGGCGGTCAGCTCGACATCGCCCGCCGCGTCCCCGGCAAGGAGGAGTTCGAGGAGACCATCCGCTACTACGGCACCCAGCTCGTGGAGAGCGGCGTGGAGGTCCGCCTGAACACCCGCGCCGACGTGGACACGCTCCAGGGCTACGACGAGGTCGTCGTCGCCACCGGCGTCACCCCCCGCACCCCCGACATCGAGGGCGTGGACCACCCCAGCGTCGTCAGCTACCTCGACGTGCTGCGCGACGGCGCCCCGGTCGGCGAGCGCGTCGCGGTCGTCGGCGCCGGCGGCATCGGCTTCGACGTCGCCGAGTACCTCACCGACAGCGGCGAGGGCGCCTCCCAGGACCCCGACGTCTACTTCCGCCACTGGGGCGTCGACACCGCCTACACCGGGCCCGGCGGGCTCACCGCGCCCTCCCGCCCCGCCTCGCCGCGCCAGGTCCACCTGCTCCAGCGCAAGGCCACCAAGGTCGGCGCCGGCCTCGGCACCACCACGGGGTGGATCCACCGCGCCGAGATGAAGCACCGCGGTGTCGTCTCCGTCGCGGGGGCCACGTACGACCGCATCGACGACGAGGGCCTGCACATCACGGTCGGCGGCGAGCAGCGCCTCGTACCGGCCGACACCGTGGTCCTGTGCACCGGCCAGGAGCCGCGCCGCGACCTGTACGAGGCCCTGCGCGCGGCCGGCGTCGAGGCGCACCTGATCGGCGGCGCCGACGTGGCCGCCGAGCTCGACGCCAAGCGGGCCATCCGCCAGGGCACGGAGCTGGCCTCCACCCTCTGAGCTCGTTCGACGGAAAGGGATTGTGGCTGCCCGGCCGGGCAGCCACAATCTCCCGGTGACGTTCTCACCCGCAGACGCAGACAAGATCCTCGCCGACAACTTCGCCCCCTGGGTGCTCGCCCTCGGCCTCACCGTCCAGGAGACGGGCGAGCGGCACGCCGTGCTGCGGCTGCCCTGGTCCGAGGAGTTGGCCCGGGACGGCGGCGGCCTCTCCGGGCAGGCCATGATGGCCGCCGCCGACACCGCCACCGTCATCGCGATCTCCGCCGCGCGCGGTGCGTACGGGCCGATGACCACCGTCCAGCAGTCGACGAGCTTCCAGCGGCCGGTGGTCGGCGCCGACGTGCTCATCCACGTACGGGTCACCAAGCTCGGCAAGCGGATGGCCTTCGCCGACATCACGCTGACCCCCGAGGGCGCCGCGGAGCCGGCCGCCACGGCCTCCACCGTCTACGCCCTGCTGGGATGAGTCCAAGCCAATCGCTCCGCCGGAACAAGGACTTCAACGTCTTCTGGCTCGGCCAGGCGCTCTCCGTCCTCGGCGGGTCCATCACGCTGCTCGCGCTTCCCCTGCTCGTCTACGCCGCCACCGGGTCCATCGTCCAGATGGGCCTGCTCACGGTCGTCTCGGGCGCCACAGCCATCGCCACCGGCCTGTTCGCCGGGTACGTGGTCGACCGGGTGGACCGCCGCCGGCTCATGATCGTCTGCGATCTGACGCGCGCGGTGCTGCTCGGCGCGGTGCCCTTCGTCTGGTGGGCCGCCGGGCCGCGGATCTGGCTGCTGTACGTACTGACCGCGCTGGTCGCCGTACTGAGGACCCTGTTCGACGTGGCGTACGTGACGGCCGTGCCGCATCTGGTCCGTCCCGAGGACCTCACCGCCGCGAACGGGCGGCTGATGAGCACCTTCGCTCTCGGGACCTTGCTCGGGCCGGTCGTGGCCGGCTTCCTCACCGCCGGGGTCGGCGCGGACTGGGCGCTGGCCGTGGACGGGGCGACCTTCCTCGTCTCGGCCGCCAGCCTGGGCTGGGTGAGGTTCACCCGTTCCGACGGTGACCGCACGGCCGGCACGGACCACACGGGCGCCATCGACCGCACCGACCGGACGGACCGGCCGGCGGCTGGCGCCGGAGTGCTCCGGGAGATGTTCGTCGTGGGCTTCCGCTTCCTGTGGACCCACCCGCTGCTGCGCCCGCTGACCATCCAGCTCACCCTGCTGACCTTCGTCACCATGGGCGCCACCGACCTGCTGATCTTCCGCGTCCAGCACGACCTCGGCCGGGACGCGACCACCCTCGGCTACGTCATCGCCGTGAGCGGCGGAGGCGCCCTCGTCGCGGCCGCGACCGCCGGGCGGCTGCGCCGGATCCTCGGCTTCGGCACCTGCTGGCTGACCTCGCTCGCGATGGTGTCCGTGGCGGTGGCGGGGGTCGGCGTCAGCCGCAGCGTGCCGGTGATCGCCGTGCTGGCGGCCGTGTTCATGTTCGGGATCACCCTCGGCGGGGTCTGCACCATGACCCTGCGTCAGGAGGTGACCCCGGACCACCTGCTCGGCCGGGTGACCTCCGCGTTCTGGACCGTGCACAACGCCTCGGGCCCGGTGGGCGCGGCCGTGCTCACGGCGCTGGCCGCCCGCCACGGGGTCCCGGCGGTCAGCCTGGGCGGCGGGGCGCTGTGCCTGCTGATCCTCGGCGGCGCGCTGCTGACCCCGCTGCGCGGCAGCCGTATCGGCGCGCAGCGGGGTCAGGGTGAGGGCCGGGGTAAGGGGCGGCCTCTGGGTCAGGACCTGGGTGAGGAACTGGTTCAGGACCTGGGAAGGACCGACCGGGTCAGAACCGGCCGGGCCCGGCCGGGAAGGGAAGCCGATCCGACGGGGTCGGGGAGCCGCTCCGCTCCGTAGCGGCCGGCGGCTGCGCGTTCTGGCAGGTCACGTCCTTGTCGGGCAGGACGCCCGTGGTCAGGTACGCGTTGACCGGGGCGTTGGCGCAGGAGTTGGGGTCGAAGACGTACACGCCGTGCCCCTCACCGCCGGCGGCCAGCACCATCCGCGAGCCCTTGAGCGCGCGGTGCAGGCCCTGCCCGCTGCTCAGCGGGGTCTGCGAGTCCCATTCGTTCTGCACGGTCAGCACGTTCGCCCGGGTCTTCATCGGGGTGGCCGCCTCGACCGGCCGCTGCCAGAAGGCGCACGGCTTGATGTTGGACGCGAAGTCCCCGTACAGCGGGTACTTGGCCTTGTCCCTGGCCGCGTCCCGCTCGTACTGCTCGGTGTAGCGCGGCCACGTGCCCGTGTCCCCGCACAGCACGGCCCAGAAGACGGCCGTGCCGTTGTCCGAGGCGGGCTCGGCGCCCTGTCCGCCCGTGAGCATCTTCTTCAGCTCCGCAGCGGACGTGCCCGCGGGCAGCGGCTTGCCCTCGGCCGCGGCCTTGAGCGCCGCGACCAGCGGAGTGGCCTGCGCCGGGTAGAAGAAGTAGGGCCGCGCGGTCCGGATGTCGTCGCCGGTGAGCTTCATGCCCTCGAAGTCGATCGGCTCCCGGTCGGCGCGCGCCACCAGCCCCCAGAACGTGTCGGACACCGCCTTCGGGGTGTCGCCCAGGCCGTACTCGGCCGACCGCTCCGCCGCCCACTGCGTCCAGCGCGCGAAGGCGGGCTCGCCCTCCTCGGCCCACACCTGGATCATGCCGCGCCAGACCCGCTTCGGATCCACGGCGCTGTCGAGCACGAAGCGGTCCGTGCGGTCCGGGAACATCTGCGAGTACACCGCGCCGAGGTAGGTCCCGTACGAGTACCCCAGGTACGAGACCTTCCGCTCGCCCAGCACCGCACGGATCGTGTCCATGTCGCGCGCCGTGTTGCGGGTGGTGATGTACGGCAGCACCGAACCGGCCTTCTCGCGGCACTTGTCGGCGACGGTCTGCGCCCACGCCACGTCGGAGGCGAAGGTCTCCGGACGGTACGGCCGGTCGAAGTTCTGCTCCGTACCGTTCAGCCCGCAGGTGATCGGGCTGCTGTGGCCGACCCCGCGCGGGTCGAAGCCTATGAGGTCGTAACTCTCCCGTACGTCCTTGGGCAGCGACTCGTTCATCAGCAGAGGCAGGTCGAGCCCGCCGCCGCCCGGGCCGCCGGGGTTGAGCAGCATGACGCCGTGCCGCTTGGCCGGGTTCTCGCTCTTCATCCGGGATATGGCGAGGTCGATGGTGGGCCCGTCGGGACGCCGGTAGTCCAGCGGGACCTTGAGCGTGGCGCATTCGTACGAGGCGGGCTGTTCGGGACTGCACCGCTGCCAAGCGGGTTTCTGCCGCAGGTGGTCCGCCGCCGGGGCGGCGGAGACCTGCGCCGCGGTCAGCAGGGGCACGGTGGTCGCGATGAGTCCGGCGGCGGCCAGCAGCGGTGCGAGGCGTTTCAGGCGCACGAAGCCGTTCCTTTCGGTTAAGTCGCTTACCCGTCCACCTTGTTGCACGTGGAGCGGGGGCGAATCATCCCGAAGGGTCGTGCCTCGTGCTCCTCACGAATGAGCCGATTTCCGGACAACTGGCCGACACGCCACAGTCGTTACCCGGAGGTCGGGTGGTGCGCGGGGTGCTCGCCGTGCGTGGCACCGGTCTCGACGGTGCCGCCGAGCCGGTCGCGCAACGGGGTCAGGGCCTCGGCGGTCCCGGCGGTGACCACCCATCGGTCCCCGACGAGGTAGATGCCGCCGTACATCCGGGCCTCGGTCAGCCAGGACCGCAGGCCCCGGTCGGCGGTGAAGGTGACCATGCGGTAGGCCCCTTGGCCGGTCTCGCATCCGCCCTGGCGCAACTCATCGGCGTCGACGCTCACTTCGGCGGTGCAGCCGAGGACCGCCGCGATCTCCTCGATCGAGGTGCCGGGCTCCTGCGCTCCCGCTCGGGCGCAGCCGCCGCACAGCAGGGCTGCGGCGCACACCCCGGCGGCGGCCGACAGGGACGGGCGGAGCCGCCGGGTGCGGCGGTCGGTGGACGGCATGGCGACCTCACTGGCTGATCGGGGAACTGGCGCGGTCGTGGTGCCCGGGCGGGGAGGAGGGCCCGGGCACCACGGGTATGTGGGGCAGGCGTGAAAGGCCGGGCCTAGGCCGTCTCTTTCGGATCTTGCCTGGCCCGCGCTGCCTGGCACCGCACCTCGCCGCGTTGTCGGGGCGCCCGAGTACGTCCAGTACTCGG
>NZ_JBVIFS010000035.1:0-68635 GCF_055571215.1 Streptomyces sp. NPDC030995
ACCCTGTGGGAGAGTAGGACGCCGCCGAACAATCATTGTGGGAAAGCCCCGCACCAGCCCTTATGGGTTCGGTGCGGGGCTTTTCTGCGTTCAGGCGCAATTGCTTCCGAAGTGTTGGAGTTAGGCGACGGTGAGTCGGAAGCCCGCGTGCCATTCGGTCGGGCAGGGGAGTTTGTCGGCCGCGGCCTCGATCTCCGTGTCCCGGTAGCTGGGGTCCAGTACGAGAGCGGCCACATCGCGATCGAGCAGGACCGGGGTGTGGACCTGTGCCTCGATGTAGTCGTCGAGGCGTCCTGGTCGTCGGCCTCCGCCAGGGGGACGAGGGACATGCGGGCCGCGACGCCGAAGGATTCGGGCTCGAGATAGCTGTCCGGTTAGCAGAAAGTGGTCCGGGGGAGGGCTTCTGGGGTGAGGCGGAAGTGGGCCGAGCCGAAGCGGGGAGCCGCGCCGGCGGGATTGTGGCGGAAGTTCAAGGCGCCGTAGACCGGGCGGGATTCGGGTGGGGCTTCGTCGTACGCGCCGCCGAATATTCGGCTCTCCCACTGCCAGCGTGCGCCACCGCGGTGGGCGGTGAGGCTGCCGGTGCCGGTGCCCGTGACGAACTGCGAGCGGTACGCGCCGTCTTCGGCCAGGGCCGTGAGGATCGGGCGGTCGCCGCAGACGCGGTCCGGGTGGAAGTTGAGGGTCACCGCCAGGGCCGGGTCCATGGGTGGGCCGAAGGAGCGTGCGGCGACGTGGCGCAGTGCCTCGACGTGCGGGTTCGGTGAATTCACGGGTGAAGTCTGCCTGTTCAACTCGTAGGATCGCGCCCATGAACGAGTTCCAGCATGTGATACGTCCGGTGCGCGGCGACGAGTGGGAGCAGGTCAAGGCGCTGCGGATCGCTGCGCTCCAGGATCCGGCCGCGCCGGTGGCCTTCCTGGAGACCGTCGAGCAGGCGGAGGCCCACCCCGATGAGTTCTGGCAGGGGCGGGCCCAGGGCGCGTCGCACGGGCGGTCGGCCCGGCAGTTCGTCGCCGTGGCTCCCGGCGGGCAGTGGGACGGGACGGTGACCGTGCTCGTCGAGGAGGGCGGGACCACCGACTTCTTCGACCAGGAGATCGAGCAGACGCAGGGGCATGCGGTCGGGGTGTTCGTGCGGACCGAGCAGCGGGGGACCGGGCTGACCGAGGCCCTGTTCGCGGCCGCGCTGGAGTGGGCCTGGTCGTTGGAGGAGCCCACGCTGGAACGCGTACGGCTGTTCGTGCACGAGGACAACGCGCGGGCCGGTGCCTTCTACCGGCGGTTCGGGTTCGTGCCGAGCGGCTCGATCGTGTCCAAGCCCGGGGACCCGACGGCGAAGGAACTGGAGTACGTCTTCCCCCGGCCTTAGGTCCGGCCCTAGCGGGATTCGTGCGGGGCCGGGTCGAAGGTGGACTCCGGCCAGCGGGCGCGGGCCTGTTCGCGGCTGCGGCACAGGGCCAGCAGGGGGAGCGAGTCGTCCTGGAGCAGCTCGGGAAGCCGGGGGATCGGGGCGACAGCCGCGATGTCCTCCAGGACCAGCGCGAGTGGTGGGTCGAGCCGACCGTGGGATGACCGTACGGCCATGCGGCGGCCGTGCTCGACCACGTGAGAGGCGAGTGCGGTCAGCAAGGGCATCGCACCCGGGTGGGTACGGGGGTCCTCCAGAGGTTCACCCACCACGTAGAGGGTGCCCCCTTCGGCGGCGAACGATGCGAGTGCGAGCGAATCCGTTCGGTTCGGGTTGCAGGCTTCGCGGATGTGGATCGAGGTCAGGCAGGAGAGGGCGCGGGCCGTCAGGCTCTGGGCGAGCTCGCGCCGTTCAGGGTGGGCGGTGAGGGCGCTCTCCAGCTCGCCGGCCGCGCCGGGGGCGGCCTGAGGGTGGGTGCGCAGGATGCGGACGGGGTCCTGGGCGCCGTTGCCCTGGGCCCAGCGGTGGAGTTGCTTGAACGGGCGGTCGTCGACGGCCGCGGCCTGGAGCCAGCTGCGCAGGAGCGTTTCCGCCGTGTCGGCGACGGCCGCGTCGAGGCGGGCCTGGGGGCGTACGGGGGCGAGCAGGGCGGTCGCGCGGGCGGCGGCGGTGTCCCGGTCGGCGCAGCCCTCGGCCGGGTTCCAGTGCATGCGGGCCGGGGTGTCGCACAGGTGGGAGGGGTCGTAGAGGAGCACCGGGCCGAGTTTGGCGCGGGCGTCCTTGGTCTCGGCCCAGAGGGCGGGGGAGGAGGTCACGATCAGTGCTGCTCCCTCCGTCTCGCTGATGCGGTGTGCTGCGGCGCGGAGGCGGTCGGTCGGGCTGGCGTAGGCCATGCGCGGCTGTGGGGCGGTGGTAGGGGGCGCCGGCCAGGCTTCGGTGCTGGGGCTCCGCCCCAGACCCCGCGCCTCAAACGCCGGCGGGGCTGGATTGGCCGGCGGGGCTGGATTGGCCGCCTGGTGCTGGGCAGGTGCCGGTGCCCGCGCCGGTGCCGGGTGTGGGTCGGCCTGCGGTACGGGGTCCAGGGCGGCCTGTTTGGCCAGGGCGCGGCGGGACTTGGTGCGGGCGATCACGCCGATCGCGAAGACGGTGAGCACGAACATCACCAGGAGCTGGCTGATGAACAGGCCCCAGAACAGGCCCCAGCCCGAGAGGGCGGACGGGGCGGTGTCCGGCCAGGCGGCGGCGATGTCGTGCGGCTCTGTTATCAGGGCGCGGACGGCCTCCGGAGTCCGGGTGAAGGTGACCGTGTCGGGCCAGGCGCCCTTCGCGAAGACGGCCGCCAGGCCGGTGGCCGACCAGACGAGTACGGCGAGGCCGAGGAGGAAGGCCAGCAGGCCGACCAGCAGGCCGTCGGGGATGCCGCCGCCGCTCGCGGGGGTCTCCGTAGGTCGTGCGTCGTGCATGGTCAGGCCACCGTGGTCGCGGAACCGGGGCCGCTGCTGCGGCGGCGTTCGATGGCCAGGGCGCGTTCCTCCGCCTCCAGTTCGGCGGCCAGCATGTCGTCGTGGAGGCGGGCGGGGGCCGAGGACTCGGTCATGGCGCGGTCGGTGAAGACCAGGGGCCGTTCGGCTTCGGTGATGAGGTGTTTGACCACCTGGACGTTGCCGTTGACGTCCCAGACCGCGATGCCGGGGGTCAGGGTCGGGATGATCTCGACCGCCCAGCGGGGGAGGCCGAGGACGCGGCCCGTGGCGCGGGCCTCGTCCGCCTTCTGGGCGTAGATGGTGCGGGTGGAGGCCATTTTGAGGATGGCCGCGGCCTCGCGGGCGGCCGCGCCGTCGACGACGTCGGAGAGGTGGTGGACGACGGCGACGAAGGACAGGCCGAGGCGGCGGCCGAACTTGAGCAGGCGCTGGAACAGCTGGGCCACGAAGGGGCTGTTGATGATGTGCCAGGCCTCTTCGACCAGGAAGATCCGCTTCTTGCGGTCGGGGCGGATCCAGGTGTGTTCCAGCCACACGCCGACGATCGCCATGAGGATGGGCATGGCGATGGAGTTGCGGTCGATGTGGGAGAGGTCGAAGACGATCAGGGGCGCGTCGAGGTCGATGCCGACGGTGGTGGGGCCGTCGAACATGCCGCGCAGGTCGCCGTCGACGAGGCGGTCGATGACGAGGGCGACGTCGAGGCCCCAGGCCCGGACATCGTCTATGTCGACGTTCATGGCGAGGGCCGATTCGGCTTCGGGGTGGCGCAGTTGCTCGACGATGTCGGTGAGGACGGGCTGGCGGTCGCGGATGGTGTCGACGACGTAGGCGTGCGCGACCTTGAGCGCGAAGCCGGCGCGCTCGTCGAGGCCGTGGCCCATGGCGACCTCGATGATGGTCCGGAGCAGCGCGAGCTGGCCGGTCGTGGTGATCGCCGGGTCGAGCGGGTTGAGGCGGATGCCGTCGTCGTTGGCGGCGATCGGATCCAGGCGGATGGGGGTTATTCCCAGCTGCTGGGCGATCAGGTTCCATTCGCCGACGCCGTCTTCGCCCTGGGCGTCGAGGACGACGACCTGGCGGTCCTTGAAGCGGAGCTGGCGCAGGACGTACGTCTTCTCCAGGGCGGACTTGCCGTTGCCGGATTCGCCGAGGACCAGCCAGTGGGGGGCCGGGAGCTGCTGGCCGTAGAGCTGGAAGGGGTCGTAGATGTAGCCCTTGCCGCTGTAGACCTCGCGGCCGATGATGACGCCGGAGTCGCCGAGTCCGGGGGCGGCGGTGGGCAGGTAGACGGCCTGCGCCTGCCCGGTGGAGGTGCGTACGGGCAGGCGCGTGGTCTCGACTTTGCCGAAGAGGAAGCTGGTGAAGGCGTCCGTCAGGGCGGACATGGGATCTCGCATGGGCGGCACTTCCCTCCAGCTAGCGTCGGATGCCGGTGGCGAACGGCAAGGTGTTGACGAAGGCGCGGTGGTGCTCGCGGTCGCACCATTCCAGCTTCAGGTAGGACTTGCCGGCGGAGGCGCGGATGGTGCGCTTGTCGCGGGCGAGGGCCTCCGGTGAACGCGAGGACACCGTGATGTACCCGACCAGGTTGACTCCCGCCGCACCGCTGGCGAGATCTTCACCTCTTTGGTCGAGGCGGCCGTGGGCGGCGATGTCGCGGGGGTCGACGGTGCGGTTCATCTTGGCGGCGCGGCTCGCGTCGGCCTCGTCGTTGGTCTTCTCGGTGAGCATGCGCTCGATGGCCACCTCGGTGGGCTCCAGGTCCATGGTGACGGCGACGGTACGGATCACGTCCGGGGTGTGGACGAGGAGCGGGGCGAGGAAGTTGACGCCGACCGGGGTCATCGGCCACTCCTTCACCCAGGCGGTGGCGTGGCACCAGGGGGCGCGGGTGGAGGACTCGCGGGTCTTGGCCTGGAGGAAGGTGGGCTCCACGGCGTCGAGCTCGGCGGGCCAGGCGTTGCGCTTGGTCATGGCCTGGATGTGGTCGATGGGGTGGTCCGGGTCGTACATGGAGTGCACGAGGGAGGAGAGGCGGCCCTGGCCCAGCGGCTGGCGGACGCGGATGTCGGCCTCGGCGAGGCGGGCGCAGATGTCGGTGAGCTCGCGGGCCATCACGATGGCGAGGCCCGCGTCGCGGTCGAGCTTGCGGCCCTTGTGGGGGGTGGCGGCGCGGGCGATGGTGTGGGCCTCGGCGGAGAGTTCGCGCGTGTAGTGCATGCAGGCGACGAGGTACGCGCGGTGCTGCTCGGAGGAGGTGGACACCATCGACTGGAGCTGGTCGTAGGACTCGCGCAGCCAGCCGGGGGCCTGGGTGTCGCCGCGCTGGGCCACGTCCTTGGCGTGCGCGTCCGGGTCGGCGGGCAGGGTGCGGGCGAGCATCTGGAGGCGGGTGACGAAGCCGTCGCCGTTGGCCACGTGCTTGAGCAGGGTGCCGAAGCGGTCGACGAGGGCTTCCTGGTCCTCGCTGTCGCGCAGGCCGACGCCGGGGCCCTCGATCTCGATGGCGGCGGTGACGGTGCGGCGGTCCGCGTGGAGGAGCACGGCGATCTCGTCGGGGCCGAAGGGGGCGGCGAGCCAGCTGATGCGGCCGATGCCGGGGGGCGGGCCGACCTCGACCTCGCGGCCGTCGGAGCCGCGGATGCCGGCTTCCATGGCGCCCGAGCGGTACGTCGTACCGCGCCGCAGGGTCCGCTTGTAACTGCGGCTGATCTCGAACCAGCGGTAGAAGGTGCGGCCCTTGTACGGGACGTACACGGCGGCGAGCGCGAGCATGGGGAAACCGGCGAGGCTGACGATGCGCAGGGTGAGGTCGGGGACGAGCAGTCCGCTCATCATGCCGAAGAACGCCCCGGCGATGATCAGGGCGATCTCGCCGGTCTCGCGGTTCTTGCCGACGATCGCGTTCGGCCGGGCCCGGCCGATGAGATACGTGCGGCGGGGCGCGACCGGGTGCAGCTGGTGGGACTGGGTCGTCAACGCCCGTCACCTCCTGTGTTCCTCGTACTCGAACTCGTGCTCGTGCGGGGCGGGGGTGCGGCGGAGGGGACGGATCCGCCGCCGGACCCGCCGCCGGAGGGGCGGCTGCTGTGGGCGGCCACGCCTCCGGAGATGGGGTTGGCGGGGCGGGGCGCGCTGTTGCCGCCGCCGTCGCCTCCGCGGTGGGCGCCGCGGCTGCTGTGGGTCTTGATGCCCTGCGAGACGAGGGAGGCCGGGGAGCTGATGACGGCGGCCGCCTGGGCGCCGTCGGTGGCCTTGCTGCGGTTGGAGCGGGCGGAGGCGATCTCGTCGCCGAAGCCGGGGACGAAGCGGTAGATCATCGCGGAGGCGAAGATCGCCAGGAGGATGATGGCGAGGCCGGTGACGACGGCGGAGAACGCGTTCGGGCCCTTTTCGCCGGTCAGGGCACCGGCGAGGCCGAGGACGATGACGATGACCGGCTTCACGAGGATGACGGCGATCATGATGCCGGCCCAGCGGCGGACGTGGCCCCAGAGGTTGCGGTCCACGAGCCCGGAGTAGACGACGACGCCGAGGAGGGCGCCGACGTAGAGGAGGGCGGCCCGGATGAACAGCTCCAGGAAGAGCACGCCGGCGGCGAGGACGGTGACGAGGGCGACGACGATCAGCATGATCGGGCCGCCGCCGATGTCGTCGCCCTTCTTGAGGGCTTCGGAGAAGGAGCCGAAGAAGACGTCGGTCTGGCTGCCGGTGGCGGAGGCGATGACCTCGGTGACGCCGTCGGTGGCGGAGACGACGGTGTAGAGGACGAGGGGGGTGAAGGCGGAGGCGAGGACGGTGAGCCAGAGGAAGCCGATGGCTTCGGACATGGCGGTGGTGAAGGGGACGCCGCGGACGGCTCGCTTGGCGACGGCGAAGAGCCAGAGGACGAGCGTGAGGATGGTGGAGGCGGCGAAGACGACGGAGTACTGCTTGAGGAAGGTCGGGTTGGTGAAGTCGACTTCGGCCGGGCCCTTGACTGCTTCGCTGAGCTTGGTGACGATCCAGGCGGCGGCGTCGGCGCAGCCCTTCGCCAGGGAGGCGAGCGGGTTGAGGGCGTCTCCGCCATCGCTGGGTGCCAGCCCGGTCCTTGGGGTGCCCCCGGACGTGCCCGTGCCACTCTCGCAGTACTGCTTGGAGGGGCCGTCGAGCAGGGCGCAGGGGTCGTTGCTGGCCTGCGGGGTGGGCGTGGGAGTGGGTGCGGGGGCCGCGTAGGCGCGGGTCGAGAGCGCCACGACGGCCAGGTGGGCGGAGGCGATCACGCCCAGCCGGGCGGGGAGCCGGAGGCTAGCGGGCATACGTGAATCCTCCGAATTCCTTGATGGCCTTGCTCATGTCGTCGGACGTCGACACGGGGACATCACCGGGAACCGGGGCGGGCCCGTCCTGCTGGGTGTCATCGACGACCTTCCAGTTCTCGCCGATCCAGCTCAGTTCGAAGGTCCAGGTCTTCCAGAGGGTCCGGACCGGATCGGTGGACTTGGCGCCGGACATGCCGATCAGGCCCGTGTACCAGACGGCGATCTTCGCGCTGGTCGGGCTGTAGCTCTCGACGCGGGTGCCGATCGGGACGGTACGGGTGACGAAGGTGCTGCCTTGCGGGGGGTTGCCGTTCGCGTCGAGGCCGAGCTTCGCCAGGAAGTCGGTGGAGTACGCCTCGTCCTGAGGGCCCTTCAGGCCGGCCGCCACACTTGGCGTGTAGATCCCGTCGACGAGGGCGTGGCGGGAGTTCTTCTTGAACATGCCGTCGGACCCGAGCGCGACCGCGTAGTTGGCGGCGGCCGACTGGGCGCCCTGCTCGTCGTGGGTGAAGCCTCTGGGG
This sequence comes from Streptomyces sp. NPDC030995, assembly GCF_055571215.1. Classification (NCBI taxonomy): domain Bacteria; kingdom Bacillati; phylum Actinomycetota; class Actinomycetes; order Kitasatosporales; family Streptomycetaceae; genus Streptomyces; species Streptomyces sp. NPDC030995. Next base: position 7,721 of record NZ_JBVIFS010000035.1, read on the forward strand.
ATGCCGGCGGCTTTGCCCGTGACGGGGGTGGTGCCCGTGGCCGTCGTGGAGGTGGCGGCCGGGGCGTTGTCCGCGGGTTTGTTTTCCGGGGTGTCGGGGGCCTGGTTCGCGAACGCGATGGCGGCGATGAGGAGGACCACCACGCCGACCACCGTGATCAGGCTGCGGGTGGGGCGGGGGGTGCGGCGGGTGGGGCCGTACGGGTCGGCGGGGGAGTCCGGGAGGCGGGTGCGGGTCTGGCCCGTGCCGCCGACCTCGCCGTGGCCGCCGCCGTACTGGTCGTCGTTGCTCATTCCGTGTCGGCCCCCTCCGCGTCGTACGACGGTAGCGCTGGTTCCCGCGTAGGCGCGGTGTGGTGAGTCCTCATCAGGTACGGCCGCGGTGGCCCGGCTAGACGGCCATTCCGTAGACGATGGTGAAGAGGGTGCCGAGGGAGCCGATGATGAAGACTCCGGTCAGCCCGGCCACGATCAGGCCCTTGCCCTGCTCCGCGCTGAACGTGTCGCGCAGGGCCGTCGCGCCGATGCGCTGTTTGGCCGCGCCCCAGATGGCGATGCCCAGGCAGAGGAGGATCGCCACGGCCATGACCACTTCGATCATGACCTTCGCTTCGTTGCCGAGACTGCCGAAAGGCCCCCAGTTCGGGGCGATTCCGCCGATGATGGTGGTGATGTCGCCCTTTTCGGCTGCCAGGATCATGTAACTCACCGCCCCTGCATGGGTAGTTCCGAAGGCCCCGGCCCGACGGCAGGGGTTACGCACTATCTTCGCTGATGAAACCGCCGCCGTCGTCGACTTGACGGGTCTCTTTACCCGATCTCGCGGCCCGCGCCCTGCCTGCGCGCTCTGACCAGCAAGAATGTGCGGTCACTCTGTGTATCACGGAGGGTGACGCCGGGCAATGATTGTCGTCTCGGCGTACGGGGGGTGGGGTGAGGGGCCGCCGTTCGGAGTAGCGGGGGCGCGTGGCGTTGGTCCGACTCGCCGATATATGTCCGATATTCAGTCAGTCGGTCGGCCAGTTGGTCGGTGAGTGAGTGGTCGGTCCGGCCGTGCGCGTGAGGGGCGTTGTCAGTGGGGTCCGGCAGGCTGGGTGGCATGACGACGACTCCGTGGACCCTTGCCGATATCGAGGCGGCCATCCGGGCGGGATGGTCGGCCGAGACCTCCGAGCCCGCGGGCATCTCGGGGATCTCCTGGACGGCCGAGAATCCGGCCTGGGGGCAGTGCGACATCACCGCCGTCGTGGTGCAGGACATCGTGGGCGGGGAGCTGGTGCTCGGAGAGGTGTTCGTCGACGGCCGGCAGGAGGGGTACCACTGGTGGAACCTGCTGCCCGGGGGGATACGGATCGACCTGACGCGGGAGCAGTTCCGGCGGGGCGAGACGGTGACGCCGGGCAGGGTCGTGAAGCGGCCGCCCGGGCGGCTGTCGAGGCGCTGGGAGGAGTACCAGCTGCTGCGGCAGCGGGTCATCGACAAGCTGGGGCCGTTGCCGGGATTGGTGCGGGTGCCGGACGGGCGGATGCCGGGCGGGCGGAAGCTGGCGTACACGGACTTCGGGGGACCGGGGGCGCCGCTGCTCGCGCTGCACGGGCACTTCGGGGAGGGGGCGGCCTTCGCGGACCTGGCGCGGGAGGTCGGTCCGGCGTGGCGGGTGATCGCCCTGGATCAGCGGGGGCACGGGGATTCCGACCGGGCGGGGGAGTACACGCGGGAGGGGTACGTCGCGGACGCGGCGGCCGTACTGGAGCACCTTGGGCTGGGTCCGGCGGTGGTGCTGGGGCATTCGCTGGGCGGGGTCAATGCGTACCAGCTCGCGGCGCGGCGGCCCGATCTGGTGCGGGCGGTGGTGGTCGAGGACATCGGGGCGGTGGTCGAGGACGACCTGTCCTTCACGCGGCAGTGGCCGAGGCGGGCCGCGACGCGGGCCGGGTTCCTGGCGGGGGTGGGGAGTGCGGCGCCGCATCTGGCGGGGTCCCTGCGGGAGTATGCGGACGGGTGGGGGACCGCGTTCGAGGTGGAGGACATGGTGGAGTCCCAGCGGGGGCTGAACGGGGACCACTGGGGGGACTGGCTGGAGGTGCGGAGGCCGACGCTGCTGGTGCGGGGGGATCGGAGCGGGGTGCTGTCGGCGGAGCATGCGCGGGAGATGACCGTGCGGAGGGCGGGGGTGCGGTTGGTTGAGTTGCCGGCGGGGCATGCGGTGCGGGTGGGGGATCCGGAGGGGTTTTTCGCCGCCGTGCGGGGGTTTTTGGCGCGGGTGTGAGGGTCCGGTCCCCGGGGGTGGTGGGGGCGGGGTGGGCGGAGCGGGTGCGGCGCCGTTGCTGGGGCTCCGCCCCCGACCCCGCGCCTCAAACGCCGGCGGGGCTGGACTTGGCCGGCGGGGCTGGAAGAGCGGGGCTCTGCCCCGGACCCCGCGCCTCAAACGCCGGCGGGGCTGGATTGTGCGGCGGTGGTGAAAGAGCGGGGCTCCGCCCCGGGCCCCGCGCCTCAAACGCCGGCGAGGCTGGACTTGGCCGGTGGGGCTGGACTTGGCCGGTGGGGGCTGGGTTGTGCCGCGGTGTGGGTTAGGTCCAGTGGGTGGGGAGGGTGAGGGTGGGGGGGATTTGGGTGGTGGGGGCGCCCTGGGCTGCGTTGAGTTGGGGCTGGGTGAGGAAGATGGCGCCTCGGAGGTCCGCGCCGCGGAGGTTGGCGTCGCGGAGGTCCGCGCCGATCAGGTCGGCCGTGCGCAGGTCGGCGTTGCTGAGATCGGCGGCGATCAGGTAGGCGCCGCGGAGGTTCGCGCCGCGGAGGTTGGCGGCGGAGAGGCGGGCGCCCATCAGGTCGGCGCCGCGGTGGTTCTTCTTGCGGCCCGGCACCTTGGCCCGTACGAGCTCGCTGGTTTTCAGGAGCAGGGTGTTGATCTCCTGGCGGAGGGTGGCCACGTCCAGGTCCGCCAGGGCGGCCGCGTCGGCGCGCGTCCACTTCTCCGTGTCGGCCAGGGCGCGGCGGAGCTGCGGGTGGACCGCGGAGGCGTCCGGGAGGGTCAGGGCCTCGCTGATGTAGAAGAGCAGCTCGTGCAGCTGCCGCATCACCGGGAAGACGTCGAACATCGGGCGGGTGGTGTCGGGGTGGGTCCGCCAGTCGCGGCCGCCGAAGGTGACCTGGGAGACCTGCTGGCCCGCGCCGAAGCAGTCGAAGACGGTGCAGCCCTGGAAGCCCTTGTCGCGCAGCCGGGTGTGGATTCCGCAGCGGAAGTCCTGCTGGAGGTTCTTGCAGGGGGTTCCGGCGGGCTTGTTCACGGCGAAGTCGTTGGACTTGGCGAAGGGGAGGGCCACACAGCAGAGCGCGAAGCAGTTCGCGCAGTCGGCTTGGAGGACGGGCAGCGCGGCAGGGGTGGCAGGGGCCGCAGGGGTGGCGGGGGTGGCGGGGGTGGCAGGGGTACTCGGCACTTGTCCATTGTTACCCGTCGGTGGAGGTCAGTCGTATCTCGAGGCCGCGGGCGCAGCAGTGCGGCGTCCTCGGCGGGGCGGTGGAGGGGCATTTCGTAGGTATGGGCAGGCGTGGGCAATCGCCGGACGGTAAGTGGGTTGATCCGGGAGGGGGGTGCGGTGAGCATCGGCCCATGACAGAAGTGATCGCAGTCGCCGTTATTACTCTCCTCGCCGTGATCAGTCCCGGCGCCGACTTCGCCATGGTGGTCCGCAACAGCTACCTCTACGGGCGGCCCACCGGGCTGTTCGCCGCCGCCGGGGTCGCGGCCGGCGTGCTGGTCCACGTCTCGTACACGATGCTCGGGGTCGGTCTGCTGATCGCCTCCTCCACCGCGCTGTTCACCGCGATCAAGCTGGCGGGTGCGGCCTATCTGGTGTGGATCGGGATACGGACCTTCCGGGCGCGGGCCGAGGTGACCGTGGACCTGGAGTCGAAGCCGGGGCTGACCGGGCCGGGGGCGATGCGGTCGGGGTTCCTGACCAATGTGCTCAACCCGAAGACCACGCTGTTCGTCGTCTCGACCTTCACGCAGGTGGTCGACCCGGGCACGCCGGTGTGGCAGCAGGCCGGCTACGGGCTGTTCATGTCGGTGGCGCACCTGGGCTGGTTCGGGGCGGTGGCGCTGTTCTTCTCGGACTCCCGGCTGCGCGACCGGATGCTGAAGGCGCAGAAGACGCTGAACCGGGCCATCGGGTCGGTGCTCGTGGGGCTGGGGGTGGGGCTGGGGTTCGCCCGCTGAGCTGCCGGCGCGGGGCTGGTATCGCCGGTTACCTGTCGGTAGCGTGCGGGGTATGGGCGCTGTCGAGGGGTTCTTCGAACGAGTTGATGCCGGGCGGTTCACCGCCACCGAGTACACGCGCGGCCCCTGGGACCCGGGCTCCCAGCACGCCGGGCCGCCGGCCGCGCTGCTCGGGCGGGCCGTCGAGGAGCGGCCGGGTGCGCGCGCGGACATGCGGATCGCCCGGATCACGTACGAGATCCTGCGCCCGGTGCCGATCGGCGCGCTGGAGATCACCACCAGCGTGGTCCGGGCCGGGCGCAGCACCGAGGTGGTCGAGGCCGCCCTCGCCCCGGCGGGGGCCGCGCCCGTGATGCTGGCGCGGGCCCTGCGGATCAGGGTCGCGGAGGAGGCCGTGCCGGCCGTGGCTCCGGGGCCGCAGCTGCCGCCGCCCGGGGAGGTGGAGGTGACGCCGTTCTTCCCGGTGCCGTGGGAGCAGGGCTACCACTCGGCCATGGAGACCCGGTTCACGGAGGGCGCGTTCGTCGAGCTGGGGCCCGGCACCTGCTGGATGCGGATGAAGGTGCCGCTCGTCGCCGGGGAGGAGACCAGGCCGCTGGACCGGGTGCTGATCGCCGCCGACTCGGGCAACGGCATCAGCTCGGTGATGGACTTCGGACGCTACGTCTTCATCAACAGCGACCTGACCGTCCATCTGCACCGCCATCCGGTGGGCGAATGGGCCTGCGTGGAAGCCCGTACGAGCGTGGACGCGGCCGGGATCGGGCTGGCCGACGCGCAGCTGCACGACGAGAAGGGGCCCATCGGGCGCAGTGCGCAGAGCCTCTTCGTCGCTCCCCGGACCTAGGCCGTCTCTTTCGGATCTTGCCGGTACGGGCCCGCCGGCCCGTACCGCGGGCGTCAACCCACCTTCGTCGCACGGAAGTCGGTGTGGCAGGCTCGGTCGGATGGAGGCGCTCAGCACGACCGACCCGGCCCACATCGGGGCCCACGCACTGCTCACCCGGCTCGGCGCCGGCGGAATGGGGCAGGTGTACCTCGGGCGTTCGCCCGGCGGGCGCCTGGTGGCCGTCAAGGTGATCCGGGACGAGATCACCGGCCACCCGGAGGCGCTGGCGCGCTTTCGCCGGGAGGCCGAGACGGTGCGTGCGGTGCGGTCGGCGTACACGGCGAACCTGATCGACGCCTCGCTGGCGGCGCCCCCGTTCTGGATCGCGACCGAGTACGTGGCCGGTCCGACTCTCGCTCATGCCGTCGGGGAGCGCGGTGCGTTGCCCGCCGCCACCTGCCGCCGGCTGGGCGCGGCGCTCGCGGAGGGCCTGGCGAGCGTCCACGCGTACGGGGTCACGCACCGGGACCTCAAGCCGCAGAACGTGATCCTGGGCGCGCAGGGTCCCCAGCTCATCGACTTCGGCATCGCGCGCGGGGTGGGTGACACGGCCCTCACCCAGGACGGGCAGGCGCCGGGCACTCCGGGGTACACCGCGCCCGAGGTGCTGCTGGGCGGGGAGGCGGGGGCGGCCGCGGACGTCTTCGCGCTCGGGGCGACGCTCGCGTACGCGGCGACCGGGCGGCCGCCGTTCGGTACGGGCGTGGCGGCGACGGTGGGCTACCGCGCGGTGCACGAGCCGATCGACGTGGCCGGGGTGGAGCCGGATCTGGCGGCGCTGATCGGGGCCTGCGTGGCGAAGGATCCGGCGGCCCGGCCGGCTCCGGCCGAGGTCATCAGCCGGTGCGGGGTGCGGGACGCGCTGGTGGACGACCCGGTGTACGTCGGGCTGGGGGCGCTCGGGGAGCCGGTGCCCGTGCACGAGATGCGGACCGAGGGGCCCGGGTACCCGTACGTCCCCACGCAGCAGGCACAGCAGGCACAGCAGGCACAGCCGGCGCGCTGGTCGGGGCTGCGGCCCGGGGCCCGGGCCGGCGCCGGGGTGGCCGTGGCGGTGGCGCTCGCCCTGGCGGCGTGGAAGCTGATCCCGTTCGACGGGAGCGGGAGCGGGAGCGGGAGCGGGGGCGCGAGCGGGGGCGAGGCCGCCGCGGGCGGTGCCACGCGTACGCCGCCCGCGGCGGCGCCCGGCGGGCAGACGCCCGGAGCCACCGCCCCCAACGGCGGCGCCAAGCCGCCGGCCGAGTACATCGAGAGCAACCGGATCTCGCGCTATCTGTGGACGGCCTCCCCCGATCCGGCCAAGGCCGCCGAGGGGGTCGGCCAGTGCAACCAGCCCGCCGAGGTGAAGGCGCCGGGCGCCGACTTCCAGTACGCGGTGTCGACCACCGGCCCCGGTGCGGCGCCGGGCAAGTCCGTGCGCATCAGCATGCGGATCAAGTACGCGGAGATGGCGCAGTCCGCGCCGGATCCGTACTACGTGTCCGTGGCGGTCAAGTCCCCGCACGACATCTCGCCGGACACCGGCAAGCCCTTCCCCATGGACAACAGGGCCGTCGGTTACACCAGCAAGCCCGCCGACATCTACACCCACTGGAAGTCGGGCGGCGACGTGACGCTGACGTATCCGGACGACTTCACCCTGCACGGCGCGGGCAGGACCTGGCCCGCCGTGCCCCTCGGCAACGACCCGGGGGACTGGACGGTTGTCTTCTACCACGTCGAGGATGACCCTACGAAGTACGACAGCATCGCCTGCACCGGCTTCCAAGTGGGGTAGTAGGACATGCGACACGGCCGAATCGCACGTTGAAGTGACGTGGATGGGGGAGGGTTGACGGGTGCGCAGATTCTGGATGGCCGGCGGGATCGGGATCGGGCTGTGTCTGACCTTCGTGGCCCTGCTCGTCGTGGGGACGTACTCGGCCGCCGCGGGCCTGGTGGGGGCGTCGGGCGCGGGCGGCCGCGCCGTGGGCCTGACCAAGGGGGCGGTGCCCGCCAAATACCAGGCGCTGGTGGAGAAGTGGGGCAGCCTCTGCCCGTCCATCAGCCCGCCGCTGCTCGCCGCTCAGCTGTACTCCGAGAGCGGCTGGAACCCGAGCGCCGTGAGCCCGGCGGACGCGCGCGGCATCGCGCAGTTCATCCCGGGTACGTGGGCGGGCCACGGCATCGACGGGGACGGCGACGGGGACCGGGACATCTGGGACCCGAATGACGCGATCCCCTCGGCCGCTTCCTACGACTGCGAGCTGGCCCGGGACGTGGCGAGCGTGCGCGGGGACGCGACGTCGAACATGCTGGCCGCGTACAACGCGGGTGCCTACGCGGTCATCAAGTACGGGGGTGTGCCGCCGTACAAGGAGACCCAGGGCTACGTGAAGGCCATCACGACCCTGGCGAAGAGCTTCGAGCGGCCCGTGGGGCGGGTGGCGCCCTCGCAACAGGCCGCCGGGGCCATCTACTTCGCGCAGAAGCAGCTCGGCACGCCGTACCTGTGGGGCGGCAACGGAACGCCCGACCAGGACGGGCGGTTCGACTGCTCGGGGCTGACCAAGGCCGCGTACGAGACGGTGGGGATCCAGCTGCCGCGGGTCGCGAACGACCAGTACAACGCCGGGCCGCATCCTTCGCGCGATCAACTGCTGCCCGGTGACCTGGTGTTCTTCTCCGATGATCTGACGAACTCTCGGGAGATCCGGCACGTCGGGCTCTACGTGGGCGGCGGATACATGATCAACGCCCCGTACACCGGCGCCGTGATCCGCTTCGACAAGATCGACACGCCTGACTACTTCGGTGCGACGCGCGTGACCAAGGATGGTGCGGAGGCTCTTCCGGAGCGCTCCGCGCCTGGTCGGACGCCGTAGCAACTCTCCGTGAAGCAAAGGCCCTGAGCTGCGACGACGTGTCACTCTTCGATAACGTTGGAGTGATCATTCGGTGGAGAGTGGAACGTAGTTGCCAGAACGGGCGTTCCATGAACGCGGGGGTTGATCAAGTGGGGGGCGAAGGGGCGCACACAGGGGTGCGCCCGCAGGGGATCCACGGCAAGGGCAAGGGGCCGCATCACCATGGCTGGACTCACAACAGGTGGGCCGAACGTGGATGTCAGCCTGCTCTACCACGTCAACGGACATGCCCGGCAAGCCCCGGGTTGGCTGGACCGGGCCGTGAGCCTGGCCGGTGAGTACGGGATCCTGCTGGCCCTGGTGCTCCTGGTCCTGTGGTGCTGGCGCGGTGCCCGCCGGCAGGACGAGGCCGCGGCCGTCGAGTCCTTCGCCGCGCTGGTGTGGGCGCCGCTGGCCGCCGGGCTGGCCCTGCTCGTGAATGTGCCGCTGCGTGAATTCGTCGGCCGGCCGCGGCCGTTCCGCCAGCACGAGGGCCTCCAGGTGCTCGATCCCGGCTTCGGCGCGGAGATCGGCAACGCCGAGTTCTCCTTCGTCAGCGGCCACACCACCCTCGCGATGGCCCTGGGCGTGGGCCTGTTCATCGCGAACCGGAAGTTCGGGCTCCTGGGGATCGGGCTGGCCCTCGCCGAGGGCTTTTGCCGCGTGTACATGGGCGTCCACTACCCGACCGACGTGATCGGCGGCCTCGCGCTCGGCACCGCCGTCGTGCTGGTGCTCGCGCCGCTCGCGATGGCCCTGCTCACCCCGGCGGTGCGGGCGGTGGCGGCCTCCCGGCGCTTCGGGCGCCTCGTACGGGCCAAGGGCCGGGCGCTGCCCCGGCCGGTCGGCCTCCCGCAGGCACAGACCCCGCCCGCGGGGCAGCGTACGCACGAGAGCGACCTCGCCGCCTAGTGCGGTCACAGCACTAGGAAGTGTCCTGCCCGGGCGTACGGGGCTCACGTCTGCGCGTACGAGTCCCATACGGCGAGCAGTACGGCCGCCAGTAGGCACAGCCCCGCCGCCCCGAAGCACACGCGGACCGCCGGCGGGCGGGGGCGCGGCGTCACGGGCTGCCGCCGTCGGTGTCTCCCTCGCGGCGGTACCGGGAGCGCAGCCACAATCCGGTGGCCACGGCCGCGGTGGAGGTGAGCCCGATGGCCAGGGCCACGTCGGCCGGGCTGTCCGCCGAGCCCAAGGGTCTGGCCCAGGCCGCGGCGGCCGGGGCGGACACGATGAGCAGGGCCCAGAGGAGGGCCGCGACGCGGGTTGCGGATCCTGGCATGAGTCAAGGGCATCCGCTGCGGCGCGCCCCGGCCAGCCGGGCCGTCCGAACGGGCTAGTGCTGTGGCCGGAAAGGTTTGCCGGGGCGCGGCGTCCGGTGCGGGGCATCGCAAGGCGGAGGGCCGCGGCTCGTACTGGACGTACCGGCACGGTCCGACAACGCGGCGAGGTGCCGTGCCGGGGGCCGTGTCCCGGTGAACCTTTCCGGTCACAGCACTAGGCAAGATCCGGAAGGGCCGGCGCGCACCCGCGCCCGGCTACCCCGCCGGGTGGCGGGTGGCGTCCTTGCGGGCCAGGTCGCGGGAGCGGCGGGCCGGGCCGGTCCAGCCGCAAGTGCACACGGCCAGGCAGAAGGATCCTCTGTCGGCGGTGGACGTGGAGTGGCCGGCGGCGGGCGGATGTGGGTCGGCTCCCGGCCGCGGGAGTGGCACGGCGGCAAGCGGAGGGACCGAGGTCGCGTCGGTGTGCGGTTCCACGGCTCAACGGTACCCGGGGGGACAGCGGTCGGGGACCCCGCGGCCCGTGACGGGAAACCCCGGACCTCGTTAACCGGAGCGGGTGGGGGCCTCGGGCAAACAGCGGTCATGCGTTGGGGGTTGGCAGGCGATGGTGGTTCACCAGCACAAGCGTCGGCGCGGACGTGCGGGTGAGGCGGTGCTCCTCGCCGGCGTCACCCTGGCGGTCACCGCGATGAGCGGATGCGCGGGCGGCGGCGGCAGCGACGACCGGCCTCCGGCGGACGCGGCGGCGGTGGTCCGCGGGGCCGCCGACGCACTGGCGAAGACGGGGAGCGCCCGGGCCCGTACGGCCATGGAGATGGCCACGGGCGGCACCCGGGTCACGATCCGCGGCGAGGGCGGGGTCGACTTCAAGAACCGGATGGGCCAGCTCTTGGTGATGCTCCCCGCCGACGTGAAGGGCAAGGCCGAGCACCGGCCCATCACCGAGCTGCTCGTGCCGGGCGCGCTCTACATGAAGAACCGCGGTGCGGGCGTCCCCGCCGACAAGTGGGTGCGGATCGACACGACGGCCCTCGCCGACGGGAACCTGGTCACGGGCGGGGCCACCGATCCGCTGATCGCGGCCGAGCTGCTGCGCGGGGCGCTGGAGGTGACGTACGTCGGGGAGACCGAGGTGGCGGGCACCAAGGTGCGGCACTACCGGGGGACGACCGACATCGGGCGGGCCGCGGGGAGTGCCTCACCGGAGCTGCGGGGGGCGCTGGAGGCGGCGGCGAAAGGGTTCAGCACGGACTCGGTGCCGTTCGATGCCTACCTGGACGAGGAGGGGCGGTTGCGGAAGGTCCGGCACCGGTTCACCTACGTCAACAATGGCGTGATCGATGTCTCGTCGACCACGCTGCTGTACGGGTTCGGGACGCCGGTAACCGTCGTATTGCCCGCAAGCGGGGACATTTACGCGGGGAAGATCGCCGAGTAGTGGGGCGGGTGGGGCGATCGGGCCATGGGCTGGTATCCGGAAATGGTCCATCCGTGTCATGCGGCGGGAGGCGTTGCCTCCCTACGCTGAGGAGTCGGGCGCCGGCGAGTGCCGGTGGCCGGTGGCCGGTGGCAGATTGAGGTGGCACGCGTGACTCCCGCAGGCGGTACGACGGTGCAGGACCACGTGGCTCTCGCCGAGATCGAGCTGTGCGGTGAGCTGATCATCGCGGCTTCGGCCGCGGCGGAGGAGCGGCTCAGCCAGGACCGGATCGACGAGGTGCTGATGGGCATCTGGGCCGGCTGACGCGCCGTGTCCTGGGGCTCTGCCCCAGACCCCGCGCCTCAAACGCCGGCGGGGCTGGGTCAGGTGCGCAGGAGGCGGGCGATGGCCTTCGTGGCCTCCTCGACCTTGGCGTCGATCTCGGTGCCGCCCTTGACCGCGGCGTCGGCGACGCAGTGGCGCAGGTGTTCCTCCAGGAGCTGGAGCGCGAAGGACTGGAGCGCCTTCGTGCTCGCCGAGACCTGGGTGAGTATGTCGATGCAGTAGACGTCCTCGTCGACGAGCCGCTGGAGGCCGCGGATCTGGCCCTCGATCCGGCGCAGCCGCTTGAGGTGCTCGTCCTTCTGGTGGTGGTAGCCGTGGACGGCTCCGCCGTCGTGGGAACCCTCCGCCTCGATGGTCGTCATACGTCCTCCCGTGCTCCGGAACGAAGGGTGCATACCCCTCATGGGTATAGGGTACTGGGCCCCGGCCGAAGGGGCAGGGGTCCGTGGTCCTCACTCTGCCTGATGGAGGACACTGGGGAACCGCCGGTTAGCCGTGGCCGGGGGATGCGCCTAGCATCAGCCTGACCGAATCCAATGCACCCCGAGGACCTCACGTGCGATTTCGTCTGACCCCCAGGGAGACGAGCTTCTACGACATGTTCGCCGCATCCGCGGACAACATCGTCACGGGCTCCAAGCTCCTGATGGAACTGCTCGGAGCGGACTCCTCCGCCCGGGCCGAGATCGCGGAGCGGATGCGGGCAGCGGAGCACGCCGGAGACGACGCGACCCACGCGATCTTCCACCAGCTGAACTCCTCCTTCATCACGCCGTTCGACCGCGAGGACATCTACAAGCTCGCCTCGTCGCTCGACGACATCATGGACTTCATGGAGGAGGCCGTCGATCTCGTCGTCCTCTACAACGTGGAGGAGCTCCCCAAGGGTGTCGAGCAGCAGATCGAGGTACTGGCGCGCGCGGCCGAGCTGACCGCCGAGGCCATGCCGCACCTGCGGACGATGGACAACCTCACCGAGTACTGGATCGAGGTCAACCGTCTTGAGAACCAGGCCGACCAGATCCACCGCAAGCTGCTCGCGCAGCTCTTCAACGGCAAGTACGACGCCATCGAGGTGCTGAAGCTCAAGCAGATCGTCGACGTGCTCGAAGAGGCGGCCGACGCGTTCGAGCACGTTGCGAACACGGTGGAGACCATCGCGGTCAAGGAGTCCTGAACCTCGTGGACACCTTCGCTCTGGTCGTGACCATCGGTGTCGCGCTCGGCTTTACCTATACGAATGGTTTTCACGACTCCGCGAACGCGATCGCGACCTCCGTCTCGACGCGGGCACTGACGCCGCGCGCGGCGCTGGCCATGGCCGCCGTCATGAACCTCGCCGGTGCCTTCCTGGGCAGCGGGGTGGCCAAGACGGTCAGCAAGGGCCTGATCGAGACGCCCCACGGCAACCGGGGCATGTGGATCCTCTTCGCGGCGCTGGTCGGCGCGATCGTCTGGAACCTGATCACCTGGTACTTCGGCCTGCCCTCGTCCTCCTCGCACGCCCTGTTCGGCGGCATGGTGGGCGCGGCGCTGGCCGGCGGCATCGACGTCCTGTGGGACGGCGTGGTCGAGAAGGTCGTCATCCCGATGTTCGTCTCGCCGGTCGTCGGTCTGGTCGCCGGTTACCTGGTGATGGTGGTCATCCTGTGGATGTTCCGCCGGGCCAACCCGCACAAGGCGAAGCGCGGCTTCCGTATCGCGCAGACGGTCTCGGCGGCCGCGATGGCCCTCGGTCACGGCCTCCAGGACGCCCAGAAGACAATGGGCATCGTGGTGATGGCGCTGGTCATCGCCGATGTGCAGGCCGCCGATGCCGCGATCCCGATCTGGGTCAAGATCGTGTGCGCCGTGATGCTGTCGCTGGGTACGTACGCGGGTGGCTGGCGCATCATGCGTACGCTCGGCCGCAAGATCATCGAGCTGGACCCGCCGCAGGGCTTCGCGGCCGAGACCACCGGTGCCTCGATCATGTTCGGCTCGGCGTTCCTCTTCCACGCGCCGATCTCCACCACCCACGTGATCACCTCGGCGATCATGGGTGTGGGCGCGACCAAGCGGGTGAACGCGGTCCGCTGGGGCGTGGCCAAGAACATCATCCTGGGCTGGTTCATCACGATGCCGGCCGCGGCCCTGGTCGCCGCGGTGAGCTTCTGGATCGTGAACCTGGCGTTCGTCTAGCCGGAGCCGGCCTCCTGCTGGGGGTCCGGGGGTCATCCCCCGGGCGATGCAGTATCACGATGCCGGCCGTGGCCCTGGTCGCCGCGGTGAGCTTCTGGACCGTGAACCTGGCGTTCGTCTAGGCAGGTACGAAAGCGGGCCGGCTCCCCCCACCCAGGGGGAGCCGGCCCTTTTTCTTTCTTCCGCCGTGCGGTGGCACCGCCATGCAGCACCGCAGGACGTGTGGGTCACGCGGCGGAGCCGCGTGATGTCTCGTCCGGTTTAGCCGAAGCGGCCCGAGATGTAGTCCTCGGTCGCCTGCACGGACGGGTTCGAGAAGATCCGGTCCGTGTCGTCGAGCTCGATGAGCTTGCCGGGCTGGCCGACCGCGGAGAGGTTGAAGAAGGCGGTGCGGTCCGAGACGCGGGCCGCCTGCTGCATGTTGTGCGTCACGATGACGATCGTGAAGCGCTCCTTGAGCTCGCCGATCAGGTCCTCGATCGCGAGGGTGGAGATCGGGTCGAGCGCCGAGCAGGGCTCGTCCATGAGCAGGACCTGGGGCTCGACCGCGATGGCGCGGGCGATGCACAGACGCTGCTGCTGGCCGCCGGAGAGGCCGGAGCCGGGCTTGTTCAGGCGGTCCTTGACCTCGTTCCAGAGGTTGGCGCCCTGGAGGGACTTCTCCACGATGTCCGTGAGCTCGGACTTCTTGAAGCTGCCGTTCAGCCGCAGGCCCGCCGCCACGTTGTCGAAGATCGACATGGTGGGGAAGGGGTTCGGACGCTGGAAGACCATGCCGACCGTGCGGCGGACCGCGACGGGGTCCACGCCGGCGCCGTACAGGTTCTCGTCGTCCAGGAGCACCTTGCCCTCGACGCGGCCGCCGGGGGTGACCTCGTGCATGCGGTTCAGGGTGCGCAGGAAGGTGGACTTGCCGCAGCCGGACGGGCCGATGAAGGCGGTCACGGAGCGGGGCTCCACGGTCATCGAGATGTCATCGATGGCCTTGTGGTTGCCGTAGAAGGCGGACAGTCCGCTGACGTCGATTCGCTTCGCCATGAGGGGTCACTTCGCTTTCTGTAGTCGCGTCAGCGACCGGTCTTCGGGGCCTTCCAGCGGGCTATGCCGCGGGCCACCAGATTGAGGATCATGACGAAGGCGATCAGGACGAGGGCTGCGGCCCATGCCCGGTCGTAGGAGGCTTCACTGCCGACCTTGTACTGCTCCCAGATGTAGAGGGGGAGCGAGGACTGGGCGCCTTCGAAGGGGTTGCCGTTGATCAGCTGGGAGCCGAAGACCAGCAGCATGATCGGCGCGGTCTCACCGGTGATGCGGGCGACGGCCAGCATCACACCGGTGGAGATCCCGCCGATGGCGGTGGGGAGCACGACCTTGAGGATCATGCGCCACTTCGGCACACCGAGGGCCAGTGCGGCCTCGCGCAGCTCGTTCGGGACGAGCTTGAGCATCTCCTCGGTGGAGCGGACCACGACGGGCATCATCAGGATCGACAGGGCCATGGAGCCGGCGAAGCCGGAGGGGCCGAAGCCGAGCATCAGGTTCCAGGTCGTCAGGATGAACAGACCCGCGACGATGGAGGGGATGCCGGTCATGACGTCGACGAAGAAGGTCACGGCCTTGGCGAGCGAGCCCCGGCCGTACTCGACCAGGTAGACGGCGGTCAGCAGGCCGATGGGCGCCGCGATCAGGGTGGCCAGGCCGACCTGCTCGATGGTGCCGAGCAGGGCGTGGTAGACGCCGCCGCCCTGGTCGAAGCTGGTCACGCCGTTCATGGAGTGGCCGAGGAAGTTCCCGTCGAGGAGCTTCGCGCCACGGCTGACCGTGGTCCACATCAGCGAGAACAGCGGGATGACCGCGAGGACGAAGCAGACCCACACGACGGAGGTCGCGACGCGGTCCTTGGCCTGGCGGCGGTTCTCGATCACCGCGCTGGCGGTGTACGTGATGCCGACGAACAGCAGGGCTGCGAGGAGACCCCACTGGATCTTGCTGTGGAGGTCGAAGACGAGGCCGATGCCGCTGCCGAGGGCGGTCGAGAGGACCGCGATGCCGGCCGGGGCCCAGCGGGGCAGGCCGCCACGGGTGAGGCTGGCGGGGGCGGCGGACTTGCGGGCCCGCACGGGCCGCTGGTCCTGGAGTGCGTGGCTCATCAGGCGTTCGCCCCCGAGAAGTCCTTGCGGCGAGCGATGATCAGGCGAGCTGCACCGTTGACCAGCAGGGTGAGCAGGAAGAGGACCAGACCCGAGGCGATCAGCGCGTCCCGGCCGAACTCGTTGGCCTCGTCGAACTTCGCGGCGATGTTCTGCGCGAAGGTGCCGCCGCCCGGGTTCAGGACGTGGAACGAGATCAGGAAGCTCGGGGAGAGGACGGTCGCGACGGCCATGGTCTCGCCGAGGGCCCGGCCGAGGCCGAGCATCGAGGCGGAGATGACGCCGGAGCGGCCGAAGGGCAGCACCGACATCCGGATGACCTCCCAGCGGGTCGCGCCGAGGGCCAGGGCGGCCTCCTCGTTCATGCGCGGGACCTGGAGGAAGACCTCGCGGCTGACGCTGGTCACGATCGGCAGGATCATGATCGCGAGCAGGATGCCGACGGTGAAGAGCGAGCGGGCGACGCCGACCTGGGTCTTCTCGAAGACGTACGTCCAGCCCAGGTACTCGTCCAGCCAGAGGTTCAGGCCGTTCAGCTGCGGGACGAGGAAGAGCGCGCCCCAGATGCCGTAGATGATCGACGGCACGGCGGCCAGCAGGTCGACCACGTACGCGAGGGGCGCGGCCAGCTTGCGCGGCGCGTAGTGCGAGATGAAGAGGGCGATGCCGACAGCGATCGGAACCGCGATGGCCATCGCGATGATCGAGCTGACGACGGTGCCGAAGAGCAGGACGGCGATGCCGAAGACGGGCGGGTTGGCCGACGCGTTCCAGTCGAAGGTGGTGAGGAAGTTCCCCTCGTTCTTCGACAGGGCGATCGAGGCACGGTAGGTCAGGAAGGCGGCGATCGACGCCATGATGACCAGGAGCAGGATGCCGGATCCCTTGGAGAGCCCGGCGAAGATCTTGTCACCGGCGCGGCCGGTGGACCTTTCGCTCTTGGCGACAGGCGGAGCCGTGTCTATCTGGGTGGGTGTGGTGGAAGCCATGGTCTTTCCGGTCTGTGTGGGGGGCAGGCCCCCTGGCGGCGGTGCACCGGATTTCCCCCGGGTGGAGGGGAAGGGTCCCCGGGTGTCGGCTGCCCGGACGGGGGCGGCCGACACCTCGGGGGTCAGGATTTAGCCGAGGGTCTTGATGATGTCGCGGACCTTGGCGTTGATTTCGGCCGGAATCGGCGCGTAGCCGTTCTCGCCGAGGACCTTCTGGCCCGCGTCGGAGGCGGCGTAGTTCAGGAAGGACTTCACCGTCGGGAGCGTCTCGGCCTTGTTGCCCTTGTCGCAGACGACCTCGTACGTGACCAGGACGAGCGGGTAGGCGCCCTCGGCCTTGGTGGCGTAGTCGAGCTTCAGGGCCAGGTCGGAGCCGGTGCCGGAGATCTTGGCGGCGGCGATGGCCTTGGAGGCGTTCTCACCGGTGGCCTTGACCGGGGCGGCGGCGCCCGTGTTCAGGTCGACCGTCCTGATGCTCTGCGAGCTGGCGAAGGAGAGCTCGAAGTAGCCGATCGCACCGTCGACCTGCTTGACCTGGGCGGCGACCTGGGAGGAGCCGGAGGCGGACTGGCCGCCCGGGGCGGCCCACTTCTTCGCGGCCTCGTACGGCCAGGCGTCGGGCGCGGTGGCCTTGAGGTACTTGGTGACGTTCTCGGTGGTGCCCGAGTCGTCGGAGCGGTGGAAGGCCTGGATGGCGGTGGAGGGAAGCGTGACGCCCGGGTTCAGCTTCTTGATCGCCTCGTCGTCCCACTTCTTGATCTTGTCGTTGAAGATGTTGGCGACCGTGGCGGCGTCGAGGTTCAGCTTGTCCACGCCGGCGACGTTGAAGCCGAGGGCGATCGGGCCGCCGACCATCGGCAGGTCGATGGCCTGGCCACCGGTGCAGATCTTCTTCGACTCCTCGACCTGCTCCGGCTTCAGCGCCGAGTCGGAGCCGGCGAAACCGACGGTGCCCTGGTTGAAGGCGACGATGCCCTCACCGGAGGAGGAGGACTTGTAGTTCACCTCGACGCCGGAGCAGGCGGCCATGTAGTTCTTGATCCACAGCTCGACCGCGTTCTTCTGCGCGGAAGAGCCCGAGGCCAGGAGCTTGCCCTTGGCGTCGTCGCACTTGATGTCGCCGGCGGCGGCCGCGGAGGGCTTCGCCGTGCCGTCGGCGGTCTTCGTGTTGTCGTCCGAGCCGCACGCCGTGAGGACCAGGGCGCCGGACACGACGAGCGCCCCGAGGGCGGAGGCACGAAGCATGTTCTTGCGCTGAAGCTTCACTTTCGGGTGTTCCTTCCAGAAGCCGCCGGCCGCTTTCTGTATCGGGGCGGCGTGCGAAGAGGACTACGTCGTTTGCCGGGGAGGCCGCTCGTTCTGTCCGGCGACTCGCTCCGTGCACCACCGAAACTAGGCAGAACAGGTGAAGCAGCCGACCGGGGAGAGTGAACGGACGGTGAACCGTGGCGGACGACCCGGTGCGCTGCGACCGGTACGCCCACAGGCGTCATCATCCGTTATCCGGCCGTTACCGCGGTGTGACCGCGGGCTCGGGAAGCCAGATCTCCTGGAAGGCGCAGCGGGCCGCCTCGACCTCGTGGCGCTGGTCGGCGTGCAGGACGCCCAGGGCGTACGCCGTCGCCGGGGCGATGCGCGGGGTGCGGGCCGCCGTCGCCGAGGCCGCGGCCGCCTCGGCCGCGTCGCGGTGGCGGTCCAGGGCCCCGCCCGCGGCCGCCGGGCGGGTCACGTCCTCGCCGAGCGCCTCCTGGGCGTAGCGGTGGACCCGCAGGAGGCGGCGCACCTCGTGCCAGAGCCCGTCGTGGTCCGCGTTGTACGGGCTCGGCGCCGCCGCGCTGCCGCCGGTCGGCGGCAGCGCCGAGACCGCCGCCGACAGTCGGGTTTCGGCCACCGCTGCCAGCGGGACCAGGACCTCCGACACCCGCCCCCGGGCCGCGACCGCGTCCAGCGGGACCTCGGACGCCAGCACCGCCACCGCGTCCGCCACCGCGTGGAATCGGGCGGAGCCGAGCGCCTGGAGCGTGGCCGAGTGGGCGCGCGTACGGGCCAGGGTCAGCTGCCGCTCCAGCAGGGCGCCGGCCCGCGCCGAGCCCACCGTCAGCGCGCCGGCCGTGCCGCGCGGCGCCGGGAGCTCCGGGGACCCCGCCAGCCGGTGCAGCGCGTCCATCAGCCGGGCCAGCCGGGCGGCGTACGCGTGCTCGTCGGCCAGCGTCGAGGACAGCCACACCAGCTCGGTGCGCAGCCCGTCGGCCCAGGAGGACTCGGTCACCACCCGGAAGGTGGCCAGGGATCCGCTGATGCGGCGCGCAGCCCCCCGCAGGCTGCGCGCCGCGTCGCTGCCTTCGGCGGCGTCGGCCCCGCTCTCCTCGTGCAGGCGCAGGCCGCGCAGGAAAGCGGTGGCCTGGGAACGCAGGTACGCGCCGAGCACGTCACCTGCGTCCGCCGTCGCCGTAATCGGGTCATGGTTTGGCTGAGCCACGCCGGCGCCTCCGGGCGTCTATGAGCATCTCCTGTACGTGCCGCAGCGGCTGGCCTTCCGCGTCCGTGCTGTGCCGGGTCCACTCGCCGTCCGGGCCCAGGTGCCAGGAGGACGTGAGGTCGGACATTCCGGTTTCCAGCATCCGGTCCAGTGCCGCGCGGTGGGCCGGGTCGGCGACCCTGACCAGTGCCTCGATACGGCGGTCGAGGTTGCGGTGCATCATGTCGGCGCTGCCGATCCACACCTCGGGCTCGCCGCCGTTGCCGAAGGCGAAGACCCGGGAGTGTTCGAGGAAGCGGCCGAGGATCGAGCGGACCCGGATGTTCTCCGAGAACCCGGGGACCCCGGGGCGCACGGCGCAGATGCCGCGCACCCAGATGTCGACGGGCACGCCCGCCTGGGCGGCCCGGTAGAGCGAGTCGATGAGGGCCTCGTCGACGATCGAGTTCATCTTCAGGCGCACGTACGCGGGGCGGCCGGCCCGGTGGTGGTCGGCCTCCTTGTCGATGCGCGCGATCAGCCCGTCGCGCAGCGAGCGGGGCGCCACGATCAGCCGGCGGTAGGTCTCGCGGCGGGAGTAGCCGGAGAGCCGGTTGAAGAGGTCGGAGAGGTCCGCGCCGACCTGCGGGTCCGCGGTGAGCAGGCCGAGGTCCTCGTAGAGCCTGGCCGTCTTGGGGTGGTAGTTGCCGGTGCCCACGTGCGCGTAGCGGCGCAGTTGGTCGCCCTCCTGGCGGACGACGAGGGAGAGCTTGCAGTGGGTCTTGAGGCCGACGAGCCCGTACACGACGTGGCAGCCGGACTCCTCCAGCTTGCGCGCCCACTTGATGTTGGCCTGCTCGTCGAAGCGGGCCTTGATCTCGACGAGTACGAGGACCTGCTTGCCGGACTCGGCGGCGTCGATCAGGGCGTCCACGATCGGGGAGTCGCCGGAGGTGCGGTAGAGCGTCTGCTTGATGGCGAGGACGTCCGGGTCGGCCGCGGCCTGTTCCAGGAACCGCTGCACCGACGTGGAGAAGGAGTCGTACGGGTGGTGCAGCAGCACGTCCCGCTCGCGCAGGGCGGCGAAGATGTCGGGCGCGTGCGCGGACTCGACCTCGGCGAGGTCCCGGTGGGTGCCGGCGACGAACTTCGGGTACTTCAGCTCGGGCCGGTCCAGGGACGCGATGCCGAAGAGCGCCGTCAGGTCGAGCGGCCCGGGCAGCGGGTACACCTCGGAGGCGTTGACGTTCAGCTCCTGCACGAGGAGGTCCAGTACGCCCGGGTCGATGGACTCCTCGACCTCCAGGCGCACGGGCGGGCCGAAGCGGCGCCGCATGAGCTCCTTCTCCAGGGCCTGGAGGAGGTTCTCGGCGTCGTCCTCCTCCACCTCCAGGTCCTCGTTGCGGGTCACGCGGAACATGTGGTGCGCGAGCACCTCCATGCCGGGGAACAGCTCCTCCAGGTGCGCGGCGATGACGTCCTCCAGAGGGACGTAGCGCTGCGGGGAGGCCTCCAGGAAGCGGGAGAGGATCGGCGGGACCTTGACCCGGGCGAAGTGGCGGTGGCCGCTGGCCGGGTTGCGTACGACGACGGCCAGGTTGAGCGAGAGGCCGGAGATGTACGGGAAGGGGTGCGCGGGGTCCACGGCCAGCGGGGTCAGCACCGGGAAGATCTGGTTCCGGAACAGCGTGAAGAGGCGGGCCTGCTCCTTCTCGGTGAGGTCGGGCCAGCGGATCAGGTGGACGCCCTCCTCGGCGAGGGCCGGGGCGATGTCCTGCTGGAAGCAGGCGGCGTGCCGGGCCATGAGCTCGCGCGAGCGGGTCCAGATGAGGTCCAGCACCTCGCGGGGCTGGAGGCCGGAGGCCGAACGGGTGGCGACACCGGTCGCGATACGCCGTTTGAGGCCGGCCACGCGGACCATGAAGAACTCGTCGAGGTTGCTCGCGAAGATCGCCAGGAAGTTGGCGCGCTCCAGGAGCGGGGTCGTCGGGTCCTCGGCCAGCTCCAGCACCCGCTCGTTGAAGGCCAGCCAGCTGCGTTCCCGGTCGAGGAAGCGTCCCGGGGGGAGCTCGCCGCCGTCCTTGTCGTCGTACACGTCCAGGTCGGCGTCGAGGTCGGGCTCGAGGTCGACGTGGGGGCGGTGGGCGGCGATGGAGCCTATGCGGGGCGTCTGGGCGGCCGCCTGGCCGTTTGCCTCGGCCTCGGCCTTGGCCTGTGCCTTTGCCTGGGCCTTCGCCTCGGCCTTTGTCTGGGCCGATGCCTGGGCGGCGGCGGACGTGTGAGACGGGTGCTGGGCGGGGACCTCGGTGGGGCCTGCGCTGGGCTGGTGGCTCATGACTCCATTCTTCCGCGCACGCGGGAGGACAGGCGCGTCGGAAGTGTCGGCCGTCAGTCGGAGTCGGGGCTGCATTCAGCGACAGTCGCAAGGCCGTCTGAATGCCCGGTTAATGGCGTGTGGCTTCCCGGCTCTGCCTGGGGCACGAGTCGTGGGGGCAGCGCGGCGCCGTGGCCGGGGGCGCTGCCCCCGGACCCCCGCGCCTCAAACGCCGGCGGGGCTGGATTTGCCCGGCGGGGCTGAATCGTGCCCGGCCGGAACGGTCAGCTTTCCGTGCGGTACATCAGGTCCACCTCGTGGGTGGTGAAGCCGAGGCCCTCGTATACGGAGAGGGCCGCCGGGTTGTCGGCGTCCACGTAGAGCATGGCCGTCGGGAGGCCCTGGGCCGCCAGGTGGCGCAGGCCGATCGCGGTGAGGGCCTTGCCGAGGCCGCCGCCCTGGGCGCCCGGGCGGACGCCGAGGACGTAGACCTCGCCCAGCTGCTCCGCCGCGTGGACCTTCGTCCAGTGGTAGCCGATGAGCTCCCCGCCGCGCTCCGCGAGGAAGAAGCCCTTGGCGTCGAACCAGGGCTGCGCGATCCGGTCGTTGAGGTCCCGCTGGGTCAGCGAGCCCTGCTCGGGGTGGTGGGCGAAGGCGGCCGCGTTCGCCGCGAGCCAGGCCTCGTCGTCGGTGCCGGGCACGAAGGTCCGTACGGTCACGCCGGCCGGGAGCACCGGTTCCGGCAGCGGGTCGCCCTCGGCCAGCGGCCGGCGGAGCTGGCGCAGCTCGCGGAAGAGGGTCAGGCCGAGTACCTGCGCCAGGTGCCGGGCGGCCGATTTGCCGCCGTGGGCCCAGACCCGCAGCCGCTTGCCGGAGGCGGCCAGCAGGGCCATCCCCATCGCCCGCCCGTGCCCGCGTCCCCGCAGGGCCGGGTGTACGACGAGCTCGGCGGCCGGTGCCTCCACCGGGTCGGTGTCCTCCAGTTGCCCGTACGCGGCGAGCCGGCCGCCCTCGGTGAGCAGGAAGTGCCGGATCCCCTCGCGCGGCCCGCCGCGCAGCTGGAGCCGGCCCTGCTCGGACACGGCGGTGGTGCCGTCCGTACGGGCCGCGTCCTCGATCAGGTCGATGACGGCGTCGGCCTGTTCTTCCGTCAGCTCGTCGAGGGTCTGAATCTGCCGTCCTGGCTCCAGGGCCGCTGCTGCGTCAGTCATGGCATGAGCCTACGACTGTGAGGGGTGTCGGGAGGAGTCCGGCCGTGGCGGATGTCTCCTGTCCTTAACCAGCTCGATACCGGTTACCCCTGTCGTGCTACGCGCGTTGACAATAGGCTTCCCCGGACCTCCCAAGCAGTATCGCTGTCCACAAAGGGGACTAAATGTCAGCGACGCCACAACGGCACCGCCGAACCCGCCGGTTGACCTTCGCCGCCCTCGCCGTCACGGCCGGGGCCGGGGCGATGGTCGCCGCCGCACTGCCGGCCGGAGCCGCGAGTGGTGGCGGTGCGGCCAAGGGCCGGACCGTCGATGTACAGATGCTGTCGTTCAACGACTTCCACGGCACGCTGGAGCCCCCGCAGGGCTCTTCCGGCAGCGTGAGCGAACGTCAGGCCGACGGCACCACCAAAGCCATACCCGCGGGCGGGGTCGAGTACCTCGCGACCAGCCTGCGCGAGGCCCGCAAGGGCCACGAGTACTCCGTCACCGCCGCCGCCGGTGACATGATCGGCGGCAGCCCGATGCTGTCCGGCATCTTCCACGACGAGCCGACCGTCGAGGCGCTGAACAAGCTCAAGCTGGACGTGTCCAGCGTCGGCAACCACGAGTTCGACGAGGGCAAGACCGAGCTGCGCCGCATGGTGTACGGCGGCTGCCACCCGGTCGAGGGCTGCTTCGAGTACGGAAAGGAGTTCACGGGCACCGAGTTCAAGTACCTCGCCGCGAACGTCACCGACGAGAAGACCAAGCGTCCGCTGATGTCGCCCACCTTCATCTGGAAGAAGGGCGACGTGAAGATCGGCTTCATCGGCGTCACCCTGGAGGGCACTCCGGACGTCGTGACCGCCGAGGGCGTCAAGGGCCTGAAGTTCGGCGACGAGGTCGAGACGATCAACAAGTACGCCGCCGAGCTGAACAAGCAGGGCGTGAAGTCGATCGTCGCGCTGATCCACGAGGGCGGTCTGCCCGCGAGCGGCGCGTACAACTACGACTGCGACGTCCCGGGCGCCGGCGCCGGCATCTCGGGCGCGATCGTGGACATCGCCAAGAACGTGGACCCGAAGGTCGACGCGCTGGTGACCGGCCACACGCACCAGGCGTACTCGTGCAACATCCCCGACCCGGCGGGCAACCCGCGTACGGTCACCTCGGCCGCCTCCTACGGCCGCCTGTTCACGGACACCACCCTCACCTACGACCGGCAGTCCAAGGACATCGTCCGTACGCCGGCCGCCTCGCCCAAGCCGGTCAACAAGGTCGTCACCCGGGACCAGCCCAAGGCCCCGGACATGACCGAGCTGGTCGACCGCTGGAAGGCCCTCGCGGCCCCGATCGCGAACCGCCCGCAGGGCTTCATCGCGGCCGACATCCCGGGCCGCGGCTCGGAGGCGCCCGAGAAGCCGCTCGGTGACCTGATCGCCGACGCGCAGCTGGAGGCGCTGGCGCCGGCCGACAAGGGCGGCGCGCAGCTGGCCATCATGAACCCGGGCGGCATCCGTGCCGACCTGGCCTACAAGGCCGCGGGTGACGAGGGCGACGGTGTGGTGACGTACGGCGAGTCCTACACGGTCCAGCCGTTCAACAACATGATGAACATCGTGGACCTGACCGGCGCGCAGCTGATCACCGCGCTGCAGCAGCAGGTCTCCGGCCCGGTCAACGGGGTGAGCCCGAAGATCCTTCAGGTGTCGAAGGGCTTCACGTACACCCTGGACATGACGAAGACCGGTGCGGACCGCATCGTCGTGGACTCGGTGAAGCTGAACGGCGCGGCGATCGACCCCGCCAAGACCTACCGGGTCGCGATGAACGAGTTCCTCGCGGGCGGCGGTGACGGCTTCACCGTCCTGAAGGAGCACAAGAACAAGCTGGTGGGCGCGTCCGACCTGGACTGCTTCAACGCCTACCTGATGAAGTCGACGGCGGCGGCCCCGATCGCCCCGCCGGCGGCGGACCGCATCACCGTCGTCAAGTAGTACGCCAGTACCCCTGTGAGGGGCGGGGGGGCGGTCGGCCCGCCGCCCCTTCGGCGTTCTCAGAGCGTGGCGAGGAACTTCGCGACGGCCCCGTAGAAGCCCTCGGGGTCCTGGAACGGCACGAAGTGGTCGCCGTCCAGGGGCGCGTACGAGGTCCCCGGGCGCCGGGAGACCATGGCGTCGGCCACCTCCTGCGTGAGCGCCTCGCTGCGGATGCCGTGGACGAGCAGCGCCGGGCAGTCGCTCGCGAGCCAGGTGTCCCAGTGGTCGCCGCGGCAGCCTTCGATCGAGTCGAGCTGGTCCTGCGGGTGGAACGGCAGGCGCCAGCCCGTCCCGTCGGGGAGCGGGCGCAGCGCCTGCGCGACGAACCGGGCGCCCACCGGTCCGGCCGCGGCCAGCAGTTCCTCGGTGGTGGGCGCGGTGTAGCGCAGGCCGCGCAGGAAGGCGAACCAGTCGGACTCCGCGGGGTGGATCTGCACGGTGGCGTCCACGTCGATGAGCGCGGCGACCCGGTGGGGGTGGGCGGCGGCCAGGTGGTAGGCGTTGAGCCCGCCGAGGCTGTAGCCGAGGACGACCACGGGGGCCTCGATGCCGAGGTGGTCGAGCAGGGCGACGGCGTCGGCGACGTATCCCTCGCGGCTGTAGTCGGGGGCCCGGTCGGAGTCGCCGTGGCCGCGCTGGTCGGGGGCGATGACCCGCCAGTCCTCGCCGAGGGCCTCGGCGAGTCCGGTGAAGGCGGCCCCTTCGGACATGCCTCCGTGCAGGGCGAGCAGCGGGCGGCCCGCGCCCCCGAAGTCCCGGTAGGACAGGGTGCGGTCGTCGATCTTCAGCTCGTGGCGCATGGAGGTTCCTCCCGTAAGTCCCGTGGATCTTCCGATGGCTGAAGCCTGCCAGGATTTGGGCAGGTGCGCAATACGATCGTGTAGGGCGCTTGCCCAAAATCCTGCGCGGATACGATCCCGGCATGGGAAATCGCGAGGACCTGCTGGCCGGAGCGCGCCGCTGCCTGGAGGAGAAGGGCTATCTGCGCACGACGGTGCGCGACATCGCCACCGCCGCGCAGGTAAGCATGGCCGCCATCGGCTACCACTTCGGGTCCCGCGAGGCGCTGCTCAACCAGGCGCTCTTCGCCGCCATGGACGAGTGGGCCGCGGGCTCCGGGCGGCTCACCGGGCAGGGGGACACCGCCGAGGCGCGGTACGCCGACACCTGGGACCGCAAGATCCGGGACTTCGGCGACATGCGCTGGCTGTGGCTCGCCAACGTCGAGGCCTTCGTGCACGCCCAGTCCTCGCCCGAGCTCCTCGCGACCCTGGCCGAGGGCCAGCGCAGGTCCCGGCGCATGGTGGCCGCGCAACTGCGCGGGGTGCCCGAGGACGCGGTCGCCGAGGAGGACGTACGAGCCCTCGGGTCGCTGCACATCGCGCTGCTGACCGGGGTGATGGTGCAGTCCCTGACCGACCCGGAGCAGGCGCCGAGCGGGCGGGAACTCGCCGAAGGGCTGCGCCGCATGGCGGATTTGCTGGAGGCTTAGGCCGGTTCCGCGGGGGGCCGGTGCCCTCCCGGGCCGGGTTGGGCTTGCCGGGCTCTGCCCGGACCCGCGCCTCAAACGCCGGCGGGGCTGGATTTTGGCTGGGGCCGTCCGTCGGCGCGCGCGGGGGGGCCGGCCCAGCCGGGGCCGGGCGCGCGCCGGGGCGTCTCCTCGGGCGCCGAACGTGGCGAGGGGTCGGGGAGTGCGGCGGTGTTGTGTTCGGCGCCCTGCGGGGACGCCCCGGCACACACCCGACCCCGTCGCAACCAGCCGGCCGCGCGGGCGGCGGTGCTACCCATGGGTAGTGGAATTGACGTGGGCACGCCATAATTCGGCCACCACTGGGTCGGCAAAGGGGCGGGCATGGGCATGGGCGTGGGAATGGACCGGCGGGCGTTTCTGGTCGGAGCAATGGCTACGGGCGTTGCGGTCGGACTCGGCGCATCACCCGCCGCGGCCACGGCACTCGGCACGCAGGACTGGATGGCGGGCCTGTCCGATTCCACCGCGCTGCAGCGGATGACCATCCCCGGCACGCACGACTCCGGCGCCCGCCAGGGCGGGCTCTACGTCGCCTGCCAGAACACCTCGATCGCCGAACAGCTCGACTCGGGCATCCGCTTCCTCGACGTCCGCTGCCGGGTGACGGGCGGCTCCTTCGCCATCCACCACGGGTCCTTCTACCAGAACCTGATGTTCGGGGACGTCCTCGTCGCCTGCTGGAACTTCCTGGCCGCGCACCCCTCCGAGACCGTCCTGATGCGGCTCAAGCAGGAGTACTCGACGGACAGCGACGCCACCTTCCGCGCCGTCTTCGACGACTACCTCGACAACCGCGGCTGGCGCCCGCTGTTCCGGATCTCCGACACCCTGCCCTCGCTCGGGCAGGCCCGCGGGAAGGTGGTCCTGCTCGCCGACAACGGCGGTCTGCCGGGCCTGCGCTACGGCGACGGCAACGTCTTCGACATCCAGGACGACTACAACGCCGAGCCCTTCGCCAAGCGCGGCAAGATCGAGAACCACTTCCGCAAGGCCGTCCAGCAGCCCGGCAAGCTCTTCGTGAACTACACCAGCACCTCGGCGTACATGCCGCCCCGCTGGAACTCCGACCGGCTCAACCCGCAGGTGCACGCCTTTGTCGACGGCGGGGAGCTGGCCGGCCGGACCGGGCTGGGGATCGTCCCGATGGACTTCCCGAACACCCGCTCCGGCCTGGTCGCCTCACTGCTGCGGCACAACCCCGTCTGACGGCAGCTCCGGCGGCGGGGCCGGCGCCCCCGGGATGCGGAGCACCGCCTCCGTGCCCGGGCCGCCGTCGGCCGCCGCCCGCAGCTCGGCGCTGCCGCCCGCGCGGGCCGCCGTACGGGCCACGATCGACAGGCCCAGGCCGCTGCCGGGCAGGGCGCGGGCCGACGGGGAGCGCCAGAACCGCTCGAAGACGTGCGGCAGGTCGTCGGCCGGGATGCCGGGGCCGTGGTCCCGTACGGTCAGCTCGCCCGCCCGGAGCGTCACCGCGACCGCGCCGCCCGGCGGGCTGAACTTCACCGCGTTGTCCAGGACGTTGACCACGGCCCGCTCCAGGGCCGCCGCCTCGCCCCGTACGTACCAGGGCGACAGGTCGGAGCTGAAGGACAGCTCGGGACCGCGCAGCCGGGCCCGGGACAGCGCAGCCCCGGCGATCTCGTGCAGGGCCACCACCTGGAGCGGGCTGCCGCCCCCGGCGTCCGGCCGGGACAGCTCCTGGAGGTCCCCGATGAGCGCGGCGAGCTCCGTCATCTGCGCCTTGACCGAGGCCAGCAGCTCCCGCCGGTCGTCGGGCGGGATGGCCCGGCCGGTCTCCTCGCTGCGCGCCAGCAGCTCGATGTTGGTGCGCAGCGAGGTGAGCGGGGTGCGCAGCTCGTGCCCGGCGTCCGCGATCAGCTGGGCCTGGCGCTCCTGGGAGGAGGCGAGGGCCGCCGTCATCGAGTTGAAGGACCGCGAAAGGCGGGCGATCTCGTCGTCGCCCTCGTCGGGGATGCGGACGGTGAGGTCCTCGGTACGGGCGATGTGCTCGACGGCGTCGGTGAGTTCGTCGACGGGCTGAAGTCCCGCACGGGCCACCCACAGGCCGGCCGCGCCCGCGCCGACGACTCCGATCCCCGAGACGAGGAGCAGCACCCAGGCCAGGGTGGACAGGGGCTTGTCGATGTCCGCGAGCGGTTTGGCCACGGTCAGCGCGGCGGGCTGCCGGTCCACCAGGGCGGGCTGGGTGTAGACGCGGACCGGGGTGCCGTCGGAGGTGGTCGAGTCGTAGAGGACGGCCCCGCGCCGGCGCTGGGCGACCTCCAAGTCGATCTTGGTGACCTCCAGCGTGTTCTTGCCGTCGACCCAGCAGTGCCTGCCGTCCGCCAGCACGATCTGCACCTGCGCGCTGAGGTTGTTCGCGGGCCGGTCCGGCAGGGCGCCGCCGCTGATGCAGCCGATCGTCCCGTACACCTGGTTGGCCTGGCCCTCCGCGTTGGTGGCGCGCAGCGTACGGTCCAGCTGGTCGCGCAGCTGGGTGCGCACCATCACCCAGGACACGGCGGCGACGGCGGCCACGGCCAGCGCCACCGCCACCGTGACCAGCAGCGCCAGGCGGGAGCGCAACGGCAGCGCGCGGAATCTGGCCGCCGGGCCCATTCGGCTCACTCGGGCCCGCTCTCGCCGGCGCGCAGGACGTAGCCCACCCCGCGCACGGTGTGGACCACGCGCGGCTCGCCGCCCGCCTCGGTCTTGCGGCGCAGGTACATCACGTACACGTCCAGGGAGTTGGAGCTGGGCTCGAAGTCGAAGCCCCAGACGGTCTTGAGGATCTGCTCGCGGGTCAGGACCTGGCGCGGGTGCGCGAGGAACATCTCCAGCAGCGTGAACTCGGTACGGGTCAGCTCCACCGGGCGCCCGGCCCGGGTGACCTCGCGCGTCGCGAGGTCCATGCGCAGGTCGCCGAAGGTCAGGGCGTCCTCGTGGCCGCCCTCGCCGCCGGTCTGCGGGGCGGCGTAGGAGCTGCGGCGCAGCAGGGCGCGGACCCGGGCGAAGAGCTCGTCGAGCTCGAACGGCTTGACGAGGTAGTCGTCGGCGCCCGCGTCGAGGCCGGTGACGCGGTCGCCGACGGTGTCGCGGGCGGTGAGCATCAGGACGGGCGTGACGCTGCCGGCGGCGCGCAGCCGGCGGGCGGCCGTCAGCCCGTCCATCCGGGGCATCTGGATGTCCAGGACGATCAGGTCGGGGGAGTACGAGGCCGCCTTGTCGAGGGCGTCGAGCCCGTCGACGGCGGTCTGCACGGCGTACCCCTCGAAGGCGAGGCTGCGGCGCAGGGCCTCGCGGACGGCCGGCTCGTCGTCGACGACGAGGATCCGCGCTTCGCCTTCGGCGCCCATGCCGGTGGTTGCAGACATGGTTGGTCCCCCTGGGTGGTGGTCTTCGGTGCGGGCGGGCGTCTCCCAGCCTCGCACGACGGGCTAATAGGAAGTGCCGTAGCCGTTGGTGGTGAAGCTGCCGGTGTCGGAGCCGGCGGAGCCCGTGCCGCCGGGGCCGCCCTTGCGGAGGGAGGGCAGGTCGGCCTTGATCGTGTTGACCGGGATGGCGAAGCCGAGGCCGACGCTGCCGGCGCTGGAGCTGTCCTTGGAGGGGGAGTAGATCGCGGAGGGCATGCCCACGATCTCGCCGTTCATGTTGAAGAGGGCGCCGCCGGAGTTGCCGGGGTTGAGGGAGGCGTCCGTCTGGATGGCCTTGTACGAGGTGGTGTTCGAGCCGGGGTTGCCGTTGAACTGCCGGCCCTCGAAGGAGAACGGCCAGCCGCCGCCGTCCTGCTGCTGGCGCTGCGGGGACTGCTGCTCCGACTTCGGCACGTTCACCTCGCGGTTCAGCGCGGAGACGATGCCGCTGGTGACCGTGCCGGTGAGGCGGTCGGGGGAGCCGATGGCGACGACCTGGTCGCCGACCTTGACCTTGTCGGAGTCGCCGAGCTTGGCGGGCGTGAGCCCGCTCGCGCCCTGGAGCTTGATCAGGGCGAGGTCCTTGTCGGGGTCGGTGCCGACGATCTTGGCCTTGTACTTCTTGCCGTCGCTCATCGTCACCTCGATCTCGGAGGCGCCGTTCACGACGTGGTTGTTGGTGACGATCTCGCCGTCGGCGGTGACGACGATGCCGGAGCCGGTGCCCTGGCCGGATGCGGTGGCGGTGTCGATGCGGACGACCGAGGGGCCGGCCTGCTCGGCGACGCCGGAGACGGTGCCGATGTTGGACTGCGAGACGTTGGTGCCGTTGAAGGCGCCGCCGACCGTGCCGTTCTGGTGGCCCATCAGCTGCTGGACGGCGGCCGCGGTGCCGCCGCCGATCACGGCCGCGGCGAGCGCGACGGCCGCCAGCAGCGCGACGGGCTTCTTGGCGCGGCGAGCGGGGGCGGCGGCATGGGCGGGGCCGCCCTGGCCGTTCGAGCCGCCGTCCCGACCGCCCGCGCCGTCGGCGGCCGGGACCGTCTCGCCCTGGATCACCGGCGGCTGGTGGGCCTCGTGCCAGCCGGGCGCGGCGGGCGGGTGCGCGGGCGGCGGCGGGTACGAGGCGTCCGCGGCGTCCTGGGCCAGCCGGTCACGTCCCCGCTGCCAGTCCTCGCCGAAGGGCGCGGGCTGGGCCGGGCGGTTCTGGGGGTACTCGCCTTCGCGGCGGAAGCTCTCGGTCATGGCTCCGACTCTGGGTGCCGATCATGAGAGCTTCCTGAGTCTGGCCTGAGAAGCCCGACAGAACCGCGTATGCCCGATATAAGGCCGCTTCCGTCGACCCCCTCCCTCCGCTATCTTGAACGTGTTCAGATGAACGTGTTCAAATCTGGGGCGGGTAGGGGCGAGGGCATGGGCGGGGACGTACGTCAGAGGGTGGCCGACGGGCCGTGGGCATGGGCCGTGGCCGCCGCCCTGGCGGCCGCCACGATGGCGCTCGTCGGGTTCGGGGCGGGCGGCCCCGTGGCGCTGTGCCTTCTCCTCGGTCTGGCGGCCCTGGTCGCCACACCGCTCCTGCTGCGCCGCCGGCCGAAGGCCTTCGTCGTGGTCTGCATCGTCATGGGGGCGGTGATGCTGCCCCTGGGCCTGCTCTTCGCCCTGTTCGGCGTGCTGCTGTTCCTCCCGCCGGGCCCGCTGCTGATCGTCGCGGCCTACGCCGACGGCCGTAACCGGCCGGACGACCGGTGGGTGATCCTGGCCGTCGCGACGTCGGTGGCCGCGACGCTGGCCTTCATGGCGCTGTGACGGGACTTCCCCCCGTACCGCCCGACAAGATCCGAAAGAGAAGGCCTAGCGGCAGCCGCAGGACCGGCGGATCACCAGGGCCGACGGGAACTGCTTGAGCCGTTCGCGGCGGGAGCCGGCCACGCGCAGGGAGTCGTCCAGGACGAGGTCCACCGCCGCGCGGGCCATCGCCGGGCGGTCCGAGGCGATGGTGGTCAGGGGCGGGTCCGTGAGGGCCGCCTCCTTGACGTCGTCGAAGCCGGCCACGGCCAGTTCCCCGGGCACGTCGATACGCAGCTCCCGCGCGGCGCGCAGGACGCCGATGGCCTGGTCGTCCGTGGCGCAGAAGATCGCCGTCGGGCGGTCGGGCCGGGCCAGGACCTCCAGAGCGACCTTGTACGCGTCGTAGCGGTTGTACGGGGCCTCGATGAGCCGGCCCTCGGTCGAGCGGCCGGACTCCTGCATGGCCCGGCGCCAGCCCTCGACGTGGTCGGCCACCGGGTCGCCGACCGACGGGGTGTTCTCGACCCCGCCGATGCAGGCGACGTACTCGTGACCGTGTTCGAGCAGGTGCCGGGTCGCGAGCTGGGCGCCGCCGATGTCGTCCGTGATGACGGCGACGTCGTCGATGGCCTCCGGGCGCTCGTGCAGCAGTACGACCCGTGCGTCCCAGGCCTCGATCTCCGTGGCGGCGCGCTCGCTCATGCCCTGGCTGACCAGGATCAGACCCGAGACGCGCATGCCGAGGAAGGCCCGCAGGTAGTGGACCTCGCGCTCGTCGCGGTAGTCGGAGTTGCCGACCAGCACCATCTTCCCGCGCTCGGCGGCGGCCTGTTCGACCGCGTGCGCCATCTCCGCGAAGAACGGCTGCCGGGCATCCGGGACGATCATGCCTATGAGGTCGGTTCGCCGTGAGGCCATCGCCTGGGCGACCCGGTCCGGGCGGTAGCCCAGCTCCTTGATAGCGGCGAGGACACGCTCGCGCGTGGCCGGGGCAACCGGCCGGGGTCCGTTGTTGATGACATAGCTCACGACGGCGGTAGAGGTACCCGCAAGTCGCGCCACATCATCCCGCGTCACCTTGGCCACACGCGGGAGTCTACGCGGGGTGACCTACCTCTGGGCAGGGCGTACGGGGGAGTGGATGCTCACAGGGTCTTCGGCCGACCGGGTGACGACCGCGGCGGCCTGCGCGGCTGCCTGGGCCGCGGCCTGCCGGTCCGCCTGGGCCGCGGCCTCCGCCGCCGCCCGCTCGACCTTCTCCGGGGTCACGAAGCGGTAGCCGACGTTACGGACCGTGCCGATCAGCGACTCGTGCTCGGGGCCGAGCTTGGCGCGCAGCCGCCGTACGTGCACGTCGACCGTCCGGGTGCCGCCGAAGTAGTCGTAGCCCCAGACCTCCTGGAGCAGCTGGGCGCGGGTGAAGACCCGGCCCGGGTGCTGCGCGAGGTACTTGAGCAGCTCGAACTCCTTGAAGGTGAGGTCCAGCACCCGCCCCTTGAGCTTGGCGGAGTACGTCGCCTCGTCCACCGAAAGATCGCCGTTGCGGATCTCCATCGGGGAGTCGTCCGAGCCGAGCTGCTGGCGGCCGGTGGCCAGCCGCAGCCGCGCCTCGACCTCGGCGGGACCGGCGGTGTCCAGGAGGACGTCGTCGATCCCCCAGTCGGCGGTGACGGCCGCGAGGCCGCCCTCGGTGACGACCAGGATCAGCGGGCAGCCGGGCCCGGTGGAGCGCAGGAGCTGGCACAGCGACCGCACCTGCGGCAGGTCGCGGCGGCCGTCGACGAGGATCACGTCGGCGCCCGGGGTGTCCACGAGGGCAGGGCCCTCGGCCGGGGCCACCCGGACGTTGTGCAGCAGCAGGCCGAGTGCGGGCAGCACCTCGGTCGAGGGCTGCAGCGCGTTGGTGAGCAACAGGAGAGAGCTCACGACCGACCACCTGCCCGGGTCGGACGGTGGTGCACGGTTCGCTGGTCCATCACGTCGGTTCCTCCTCGGTCCCGTCGAGGACGTGCGTGGTACTGCTTCGTACGGTGTCGCCGGCGCCCTGTGCGGTCCCCGCGCCCTGGGGTCCGCATGGATACCACTGTTCTCGGTTCGTTCAACGTGCTGAAAGCACAAAAGGACCCGGGGGCAACGTTGCCCGGATCCTCTCGCCAGCAGAATAGCCCACCCGCCCTTTCCCGGCCGAGGCCTCTACGGCTTCCACTTCTGTGGTTCGTGCCACGCCCGCGGCACGCGCATGCCCGCTTTCACCGGATTGCACGCCGGGACGGGCGGTGGGAGGGGCCATCATGGAGGCCGACGGTAGAGAGCCGACGATAGGAGCTGCAGTGGCAACCGGAACCATCCGCTACTGGGCGGCGGCCAAGGCCGCGGCCAAGACGGCGGAGGAGCCGTACTCGGCGCGCACCCTGGCCGAGGCGCTCGACGCCGTGCGGGAACGCCACCCCGGGGAGCTGACCCGGGTCCTGCTGCGCTGCTCCTTCCTGGTGAATGACGAGCCTGTGGGCAAGCGCCCGCATGATTCCGTCCTGCTGACCGAGGGGGGCACCGTCGAGGTGCTCCCGCCGTTCGCGGGCGGGTGAGCGGGAGCCGATGAGCACGCCTGAGGAACAGCAGCAGTACGCGCAGCAACAGCAGCAGGATCCGTACGGGACCCAGACCTGGCAGTCCGACACCTGGGACACCACCCATCAGCCGGTGCACCCGCCGCTGGGCGCGGTGCCGGGGCAGCCGGTGGCGCCCGAGGGCTGGTTCCGCGACGAGCCTCCGGCTCCGGTCAGCGGTGCGGGTGCGGGTGCGGGTGCGCCTGCGGCTCCGGCCGGCGGTCCGGGTGTGCCTTGGCCGGGCGGCTCCGACTCGTACGCTGCCCAGGCCCCGGCCGCGGCCTCCGCCGAGGAGAACGCCGCGTACCTGCCGCCGTACCCCGGTCCGGCGGCGCAGCAGCAGGCCCAGGCCCCGGCCGAAGTCCGGCAGCCCGCCGTGCCCGAGGGCTGGTTCCGGGACGAGGTCCAGGCTCCGGCTCCCGCCCCGGCCCAGGACTGGTCGCAGGGTGCCGGGATGCCGGCCGCGGCCGCCGAGACGGCCTACCTCCCGCCCTACCCCGGCCCGGAACAGCAGGGTGCGGCGCCGTACTCCGGCCGCCACGCGGCCGCTTCGGCTCCGGCTCAGGCTTCCGCCGAGGAGACCGCGTACCTGCCGCCGTATCCCGGCCCTGCGCAGCAGCAGGCAGCCGTGCCCGAGGGCTGGTTCCGGGACGAGGTTCCGGCCCCGGCCCCGGCCCCGGCCCCGGTTCCGGCCCAGGACTGGCCCCGGGGTCCCGGCCCCGCGCAGCAGTCGGCCCCGGCCGAGGAGACCGCCTACCTTCCGCCGGTGCCCGGCCCCGGGCAGCAGACCGCGGTGCCGCCACGCGGCCGCCACGCGGCCGCCCAGGCTTCGGCTCCCGCCTCCGCCGAGGAGACCGCGTACCTGCCGCCGTATCCCGGCCCTGCGCAGCAGCAGACCGCCGTGCCCGAGGGCTGGTTCCGGGACGAGGTCCCGGCCCCGGCCCCGGCTGCTGCCGAGGAGACCGCCTACCTCCCGCCCTACCAGCCGGAGGCGGCCGCCGAGCAGACGGCCTACCTCCCGCCCCAGGCGGCCGCCCCCGCCCCGGCGGCCACGCCGGACGCGGCGGCGGCAGCGGCCGAGGCCGAGGTCGAGGTCGAGGTGACGTCCTGGTCCCCGCCCACCCTCGCCGGCAACACCCTGCGCGCCGTCGACCCGGCCCAGGCCCGCGCCGAGGGCCGGTCGCCGATCATCGACCCCGGCCCGCAGCCGGCCATACTGACCGCCGCCCTCGGGCTGCTGCTCGCCGTGGCCGCCGCCCTCGGGCAGCTCGCCCTGCTCGTGCCGCTGATCGCCCTCCAGGGGCTCACCGCGGCCGGCTGGTTCCGCCTCAACGGCATGTGGCCGGCCCGCCAGGGCATCGCCCTCGCCTTCGTCGGAGCGGTCGTCGCCGACGGCGCGGTGCTCGCGGTGGACCGTACGTACGGCCCCGGCGCGATCATCGGCACCCTCGGAGCCTGGGTGCTGCTCACCCTCGTCCTCCAGCTGCGCAGCCAGGCGGACCCCGACGAGCGGATGTACGGCCTGATGGCCTCGGTGGCCTCGGCCGCCCTCGCCATCGTCTGCGCGGGCTACCTGGCGGCCGGTTCCGCCGCCGTCACGGTCGGCGCGGCCGCCGTCGCGGTCGCCGTCTTCGCCCGGGCGCTGCCGCTGCCCACCGTCCCCTCGGTCGGCGTCTCGCTGGCCGCGGCCGCCGGCGCCGGCATCGCGGTCGGCGGGCTGACCTCCGTCGGGGTGGGCGGGGCGCTGCTCGGCCTCGCGGCCGGGGTGTGCGCGCTGATCGGACTGCGCGTGGCGGCGTACGACTACCCGTCGAAGTTCGTGCACATGACGGCCGGTGTCGCGCTGCCGCTCGCGGCCGCCGCTCCCGCCGTGTACCTGATCGGCCGGGTGGTGGGCTGATCCCTGCCCGACAAGGGGCATGGTCAACTAGAACGCACGTACCGACTAGCAGGGGGAGGGCACGTGCGTGCTCTGCGCATCGTTGTGATCATCGGAGTGGTGCTGGGGGCCGTGTTCGCGGGCTTGGACCGCTTGGCGGTCACTTACGTGGAGGGCCGGCTGGCCGACCGGATCCAGGCCCGGCAGGGCCTGGCCGGCAGCTCGGAGCTGGAGATCCACGGATTCCCCTTCCTGACCCAGGCGTTCAGCCATGACCTGGACCGCGTCGACCTGAAGCTCCGGGGCGTCGAGGTCATGGCGGACGGCCGCAAGACGCGCCTCTCGGAGCTCGACGCGAGCTTCCACAGCGTGAAGTTGGACGGGGACTACGGCGGCGGCACCGCCAAGCGGGCCGAGGGCACCGGCCTCATCACGTACGCGGACCTGACCGCGGCCTCGCAGACCGGCGCGACCCTCTCCTACGGCGGGGCGCCGGGCAAGGTGCGGGTCACCGCGGCGGTGGACGTCATGGGCAAGACCCTGACGCGCGACGTGGTGTCGACCATCACCCTCGTGGACGCGCCGGACGGAAAGGGCGGCAAGCTCGTCCGGGTGCGCGCGGACGAGGTGCCGGGCGAGGGCATACCCGGGGTCGAGAAGCTGATCCGCAGGAAGACCGACTTCGACCGCAGTCTCGACGGCGGTATGCCGGCCGGGCTCCAGCTCTCCTCCCTGACCTCGGACGAGACCGGTGTGCACCTCACTCTGGGCGGTTCGAACGTGGTGGTGGCCGGATCGTGAGACGGGGCGGTCCGATCCGCAGAAGGGCGGGCCGTACGGCGGGTCCCAGGGGCGGCGCGGCGGCCGTCCGGGAGACTCGTATCCCAGTATTCGGACGATCCTGTCTCGGAATATGACACACCGGTGACAGGGCGGCTGATTCGTCCCTACGATCCATGGCTATGAAGCATCAGCAGGCGGACCTCACGAAGCGACGGGCAGTAGACCTGTGTCGCGTCGCCGCCATGCTCTGTCGATCCATGTGACCTGCGAGCGCATCCGCTCCATCAGCCCGGACGACGGCCCCACGGCCCTTCCCGCGTGACCGCACCTGCCTCCCGAACCCCTGACGCCTCCCCGTTCAGGATCTCGAGCGCACCCCTAGGCACGCAGCAACGCAGCACCACCAGCACCGCCCCGCCGCACACTGCCCCGGAGGAGAACACCATGAGCCGCAGCGACGTCCTCGTAGACGCCGACTGGGTCGAGGCCCACCTGAACGACGCGAACGTCGTCATCGTCGAGGTGGACGAGGACACGTCCGCGTACGACAAGAACCACATCACCAACGCCGTCCGGATCGACTGGAAGAGCGACCTCCAGGACCCGGTCCGCCGCGACTTCGTGGACCAGGAGGGCTTCGAGAAGCTCCTCTCCGCCAAGGGCATCTCCAACGACGACACCGTCGTCCTCTACGGCGGCAACAACAACTGGTTCGCGTCCTACGCCTACTGGTACTTCAAGCTCTACGGTCACCAGGACGTGAAGCTCCTCGACGGCGGCCGCAAGAAGTGGGAGCTCGACTCCCGCGACCTGGTCGACGGCAAGGACGTCCCGAACCGCCCGGCCACCCAGTACAAGGCCAAGGCCCAGGACACCTCCATCCGCGCCTTCCGCGACGACGTCGTGGCCGCGATCGGCTCCCTGAACCTGGTCGACGTCCGTTCGCCCGACGAGTTCTCCGGCAAGCTGCTCGCCCCGGCGCACCTCCCGCAGGAGCAGTCGCAGCGCCCCGGCCACGTGCCGAGCGCCCGCAACATCCCGTGGTCGAAGAACGCCAACGACGACGGCACCTTCAAGTCGGACGACGAGCTGACCGCCCTCTACGAGGCCGAGCAGGTCGACCTGGCGAAGGACACCATCGCCTACTGCCGCATCGGTGAGCGCTCCGCGCTCACGTGGTTCGTGCTGCACGAGCTCCTGGGCCAGGAGAACGTCAAGAACTACGACGGCTCGTGGACCGAGTACGGCTCGCTCGTGGGCGTGCCGATCGAGCTCGGCCCCAACAAGTAATCCGGGCACGCGACGCCCCGTGGTACGACCTCTCTAGGACAGGACAGAGAACATGTGTGGAGCACAGATCGGCGGGCCCGACCTCGCCACGCTGAAGCCCGGTGAGACCGCGATCCAGGGTCAGGTGACCAAGGACGGCGAGCCCATCAGCGGTTACGTGCGGCTGCTGGACTCAACCGGCGAGTTCACGGCCGAGGTCCCGACCTCGGCTACCGGCCAGTTCCGCTTCTACGCCGCCACCGGCTCCTGGACGCTGCGGGCGCTCGTCCCGGGTGCCCAGGCGGACCGTGCCGTCGTGGTCGCCGAGGCCGGCGGCGTGACGGACGTGGCGATCGCGGTCTGAGCACCGCCCGTGTGATCGCCTGATTGATCGGCCGAAGGGCCGCACCCCCGGGGGTTGGACGCCACTGGATCGGGGTGCGGCCCTTCGTGCCGTCGCGGGCCCTTCGCGCGGCGGGCCCGCGGTCCTACCCTGAAGGCATGTACGCCCGGCGCCGACGCGTCTACTTCCTGCTCATGGGCGGATGCCTGTTCCTCTTCGTCTCCGCCTGGACCTTCGTGCGCCTGCTGTCGGTGGAGGCGGCGGTGGCCATGTGCGTGGTCGCCATGGTCATCCCGCCGGTCGCCGCGATCATCGCCAACCGGCGCGGGCCGGACGACCGCTGGTGGGACGACCCCTCGGGCGATCCGAAGTCCGACGAGTGGTGGGACGAACTGGACGGAAAACGGCGCCGCGAGGACTGAAACCCCGTGAGATAAGAATGTAATAAGCATTCATACAACTGCTTCCCCCCGGGGCGGGTCATGGGTACGCGCGGGTAATCGATCTGCGCTCTCCAGTCCTGCGGGGGGACTCCTTTGGAACACGAACAGACCATCCCTGAGCAGCGGAAAGAGGAGGAGACCGCACCGGAGTTGGACACTCCGGACCTGGTCCCCACCGCTGCTGCCACGGCTGACACGGACGCCGCCGTCGCCACGGCCGAGGCGCCGCGCCGCCGCCGGGGACGTACGACGCTCCTGATCGCGGGCATGGCCGTACTCGGCGTGCTCGCCGGGGCCGTCACCGGCTACGCGGTCCAGTACCACCGCGAGCCGACCGAGCTGCCGCCGCTGGCCCAGCAGCACCTGGTGTCGCCGAAGGCGCTCGCGCCGAACGACACCACCACGAACAAGACGATCAACGCCAACCGCTGGCACAAGACCGACGACGACCTCGGCAAGCTGCTGATCGAGGCGCCGGGCGGGGCCAAGGTCAACGGCGCGGGCTACGACTCGCTCGACGCCTTCTCGGTGGCCTTCGAGGAGCCGGAGATCGGCTTCACGCACCTCGCGAACAGCCGCGTACGGCGCATGGCGTCGACGAGCTGGATGGACGGCGAGCACGTCTTCGTCCAGGTCAACCTGATCCAGTTCAACGAGCGCGCCGACGCGGACGACTACCAGAAGGACCAGTCGCGCTACATGCCGCAGAAGAAGTACGCGGGCAACGAGGGCGTGGACATCCCCGGCATCTCGGGGGAGCTCGGGCACGTGTGGGTGCACTCGGAGATGGACGAGAAGCCGGGGTACTACCCGGTCCGCGAGGCGCGGGCGATCGCCCGCCGCGGCGACATCGTCCTGGAGATCTTCTACGCCGAGAACCGGGGCAAGGTCTCCGAGAGCGACGTCATCGACCTGGCCAAGCGACAGCTGGAGCGACTGTGAGCGAGCCGCAGAACGAGACGAACCCGGCTCCGGCCCCGGCCCCGGCTCCCGAGGCCCCGGTGGCTCCCGAAGCCCCGGTGGCTCCCGAAGCCGCAGTGGCCCCGGCGGCCCCGGCGGCCCCGGAAGCCCCCGCTGCCCCCGCCGCTCCGGTCGAGGCCGGGCCGTGGGCGGCTCCCGCCCCGGTGAAGCCCGCGCGCCCGGTCGACCGCAAGAAGGTCGCCCTCATCGCGGCCGGCGTGGCCGCGGCCCTCCTCGTGGCCGGTGGCGCATGGGGCGCCGTCGCGATCGGGGACGCGGACCGGACCTCGCCCACCCGCTACTGGTCCGCCGGCGGCGAGCACCCCGCGAATCCCGAGACGCCGGCTCCCGTGCCGCCGAACGACCTGTCGGGCAAGCTGCTGCCGGTGCCGACCACCTTCACCCTCGGCCCCGACCTCGCCGCCGACGGCAACAACTTCTTCGTTTCCGGCGAGAGCGCCGTCGAGGGCTTCAAGGGCTCCCTCAAGGGTCTGTCCAGCACCGAGCGCAAGAAGCGCGACGAGGCGCTGGCCGAGCTGAAGCTCAAGGGGCTGGCCGGGCGCAGCTACAGCAAGGGCGGCGGCCAGATGGTGCTGGAGGTCCGCATCATGCAGGCCGACCCGCAGGCCCTCGGCAAGTTCTCCGAGGTCTCCAAGAAGGTCCTCGACTTCATCGGTGACGGCCGTGACGCACCGAAGGTGGACGGCTTCCCGGACGCCAAGTGCTCGCTCCTCGCCATCGGGGAGGAGAAGAAGGAGAAGATCGACTCGCTCAGCTGCGTGGCGGTCCAGGGCGATGTGATGGTCGACTTCCGCGCGTACGGGCCCAAGCCCTTCTCCAGCTCCGACGCAGCGGCGTTCTTCAAGAACCAGCTGACCCACCTGAAGTCTCCCGGGGAGTCCGTGTGACCGAGCAGAACACCACCGAGGCGGACAACTCGGCCCCGCCGGCGTTTGAGGCGCGGGGTCTGGGGCAGAGCCCCGGCAGCGGCGTCGCACCCGCGCAGCCGGAGGCCGCCGAGGCTCCCGAGTCCGCCGAAGCGCCGCAGGCCCCCGCGCCCGCCCCCGCGCCCAAGGACCGCCGCAAGCTGTTCGCCGCCCTGCGCTGGACCGCCGCCGTCGCCGTCTTCGCCGTCGCCGGCACGGGTGTCGCGTACGGGATCATGCAGCCCGAGCGCACCGACGTCCCCGGGCTGTCCACGAAGGACGACGGCCGCTGGGTCTTCCCGGCGCTGGCCAAGCCCACGCTGCCGGCCGGCGCCGCCCAGCCCTTCGCCCCGGACAACAAGGACGGCATCCACTTCGCGGCCGCCGCACAGCTCCTCCTCCCGGCCCCGAAGGGGTCCACGCAGGACCCCGCGCTGAAGCTGGAGAAGGACCAGATGGTGTCCACGGACACCTTCCTGGAGGAGTACGACCCCGCCGCCCGCGAGGAGCTGAAGCAGGGCTTCGTCGACGACGGGCTGCGTCAGATCGTGGCCCGCGGCTGGGTGATGCCGGACGGCACCCGCACCCGGATCTACCTGCTGCGCTTCCACTCCTCCGGCTTCGCGGACGCCTTCGAGGGCTGCGGCCTCACCATGAAGCTGAACGGCGTCAACGGGCTGGAGGCGGACCCCGCCTGGACCCGGGTCAGGGACAGCCAGCCCGCACCGGACATCCGCGGCACGACCCTCTTCGCGGAGGCCGGCGCCCCCGGTGACGAGCAGGTCAAGGCCGGGTGCGCCCGGGTGGGTGACCTCCAGGCCGTCGTCCTCCAGACCCGCAAGGGCGAGGTGGCCACCGTCCCCTTCCACCAGACGGTGATCCTCCAGGACCAGCTGCTGCGCTGATCCGCGGGCCGACCGCGGCCGGGCCGCCGTGCCCGGCCGCTGTGCCCGGCCGCAGGGCCGGCGGGTGGTACGGCCCACCTCACACAGTGCGCCGGTCCCCGGGCCAGTAGGCTTGGGGACCGGCCCGTACCCCCCGAACGAATTCCGAGGAGCACCCCGTGCTTGAGGCAGTCTTCACCTCCCTGCTGGTCCTGGTCTGCGTCGGCGTGATGGCCTTCACCGGCCTGGCCGTCAAGAAGCTGTACCAGGGTCAGCGCTGAGCTTGCGCTCAGCAGACCGCCCCGGAACCCCTCCCACAGATCGCCTGAGCAGCCATTCATGATCCAGATTCCGTCCGACCTGAACCCGGGCCTCGTCCCCCTCGCCTTCCTCCTCGGCAACTGGGAGGGCGCGGGCGTTTTCGACTTCCCGGGTGAGGAGAAGTGCAACTTCGGCCAGGAGGTCGTCTTCAGCCACGACGGCCGGGACTTCCTGGAGTACTCCTCCCACACCTGGGTCCTCGACGCCGAGGGCAAGAAGGTGCGGCCGCTGGAGTCCGAGTCGGGTTACTGGCGCATCGACAGCCAGCGCAGGGTCGAGATCGTCATGGTCCGCGACCAGGGCGTCGTCGAGATCTGGTACGGCGATCTCGCCGACCAGAAGCCCCAGATCGACCTGGTCACCGACGCGGTGGCGCGTACCGCCGCGGCCCGCCCGCACAGCGGTGGCAGGCGGCTCTACGGCTACGTGAAGAGCGACCTCATGTGGGTCGGCGAGAAGGCCACCCCGGACGTCGAGCTCCGTCCGTACATGTCGGCCCAGCTCAAGAAGGTCGTCACGCCCGAGGAGGTCGCCGAGATGGCGCGCAACCTCCCGGACATGCCGGACGACGGCATCGCCTTCTTCCGCTGACCGGTCCACAGGCTGTGCACGAAGGGGATCGCGGGCGAGCCGCCCGCGGTCCCCTTCTCGCGCTTAGACTGGGCGGGTGGTGAGCACCGAGAGCACCGAAGGCACCGACTGGAAGACCGACCTGCGGCAGCGCGGCTACCGGCTGACACCGCAGCGCCAGCTTGTGCTGGAAGCGGTCGACGCACTGGAGCACGCCACCCCGGACGAGATCCTCGCGCAGGTGCGCAAGACGGCCTCCGGGGTCAACATCTCCACGGTCTACCGCACCCTTGAGCTCCTGGAGGAGCTCAAGCTGGTCTCCCACGCCCACCTCGGGCACGGGGCCCCCACCTACCACCTCGCCGACCGGCACCACCACATCCACCTGGTGTGCCGCGACTGCGAGGAGGTCATCGAGGCGGACGTGGACATCGCCGCCGAGTTCACGGCCAAGCTGCGGACCACTTTCGGCTTCGAGACCGACATGAAGCACTTCGCGATCTTCGGACAGTGCGCGAAGTGCGCCGCCGAACACCGTGCCGGTCAGCCGTAGGGCCTGGCCCTTTCCCGGCCGGGTCGTAGGCTTGGTCCCATGACCAGCAGCCCTTTGCTCCATCTCCCCGGCGCCGTGCAGGCCGAAGGCCGTGACGAGGGCGTCGCCGCCCACTACGGCGAGTTGTACGGCGAACAGCGCGCCCTCGCGGACGGGCGCGGCTTCGTCGACCTCTCGCACCGCGGAGTCGTCACCGTCTCCGGACCGGAGCGGCTGAGCTGGCTGCACCTGCTGATCACCCAGCACGTCACCGAGCTGCCGGCCGGGCAGGCCACCGAGGCCCTGATCCTCTCCGCCAACGGCCACATCGAGCACGCGCTGTACCTCGTCGACGACGGCGAGACCACGTGGGTGCACGTGGAGCCCGGCACCCAGGGGGAGTTGATCGCCTACCTGGAGGCCATGAAGTTCTTCTACCGCGTCGAAGTCGCCGACCG
Source organism: Streptomyces sp. NPDC030995 (assembly GCF_055571215.1). NCBI lineage: Bacteria > Bacillati > Actinomycetota > Actinomycetes > Kitasatosporales > Streptomycetaceae > Streptomyces > Streptomyces sp. NPDC030995. Next base: position 50,788 of record NZ_JBVIFS010000035.1, read on the forward strand.
CACCGAGGAGTTCGCGGTCGTGCACCTGCCGGCCGGCTCCATCGCCGAGGTCGCCAAGGAGCTCGTCGTACGGGAGACCGCGCACGGCCGTGACGTCTTCCTGCCCCGCGCCGAGCTGGAAGCCTTCGCCGCCTCGCACGGCCCGGCCGCGGGCCTCCTCGCCTACGAGGCCCTGCGCGTGGAGGCGCACCGGCCGCGGCTCGGCCTGGAGACCGACCACCGGACCATCCCGCACGAGCTGGGGTGGATCGGCACCGCCGTGCACCTCCAGAAGGGCTGCTACCGCGGCCAGGAGACGGTGGCCCGCGTGCACAACCTGGGCAAGCCCCCGCGCCGCCTGGTCTTCCTGCACCTGGACGGCTCCGAGGTGCTGCTCCCGGCGCACGGCGCGCCCGTCCGGCTCGCCGCCGACGGGGAGGAGGGCCGCCAGCTGGGCTTCGTCACCACCGCCGTCCGCCACCACGAGCTGGGCCCGATCGCCCTCGCGCTGGTCAAGCGGAACGTGCCGGTCGACGCGCCGCTGCTGGCCGGCAAGACGGCCGCCGCGCAAGAGGTCGTCGTAGCGCCGTAACCGCCGCGCGCCCCATGTGGCCGCGCGCTATATGTCGATGACGATGGTGAACGGGCCGTGGTTGGTCAGCGAGACCCGCATGTCCGCGCCGAACCGGCCCGTCTCCACCGTCGCGCCCAGCTCGCGCAGCTGCGCCACGACCTCGTCCACCAGCGGCTCGGCCACCGGGCCGGGCGCCGCCGCGTTCCACGTGGGGCGGCGGCCCTTGCGGGCGTCCCCGTACAGCGTGAACTGGGAGATCACCAGCAGCGGGGCGTTCACGTCGCTGCAGGACTTCTCGCCCTCCAGGATCCGCACCGACCAGAGCTTGCGCGCCAGCAGCGCCGCCTTCTCCGGGGTGTCGTCGTGGGTCACCCCCACCAGGACGCACAGCCCCTCGCCGACGATCTCTCCCACGGTCTCGCCGCCCACGGCGACGCTCGCGCCGTCCACCCTCTGCACCACTGCTCGCATACCACCTGTGTACCAGGCTTGCATCCGTCCGGGGCCGATCGGGTGGAGTGGGACTGCATGGGGGCCACGGAGAGTGGCACGATGCACGCAGGCGGTGCGGGTGCGCCGCACCGGTCGAGGGGACGGACTTCGTTCGTATGAATCATTCTGGTACCTCCGTACCTGCATCACCCGCTTCCGTCGCAGCTGCCGCGGTACGACCGCCCGCGCAGCGCACGGCCGAGACGCGCGAGGCGGTGACGCCGACCACCGCGCTCGGACTGCCGGAGCTGCGCGCGCTGCGCCGTGACGCGCAGCGCGACGAGGCCGATCTGAGCTACGTACGCAGACTGCTCCAGGGCCGCATTGACATCCTGCGCGCCGAACTCGCCCGGCGGACCGATCCCGAGGCGCCGGTGGTGGACCGGCTCTCGGTGATCCTCGCCGACGCCCCCTCCAGCCGCAGTGCCTCCGCCCGGCACGTCACGCTCGGCACCCCGCAGAGCGAGGAGTACCGGCTGCTGGCGGCGGAGATGCTGGCCGACGTGGAGCTCTCGGACCTGGGCGCCCGCACCGACGGCGAGCTGCACGACGGGATGGGGCGGCTGGTGCGCTACGAGCAGCAGGTCTCGGGGCGCCGGCAGCAGCTCCAGCGCACGGTGGACGACTGCACCGCGGAGATCACCCGGCGCTACCGGGAGGGCGAGGCGCAGGTGGACGACCTGCTGGCCTGAGCGGGCGCCGGGGAGGGAAGCCGGCCCGGCGAAATTCGGGCGACGGGCGCCGGGCGGACGATTAGCGTGGCTCGCTATGAGTGCTGACGTCCGGCCGATCGCCGAATCCGAACTCCCCGACTGGCTGCGAACCGTGAACACCGGTTTCCTGACCGCCGCCAGAGCGACCGAGTCCGACGTAGCCCAGTGGGCCAAGTACAACGAGCTCGCCCGCATCCAGGGCGCGTTCGACACCGACACCGGCCGTTGCGTGGCGGCCTTCCGCTCCTTCGCGCAGGAGCTGACCGTGCCCGGCGGGGCGGCCGTCCCGGCCACCGCGATCTCCAGCGTCGGCGTGCTGCCCACGCATCGCCGCCAGGGCCTGCTGACCCGGATGATGGCCGCCGAGTTCACCGCGGCCGAGGCGCGCGGCGACGTGCTGGCGACGCTGATCGCCGCCGAGTACCGGATCTACGGGCGGTACGGGTTCGGGCCCGCCGCCTCCGTCTCGGAATGGGAGATCGACGTACCGCGCACCGGACTGGACCTGCGGCAGTCCGCGCCCGCGGACGGCGGGCGGATCGACATGGTGGACGAGGCCGAGGTCCGGCGGATCGGCCCGGAGCTGCACGCGCGGCTGCGTGCGGTCACGCCCGGCATGGTGAGCCGGTACGAGCGCTGGTGGAACACGGTGACCGGCCTGGATGAGGTCTCGTACCGCCCGCACAGGCCGAAGTTCCACGCCGTGTACCGGACGGCGGCGGGGGAGGTGGCCGGGCTGGCCCTCTACATGGCCGACGACCACTGGACGGACGCGAAGGTTCCGCAGAACACCGTGCAGGTCAGGGACTTGCTGGCGGCCACCCCTCAGGCGCAGCGGGCGCTGTGGCAGTTCCTGTGCTCCATCGACTGGGTGCTCAAGGTCCGCACGGGCTACCGGGCCCCCGACGACCTCGTCCCCCACCTGCTGCCCGACCCACGCTCGGCCCGGGTGGTCACCGGCGCGGACTTCCTGTGGGTGCGGGTGCTGGACGTCGTACGGGCGCTGCGCGCGCGGACGTACGAGGTGCCGGGGGTGCTCGTCCTGGAGGTGACGGACGCGGCGGGGCCGGCCGCGGGCCGCTACCGGCTGGACGCGGGCAGCGGCGAGTGCGCGCGGACGCAGGAGCCGGCGGACCTGCGGCTGGACGTGTCCGCGCTGGGTTCCCTGTACCTCGGCGACGAGTCGGCGGTGCGGCTGGCCGCGCTCGGGCGGGTGGCCGAGGAGCGGCCGGGGGCGGTCGCGCTGGCGGACGCGGTGTTCCGTACCGCGCGCCGCCCGTGGTGCCCGGACGTCTTCTGAGGCCGCTTCCGTTCCGTCACATTCGTCGGCTCCGTGTGGTCAGTGAGACAACAGGGGCGGACGGACGGTTGGACGGATGGACGGGCGAGGGGAGCCAGGGCGATGGCGAGTGGCACGGGCGACGGGGAGTACCTCGCGGCGCGGTTCGAGGAGCACCGCGGGCAACTGCGCGCGGTGGCCCTGCGGATGCTCGGCTCGGACGCCGCGGCGGAGGACGCCGTCCAGGAGGCCCGCCGGCTCCTGGAGCGCACGGACGCCGGCGAACCGCACGGCCTGGGCGACTGGCTGACCGGAGTCGTCGCCCGGGTCTGCCTGGACCGGCTGAGGGCGCGCAACGGCGTGCCCGCGGTGCCCGCGGTGCCCTTGGTGCAGGCGGAGCAGGACGGGCTGCTCGCGGACTCGGTCGGGCTCGCGCTGCTCGTCGTACTGGACCAACTGGCGCCCGCCGAGCGGATGTCGTTCGTCCTGCACGACCTGTTCGGGATGCCGTTCGAGGAGATCGGGCCGATCGTGGAGCGCAGTCCGGAGGCGGCCCGGCAGCTGGCGATCCGGGCCCGGCGGCGGGTGCGGGGCGGGGCGCCGGAGCCGGAGGCCGACCCCTTCCGGCAGCGGGACATGGGTTTCACCGTGGGCGACGACCGTATCGTCGCCATGGACATCCTCGCGGATCCGGCCCGGCTGGACGGCTTGGACGTCACGCTCTTTCACGAATGAGGACTGAGGTTTTTGACGCATTCAATGTCACTGGTGGAAGCCCTGCGCGCGGCGGGCTGCGTCTTCGCGGAGGAAGAGGCGGAGCTGCTGAACGGGGCCGCTCGGGACGACGCCCACCTGGCCGAGCTGCTGGCCCGCCGGGTGGGCGGTGAACCGCTCGAACACGTGGTGGGCTGGGCGGAGTTCTGCGGACTGCGCATGGAGGTGGGCGCGGGGGCCTTCGTGCCGCGCCGGCGCACCGAGTTCCTGGTCGAGGAGGCGGTGGCGCTGGCCCGGCCCGGCGCGGTGGTGCTCGACCTGTGCTGCGGAGTCGGCGCCCTGGGCGCGGCGGTGGCGGCCCGCCTCCCGGGCGGGGCGGAGCTGCACGCGGCGGACATCGACCCGGCCGCGCTGGCGTACGCGCGGCGCAACGTGGCCCCGTACGGCGGCAGCGTGTGGGAGGGCGACCTGTACGAGCCGCTCCCCGCCTCCCTCCGGGGCCGGGTGGACGTGCTGGTGGTCAACGCCCCGTACGTGCCCACGGAGGAGATCGACCTGATGCCGTCGGAGGCGCGGGACCACGAGCCGCTGGTCTCCCTGGACGGCGGGCGGGACGGCCTGGACATCCACCGCCGGGTCGCGGAGGGAGCCCTGCCCTGGCTGGCCCCGGGCGGCCACCTCCTGATCGAGACGAGCGCCCGCCAGTGCCCGTCGACGGCGGCGGCCCTGACCTCGGCGGGCCTCACGACCCGGGTGGCCACCTCGGAGGAGCTCTACGCGACGGTGGTCATCGCCACGGCCTGAGCCGGCCCGGGCGACCGCGGCACCGCCACGAAATTTTTCTTCGGCTTTTTCTTCGGCGGGCTGTCACATCGGCCTCGTACGGCGGGTCAGAGGAGTGAAGCAGGCGGGAAACCTGACCGGAGCGAGGATCGCACCGGCGCCCGTCCGAGGGGAGCCCGGATGTCCACCACCGCTGTTGTTTTCGCTCTGGTCGGCGCGCTCATGGTCGGTTTCTCGTCCTACTCGGTCTTCGCCAAGGCCGAGTACGTCGTCGGGCCGCTGGCCGAGTACGGGGTCCCGCGCTCGTGGTGGACCTGGCTGGGGGTCGCCAAGGCGGCCGGGGCCGTGGGTCTCGTGGTCGGCGTGTTCGTGCCGTTCATCGGTGTCGCCGCGGCGGTCGGGATCGCCCTCTACTTCGCCGGGGCCGTGATCACGACGTTCCGGGCGAAGGCGTACGCACACGCCGTCTTCCCGGTCATGTACGCGGCCCCGGCCGTCGTCGCCCTGGCGCTCGGCTTCAGTGGCTGAGCTCACGGATCTTCAGCGGTCTTGTTCGAACCGGGCGTGGCCAGGAGCCGTCGTAGCTCCAGGAGAGTTCCTTCGCGGGGCTCTGGCACCGACTGGGGCATGGGGGGCGACGGGGATGACCGTGGGAACGACGGAGCAGGCGGGGCAGGCAGGGCCGGCGGGGCTGGGTGCGGTGGCCTGCGGGTTGCTCGGGTTGGTGCTGCTGGCGCTGTCCGCGGTCCCGAGCCTCGCGGTCCCCGGGGAGATCGCCGTTGAGCAGGCCTTCCTGAACGCGCGGCCCTGCGCCGAGGAGCCGGCGGCGGGCACCACGAAGGACTGCCTCCGCACGATCCGCGGAACGGCCCAATCCGCCCAGTACGCCAAGAGCGCCAGGGCCGTGATCTACCAAGTGCGGCTGCGGGCCCCTGTCCCGGCCCCCGCCGATCGGCCCCTGAACCTCGATCCGGACGGCGCGCTGGCGGAGCGCGTCGAGCCGGGGGACCCGGTGGAGGTCACGACCTGGCGGAACATCCTGGTCGCCGTCAGCCACAAGGGGGTTCGCGAGACGCTCCCCGGACTCCCGGACGAGGACCCCGCCATGTCCGTCGGGATCAGCCTGATCGGCGTCTGGCTGGCGGTCGTGGCCTTCATCGCCTCGTTCGGCTGCGCCCGCCGCGCCCGCGCCGGCGCCGCGAACCGCCCCTTCGCACCCCGGGTCCGGTTCGGCCCGTCGAAGTGGGCGGGCGTGGTGATCGTCCCCCTCGCCTCGGGCTTCCTGTCCGGCAGCGTCTGGGACGGCTGGACGGCGGCGGCGATGACGGTGGCCCTCTCGGCGCTCATAGCCGTCCCGGCCACGATCGCCGCCCTCCGCTGGGACCGCGATGAGCGCTGAAGCGGAACCGGTCGGGCACGAGGACCAGTGGGTCCTGAACCTCCGAGGCCTGAGCGTCGTCAGGATCGGCATCGACTTCCGGCTGACCCTCGTCCTGGAGGCGGGGTGGGAAGTCGTGCTGGAAGCACCGGCCCGGCTCTCGGCGGGGTCGGTCCACACCAATCCCGGCCTGCCTCTGACGCCGGAGTCCCAGGACGTGGCTGCGGCCCTTCCGCTGTTCGGGGCGAAGGTCCTGTCCGCGGTCGCGTTCAAGTCCGGCGCCCTGCGGATGGTGTTCGACAGCGGCATACATCTGACGTGTCCGGCCGACGCGTCGTTCGAAGCCTGGCAGGTCACAGGACCACGGGGATGGCGTTTCATCTCGATGCCCGGCGGAGAACTTGCCGTGTGGTCCCCCTCTGGAACGAGTTGTGACTGAGCACGACAGGTGTCGTAATTTCGGGTGCCGACCTGGCCTTTCTTGAGGCCCTGAGCGCGACATCTGTCGTCGGATTCGCATCGTTCCTGACGTGCTCAGCGCTCTTTGCAGCCAAGTTGTCGCCAACTTCGAAGATCGCCTCCCTGCCAGGAGGCAAGCAGCTTCCCTGGGGGCATGAGCAAAACCGAGGGCGTATCTGGGTCGGCTGGCAATAAGGCTCCGTTTCCGTACGAGCTCGGTTCCCTGTGGTCCCACCGGTGTACATGGACGGATCTGCTGGTGCCCGTCTCGCTGGATGCGGGGCGGGATGCCCTGGACCTGTCCGACGGCTGGGTGAACCGGTGGACCGCGACGTGGAGGTACGCCGGGGACGAGGTGACGGGCCCGGTACGCCATCTGGGGCAGGTCCCTGTGGCGGGTCGCGGCCCGATGCGGGGTTTCACCTGGCGGCGAGATCAGAGGCATCGGCCTGGCCTGGGACCGTTGCTGGCGACCGGGCGGCTGCACGCATTCGAGAGCCTCGAAGAGGATCAGTTGCTGGTGGCAATGGACTTTGCCGGTGATCTGGTCGAGGTGCTGTCGCAGCCGCTGTGCATTCGGTTTCGCACCGCGGAGAAATGGCGCAAGCACACGCCCGATTTCTTCGCGGTCACGAAGACGGGCACCTGGCTGATCGATGTGCGGCCCAGGCCCCTGATCAAGCCCGAGGACCTGCAGTCTTTCGCGGCGGCCGAGGAAGTGGCAGTGGCTTGCGGGTGGCACTACACGGTCGTGGCCGAGTGGCGTCCGCAGGTGCGGTCCACGCTCGGCGCGATGTACGGAAGGCGTCGTCCGACGCGTGACGTGCTCGGGGTCCAGGCCGGTTTGCTCGCCCACGCCGCAGAGGGCGTGACGTTCGGAGAGCTGGCGGCCGCTCAGACGTACTGGCCGGTGGCCCGGGCTCATCTGCTGCACCTGTTGTGGCACCGCAGGCTCGGGATCGACCTTTCTCTTCCGCTGACGGACAGGTCGCGAGTGGTTCTGGCAGGAGGTACCTCATGAACGCGTCAGCAGCCCTGGACCTCTCACCCGGAGCAGGCATTGTGCTCAACGGCGTGGAGTGGCTGGTCGAGCGGCAGGAGCCGCATCTGGGGCGGGTCCACCTGGTGCGGGCGGACGGTGATCGTCAGCGGGTGAGCTTCCGCTTCTTGGTCAACGACCCGAATTGCAGGCCGTCGTCACGCACGGCTGCGGAAGGAGCGGACCGAGGGCGTCAACCGGCCACATGGAGCGATGTGAAGCCGGAGAAGCGCCCCTTGATGGAACAGCGCTTCGCCCACCTGATGGAGGTGAAGTGCGGCTTCCGCAGCGGTGATCAGTTCCGCCCTGAGCCGGGTGAGCCGCGTCCCGAGTACGACCCGGACCGCACGACGCTGACCGAGCGACGGGCGGCGAAGGCCGCGGAGCTGTCGGCGCTGCGGCCCGAGGAGACCAGACTGCTCTTGGGCGTCGCCCACGTCGGAGTGCGCACGCTTGAACGGTGGGAACGCCGGCGCAGGAAGTACGGCGTCATCGGCTGTGCCGATCACCGGTGGCTGCGGGCCAGCGGAGGACACCCGAGCATCTGCGAAGAAGTCCGTGAGGCGATCTTCGCAGTGAGGCAGGAGACGCTGCACCGCTCCCGGGTGAGCGCACGAACCCGCGAGATCATGATCCAGCGCTATGTGCGGGAGACCTTCAAGGACGCTGAGATTGAGGTCCCGAGCTATCACACCCTGCTGCGGGTGTGGAAAGAGTGGTTCGGGCCGGGTGGCGCCCGACCGCGGTACCAGCGTTCGGCTGAACTGCCCACCAAGAACGGACATGTGCTCGTGACGCGGCCGGGCCAGGTCGTCGCCCTGGACACAACGATCCTCCCGGTGATGGTCCGCGAGAACGTCTTCGGGGATCCGGTCACTGTCCACCTCACCCTGGCGCTCGACGTATACACCCACTCCATCTGCGCCTTCCGGCTCACGCTTGTGTCGGACTCCTCTGTGGACGTCGCGATGGTCCTGCGGGACGTCATGCTGCCGCTGCCAATGCGGGCGGAGTGGGGCGAGGACATGGAGTGGCCCTACCCCGGGCTGCCGGCCGCAGTGGTCTCCGAGTTCGCAGGGCACAAGGTGGCCGCACTGCCGTTCTTCACCCCCGAGACCATCACCTCCGACCATGGCTCTGTCTACCGCAACCACCATCTCGTGGATGTTCAGGAGGCGATGGGATGCCGGATCCTGCCAGCTCGTGTTCTGCGCCCGCAGGACAAGAGCGCGGTGGAGCGCGTCTTTGGCAGCATCCGATCGCTGCTGTTCGAGAAGCTGCCCGGCTACACGGGAATCGATGTTGCCGACCGTGGCGCCGACCCGGAGGGTGACGCGGTACTGACCTTCACCGAGATGGAACACTTCATCGCGACCTGGGTCGTGAAGACCTGGCAGAACCGCAGGCTCGCCGAGTTCGCACCCAGCTGGGATCCGGGCGGTGATCACAGCCCCAACACTCTATTCGCTGCCTCCTTCGCTCAGGAGGGCTTCGACCTGGACATCCCGTCACCGGAGACGTACTACCGCTTTCTGCCCGAGCATCATGTGAAGCGGATCTACCGGCGAGGCGTGAAGGTCAAAGGTCTCTGGTACGACGCCGAGCTGCTGCACCGTCCCGACCGGCAATCGGCGCGAGGCGGCCGGTACAAACAGCAGTGGGTCATTCACCGCGAACCCCGGGACCGGCGGGTGGTGTACTTCCAGGACCCCGACACACACAAGTGGCACGCCCTCCGCTGGACGGGCCTGCCGCCGGAGGGCGAGATCCCGGCCTTCGGGGATACCCGGGTTGAAGAACTTCTCAACCGAGTACGAGAAGCAGGACTCAAGCCGCGCTCTGACACCGAGCTCGTTCCGTTTCTTCTGGAGATGCTGGGAGCGGTCGATCCGGTCGAGAGCTGGCCGTCCCAGATGACCAAGTCCCAGCGCATGCAGCAGGCGCGGGAGATCGCCCAGGCCCAGGCAGCCGCTGCGGACCGACCACAACCGCAGGAACGGAGCGAGTCGCCGCTGCTGGCCGCCGTCGGTGTGCCTGAAGCAGAGCTGCCGTTGCGGGAACGGGCCCGGAAGGCCACACGGAGTCTGGACGCCCATCGGCGTCGGCGGCGCGAAGCGGCTGGGCCACCGAGGCCGTCTCAGCCTGCCTCCCTCGGATCGAGCCGCCGCGGCCGCAACCTCTTCGTGATCGCGGACGACGATGACACACCCGGCGATCCATCCACAGAACTGCAGGGGTCCGGTCCGCAGGCGACGGAGGAGAAGTGAGATGAGCGACCGGTTCCCAGAGGCACCGGACGAGCCCGTGCCGTTTCTACGCTTCGGCCCCCGGCCGGACAGGACCACTTACGAGGGCTGGCAGGAGTTCCGCAGGACACGCGATCTGTTCGTGCCGGTCAAGAAGATCTCCCTGGCTGAGTACCGACTGCTGAGCCCGCGCAAGAGGTCGCTGCACGACCTGCACCGCGCGGCCACACACGTCAACATGCGGATGGAAGAGACTCCGATGAGCGCGGTGGTCACCACGCTGATGCGTTCTCGTATCCAGAACAACGCAATGCGCATCGGCCCGAGCACTCTCGACGGACTGATGATCAACGGCGGTGGCTACCAGGGCAAAACGGAGACTGCCTGCCGGACCGCTGCCGAGTTCGAGGACACCTGGCGCGACCTGTTCGAGCGGTACCCCGCCTACTACCTCGACCCGATGCCTGGGACCCGGGACCTGATCGCACCGGTCGCCTACTGCCAGACCCCGGTCAAAGCGACCCCGATCGGCCTGTGCGAGGCGATTCTCGACTTCTACGGCGCCCCCTACGGCAAGAACCTGCGCGGCATGATCCGCAACGTCCGCGAATCGATCAAAGCGCACGCCACCACCGTCTTGCTGATCGACGACATCACCCGCCTGAAGATGCACCGGGAGGACGACCAGGACACTCTCGACCTGATCCGAGGTCTGATGGACCTGGACGTCACACTCGTCCTCATCGGTGTGAACATCCCTCGCTCCGGACTGCTCAGGGAGGGCTGGCACGACCCCCGCACCAAACAGTGGGTCTACGCCCCACTGAAGAAAGGCAAGAGCTACAACCCCGACGCCTCCACCCAGACGGAACGCCGCTTTGATCTGGTCAACCTTGACCCGTTCGACTACAGCAGCGACGCGGGCATCGCGGCATTCGTCGAGCATCTCGTCGGCATTGAGAACCAGATCCGGCTCTTCAACGCTGGCCCGGGCACGCTGACCGAAGGCGATATGCCCGAGTACCTCTATCGCCGGACCCACGGCATCGTCGGTCTCCTGCGGCGGCTGGCCGAGGACGGACTGGTCAAAGCCATGGAGAGCGGCCTGGAGGACCTGACTATCGACCTCCTCGACGAGATCACGATCAATCTGGGCAACGTTCCCGGCAGAGACGACGGGCGGGACGCCGAAGCCGGAGAGATCCCCGACGTCGACACCGCCCCGAAGCAGAAACCAGGCCCGAGGCCCAGAAGGGGCCGCAACAGCGTCTACGACGACCGAGGCACCCCTTCGGCGGCCGAAGGGTGACCCATCGCCGGCTGTCACGCAGCCTCGACCCGCTCGACGACGAGACCCTTGTCGGCTTCCTTCTACGCCTCGCTCGTCACAACGGCACGACCCCGGCTCAAATCGCGTCTCGTATGGGGCTGATGGACGAGATGGACGCCGCACCCGGAGTCGTCTCGCCGTGGCTGCTCGCGGACATGGATAAGCCACGTCTTGTCCGGGCGGCACGCGCGGCAGACCTGACTGTGGCGGAGGCCAGCAAGCTGCTGCTTGCCCCCATGGGCCATCGATATGGCCTCGTGAGCCACCGATACCGGCCGTGGACGAGCCCACAGCAGCTGGGTCGCCCCAACCGCTGGGTCTTCATGAGGACCTCCCAGTACTGCCCGCCATGCCTCGCAGGTGACGACGTTTCGCTGGGACGCCTTTACGGAGGCGCCTGGAAACGGGCCTGGCGGCTTCCGGTGGTCTTTGCCTGTTCGCGACACCAGCAACTCCTGAGCCGCACCTGCCCCAAGTGCCGAGCCCCGGCCCAGTTCGCCCCCAACGGCTTGATCGCTCGCCCAGGCACGGAAGATCTTCACCCCACCCAGTGCCGAGCCACGTCTCCTGCACCGCACACGGGCACGGGAAGACGCTCGGTCTGTGGGACTGACCTCGCCCGTGTTCGCCCTCCTCGTGCGTTGGGCGACGCGGACTCCCTCGGCGTGCTGCTGGCCCTCCAACATCGCTTGGATGCGCTGTTGTCATCTGACGGGCCTCAGAGAGTCAACAGTTGCGGCCAACTAGTGTCTGTCGCGCAGTACTTCATTGACCTGCGTGTCGTCTCCACCCTGATCCTGGCCTCCTGGCCGGAGGCCAGCGGGTTTGCGGCAACACGTGCCCTGGCCCAGGCCATCGGGCGGGAAGCAGAGCAGCGACTTCGCGACAGCCGACGCCGCACGTCAGGCGCATCGAAGAGACCGTACGGGATCAGCTCGCTGCTCTCGCCCTTGGAATCGCCTCTGACCATGGGTGCAGTACTGGGTATCGCCGAACGCATCCTTGACGGCCGAGAGAAGAGATGGACTGAGATGGCTGTAGGCCCGCTCTACGGCAGGGCCCTGGCGTTGCACCGGGACACCTTTCTGGATCTTGCCCACCTTCCTGGCACTTCCTCCGCGCTGCAGGAGGTCCTCGGAGTATCGAAGGGACCAACGGACAGTTCGAGCTCCGAGTCCTACATCCGCGGCCCGCGAAACGGCTGACCATGCGCCCCCTGCCACGCAGCCTCGATCCGCTGCCCGACGAGACCCTCACCGGATTCGTACTCCGGCTCGCCCACAGGCTGGGTACGACACCCGGTGAGATTGCCGGCCGCACGGGTTTGCCCTCCCGTCTGCCATTGGGCGTTCTTTACCACCTGAACGACGAACACCTCACAGGATTCGCCCGCTCCACGCAGCTGACGCCTGCCGAGGTAAGCGGCATGCTTCTCGCCCCGCTCGGAGACCGCTACGGGCCTCTGAACCCCGTGCTCACCCCACGTTGTACCCCAGCGCGAATGATCTACGACAACCCATGGGTCCTGACCCGCTCCACGCGTTACTGTCCGCAATGCCTCACCGGGGACCGCGCCGCCATTCAGGATCTCCACGGTGGGGCGTGGAGACGGCTGTGGCGGCTCCCCGTAACGTTCCTGTGCGTTCAAGCACCAACGCCTTCTCGAGAGCCAATGCCCACGCTGCGCAACACCCGCGCAGTTCGCTCCTGCAGCAAACGCCATCGCGCGCTTGTCCGACGACACACTCCACCCATGGCAGTGCCGTTTTGCCGCGCAGACATCACAGCGATCCGAAACAGCCTGCGCAGCTGACCTGACCTGGCTGGATCCGCCATCCACAGCGCCTGACGTGGCCACCATGACAGCGCTCCTGCAAGTACAGCGACAGCTCATTGACCTGCTCGTCGCGAGCGGACCCGAGACCGCGATGAGCGCTGGCGCACCAGTCCCCGTGCCTCACTATTTCGCCGACCTGCGCGCCACGGTCGCGATGATCTTCCGGTCCTGGCCCGTCGCCCGCGAGCACGCCAGCACACCTTGTCTGGCCGCCGCCATCGATGCCGAGTACGCCTCCCGCGTCTCGCAGGCTGAGCGCCTGCTCAACACTCTGGGCAAGAAGAAGACCTCCAAGCCCTACACCGTGCCGCCCCAAGGGTGCCTGGCCACGGGTGCGGTGCTCGACACCGCGGCGAAGCTGCTCGACACGCACGATCCGGGCGATGCCCGACGACGGTTAGCGCCGCTCGTTCAACGGCTCAGAGAGGCCGACCTCGCACTGAGCACCTGGCTTCGTCGCCCGACTTGGATCTCGGTCTCTCTGAGACAAGCGGTCATGGACCTTCCGACAGGCAGAAGGGCTGCATCGTGATCCCTGTGGTGGGCATCAAGCCGGGTTCGAACGGCCGTGGCGTCCCCAGATTCATGACTCGAATCGGGAGTGTCAGAGCCACGTCCTCAGCTTCTCCGTCTGGGCAGGGGGGGAGCGTGGCCATGAATCACGTAGAAACCGTCCGCGGGCTCGCCGGACTGTGACAGCTTCCCTGCTTCTGAGGGTCTTTTGCGTCTGTCCTGATGAGCGCTCGTCGTCCTTGCCGAGGCGAGCGTACGAAGGCCCGGTCAGATCGCAGGTCGCGACGGACTGTTACGTGATGGTGCTGGAGTGTGATAAAGGTAGGGATCTTCCATCCCGGTGCTGGGATGGAAGCGGCGGGGGACGTGCCCTAATACGGGGCCGGATCGGGGGCGTCGATGGTCGACACGGCGGGCATGGGCGCTGGGGCTGAAGGCGCCAGAGCGCCCGCTGAGTCAGAGAGTTCAGACGGTTCAGCGCACGCCATCTTCGAACTGGCTCCGGAAGAAGACAGCGGCTCGGACACGCTGGGCCGTTACCGGTACCAGGCGGAGGTAGCCGCCCGAGAGTGCCTCGCCATGCTCACGGAGGACGCAATTGACTTCGTCGTCTGCGAGTGGCACGAGGACTTCGTCGTGGCGTGGGCCGATGGTTCAGTGGAACTTGTATCGGTCAAGCATCGCGAAGAAAATCAGGGCGCGTGGTCGCTTACGGAGTTGTGCAAGAGCGGCGGCCTGACCCATCTCTTTGACCGCTGGTGCGCATGTGAGTGTGCCGCCAATGTCCGTCTCCGACTGGCGACGAACGCGGCGCTGAGTCCGATCAAGGGTAATGCTGGCACGCTGGCTCGGATGTGCGGCCCGGAGCCGGAACTCACGGACGGGCTGTCCTCTATGGCGGAGACAGTCGCCCGCCAGATGCTTAAAGTTCGTTGGAAACAGCCCTACCCCAACGTCCCGGACACACCCCAGGTAAGCAAGCTTGCGGACATCCAGGTGCCAACGGGGTTCGTGGAGAGGGTTCTTCGTTTCCTTGCAGTCCTGGAGATCTCCTGCGATCCACCGCAGCGCGCACACATCACCGACGTCAACATTCAACGGCTTCTGGTGCCTGCTGTTGAGCAACTGCAGCTGGCACATGTCGACCTTGAAGGCACCTACCGGGCCGTCGTGGATCGGATCGAGCGTGCCAACCGTGATGAGAGCGACCGCAGCCAACTTGCTGTCTACATTGCCGACCCGAGCCGTGTCCGTCACAGCACGCGGATGCAGCAGCGCATCGGCCGGCGCCGTATCACCCGCGAGATCGTTCGTCAGGCGATCGCGTACACGTCGGTTCAGCTGCCCACGTTCCCACGCGGCCAGGCGCTCGTGCTGGCGCCGGGAGGGGTAAAGCTCGGCCGCAAGCTGCGCCGGGGCCTGGTTCCCTTGGACGAGGCGGCGTTCGCCGAACGGCTCCGCTCCGCGTGGTACACGACCTGGTCCGAGCGCCGCTCCGGCCTGGCCGGGGATGAAACCGACCTTTTGAACCTGTCCATGGACGTGCTGGAGATGGCCTTCGAGTGCCGACGCCATGCGCGCGCTCAGGTCGCCGAGGGCAGCGAGTTCGGCAACAAGATGAACGATCTGCTGGCTGAGAGGCTGAAGGTCGATGCTCTGCAGTCGCCGCCGCCGTTCTTGCTCAGTAACCTGCATTTGCGAGGGCTGGCATACCAGTTGTGCGACGAGTGCCTCTTCTTCTTCTCCGAGAATTTCAACACGGATGAGGAAGTCTCATGACCCACAGCGCCGACTTCGAGACCGCCGTAGCGCGCATGCGGGCTCAGAGGCGGCAGGCAGAGCAGCGCGAGGGCCACTATCACGAGGCGCGCATCCTCCTGCTCATCTCGCAGTTCACCACCCCCAAAGGGGGGCTCGACGGCCTGACCAAGCTCGCCAAACTCGACTTTCTGCTGCGCTATCCAGCGATGTTGGAACGTCTCCTGCCTGCTGGCGAGGCGTCGTGGCCGGCAGGAACCGCCCCCACACCACCCGAGCGCCTCGCGGTCGAAAGCCGCATGACCCGCTACAAGTACGGGCCCTGGGACCAGCGCTACTACAGCGTCCTCGGCTCACTCGCTGCCCGCGGCCTGATCGTCTACAGCAACAGCGCCAGAGCCGAATTCCGCGCCACGCCGCAGGGTGTCGCCGCGGCGGCCTCTCTTGCCGCAACGCCGGAGTGGGATGTTGTCGCCAGCCGCATCAAGCTGCTTAAGCGGCATTTCAACAAGTCAGGATCGGCCTTGAAAAACCTCATCTACGACCGTCTGCCCGACGCCGTCGACAGGCCCTGGCGGACGGAGATCTGACATGGCCGTCCACCTGCGCATCGTGGCCTTGACCGTCACCACCGCCGAGGCGGAACAGACCTACCACTTCGACCGTCCGGCCACCGTGATCACCGGCCCCATCGGCACTGGCAAGTCCAGTCTGCTGATGCTCTTCAAGCACGCCCTCGGCGGCAGCGCCATGCTCACCCCGGCGGTCCGCGACCACGTCCTGTCGGTCCAGGCCGAGGTCGTAGCCGGCGACGAACGCGTCGTCCTCAGGCGGGCCATTGAGGGAGACACCGCAGACACCGTGGATCTCCTCGATCCACAGTCCCTAGTTCTGGAACGCACCCTGCCTCTGCGGGCCTCGGAAGGCGTCACCACGCTCTCCGACCACCTCTTGGACGCGCTTGGCTTCCCGCGCGAACAGATCGCCGCACGGCGAGAAGGAGCAGCGCGACCGCAGAACCTCACCTTCAACGACCTGTACGCCTACGTCTACCTCCAGGCACGCGAGATCGACCGCCAGGTCGTCGGTCACCTGGACAGCTGGTTTGAGACCAAGCGCAGAGAGCTCTTCCGCCTGATGGTCGGGCTCACCGACAGCGTGCTCATGGAGCTCAAGCGCACCAGGAACCAACTCTTGGACACACTGAAGGCCAGAACCGCCGAGTACGACAACGTCAGCTCCTTCCTGGCAGCCTCCGACCCTCGCAGCGACGACGAACTGCGGGTCGAACTCACTCAGCTGCGCGACGCTCTGGAGCGGGCTTCGTCCGCCCTAGCCAGCCTCCGCACGGAACTTGAAGAACAGACCGCCGTCGACACCGCGCTGCGTGACGAGCTACAGAACGCCATTCGTGCCGCCTGGCAGGCCGAGGAAGAAGTTTCCGCGGCCGCCGACCTCGTGGAGGCGCGACAAGCCGTCGTCGCTCAGGTGCAGCTAGACCTCTCCCGTCTCGCACGGTCGGTCACGGCCATCGACCAGCTCTCTCCCTTCGAGTTCGTCGTCTGCCCGCGGTGCATGCAGTCGCTAGCTGCCCGGGCCGTCGAGGACAGTCACTGCCTTGTCTGTCTCCAACCTGAGCCAGTCGAGGCCGACATTGACTCGGCTGCCATCGAAGAGACACGCACGGCCCTGCAACAGCAGCTTGAGGACGCACAGCGGATCCAGCAATCGGACGAGGCGCACCTGCAGACCGTCCAGGAGCGGTCGCAGCAAATCAGCTTCGCCGTCACTAGCCTGCGCCGAGAGCTCGACGCCCAGACCCGTGATGCGGTTGCCCCACGCTTCGACGCCATCGCCGAGGCCAGCTCCCGGGTCGCCTCGCTCAAGGCCAGCATTGATGCCATCACCCAACTGCGAGAATCCTGGGCACGGGTGCGCACTATCGACGCGGACATCCGCTCACTCAAGGCCGACCGCCGGCGGGTCAGCAAGGACATCAGGGAGAAGTCCGAGCAGCTCAAGGCCAACCAGACTCTGCTCGGTGACCTCAGCACCGAGTTCAGTCGACTGCTCACCAGCTGGAACCTGCCCTGGGTCGACTCGGCTGTCATCGACCGCGATACCTACCTGCCGGTGGTCAACGGACGGCCCTTCGAGACCCTGCAAGCCTCCGGTGGGGGCATCGCCACCTCCGTCAACCTCGCCTACAGCCTCACGCTCCTTACCTTCGCGCTCGACCACTCCGAGGTCCTCGTTCCATCGCTCCTTGTGATCGATTCACCGCGCAAGGCCTTCGGTAACAACGCCTCCGACCGGCAACGCGCGGCCGAGATCTACAGCCGCTTCAGGACGCTGGCTGACGCATATGGCGAACGCTTGCAACTGATCATCGCTGACAATGACCCCCCTCCCATCACCAGCGACTCCTTCGGCAAGGTGGAGTTCGACTACGAAAACCCCATGGTGCCCGGCGTGGATCACCCTGGTCCTGATCAGGTCACTCGCATCGAGAGCCAGTCAGATAGCTGACGATCTGGGTGTCTCGCGAGAGACGGTACGCAAGTGGCGGTCCCGGTTCGCAGCGAACCGGCTGGAGAGCCTGGCGGATCGACCGTATTCGGGGCCACCGCGAAGGATCACCGACGAGCAGGTCGAAGCCCTAGGGCCTGTGTGATGTCGTGATCAGTTCCTGGGTTCTACCCTCTTCGTGGGGTGGAACCCGGTAGGACTGTGGCCGTGACGCGCAGGCAACTC